>JBAXOP010000006.1:0-40615 GCA_037133195.1 Verrucomicrobiota bacterium | reverse complement strand
ACACGGGGCTCGTTTTTTGCCGACTTCGATGGCAAAAAGATGAACCGCAGCTTGCGGCCGGACACCTTGCAGCTGGAGATAGAAAATAGCTTGCGGCGTCTAGCCACCGACCACATCGACCTCTATCAGGCGCATTGGCCCGCGATGCCGCCAGAGTTAACGCCCGTTGAGGACAGCATGGCCTGCTTGCTCAAAATGCAGGCGCAGGGGAAGATACGTGAGATCGGTGTTTGCAATGTATCGCTCGATGAGTTAGAGGCATATCTTGGCTGTGCTGCGATTGTTAGCAATCAATTCCGCTATTCGCTACTGTGCCGCGATGCGGAGGAAGAGATCTTACCGTTCTGTGAGAAAAACGGGATAGCCACTCTCACCTATATGTCGCTCGAGCAGGGGTTATTGACTGGCAAAGTCGGGATGGAGCGGGTGTTTCGCCCTGATGAATTCCGCAGCAACGATGCCTGGAACCCGTGGTTCACTCCAGCCAATCGCAGTCGCGTGCTCGCTATGCTTGGCGCTTGGCAAGACCTGTTGGTCAAGTATGATTGCACTCTCTCGCAACTTGTGCTCGCCTGGACCGTAGCCCAACCCGGTGTGACCCATGTCTTGTGCGGCACGCGCACACTCAGTCAGTTGGCCGATAACTCCAGCGCCGCCGATCTAACGCTGGAGGCCGCTGATATGCGGCGCATGCGCAACGATGCGCAGGCGCTGGCCGCGCCGTGCTGATCAGGGAGTGTGAATCTCAAGCGCGACTTCCTTGCCGGCGGTTAGTGTCACTTGCTGGGTTTTACCAGCGGCTTCCAGACGGATCGTTTGGTCGATGGCGGAGAGCAGGCGCACATTGATGAGGCCCTTGTTCCATGCGAGGTGGGTGAGGGTGATTTGGCCGCGGCATGCCACGCCGGAGATTTCACCGGTGGGCCAGGCGGTCGGCACTGCGGGCAGCAATTTGAGGTGGCCAGGTTCGGAGGCGGCGAGCATTTTAATAATGACTGCGGGCATGCCGCCACTGATATCCATGTTGAACAGGGATTTGTGATTATGCGTCGAGGCGAGGTTGCTCAGCCAGTAGCGGTTCACCAGGGGAATGAGGCATTGATAGGCAAGGTCGGGTTCGCCCAGGCTGGTGGATGCCTGGCCGAGTTGCACCAACCCGAAGGACATGAAGCCGATGGTATTGCCGCTCCAATGGCGTTGGAGTTTCAGCTCGATCATGTGTTTGAAGGCGTCCTTGAGCTTGGGGTTATTGGCAATCTCGTCGGGGATGCCGTCATAGAGTGCGTAAAGTTGCGATGAGTGGCGGTGGTTGAGGTCGTCGGTGAGTTTAGGGGTAGCCCATTCCTTGACGAAGCCTTCGTCGCTGATCTGATAGTCCGGCATTTTAGCCAGCATGGATTTCCACAGCACGATCTTATCGCGGTTGGTTCCTAGTATCTCGGATCCTTTGATCAGGTTGTTAAATAATTGCTTGGCGGCGGCTATGTCCATCGTCGCATTGAAAGTACCTTGGGACCCGGTGTTTTTTGGGAAATTTTCTGGTGACTGTGTGGGTGAGAACACATATCTGCCATCCGCACCTACATACAAATAGTCCTCAAAGAACAGCCCTGCCTTTTGCATGTAGGGTAGCGCGTGTTCCGCTAGAAACTTCCGGTCGCCGGTGTACTCATAGTAATCATAGAAAAAATGTGCGGCCCACGCCGCGCCGCCGACCCAGAAACCGCCGGCAAAATCATTGGCGAGGGCATTGTTGAAGCCGTTGGTGGTGGAGCGCGATGGCAATACCACGCCGCGTGCGCCAAACATGTTTTTGGCATTGATTTCCAGCCACGGGACAATCGACTCGATATATGAGGTGTAGGCCAGCATCAGCTCTGGAGTATTGCCCATCAAGGTACTGGCGATGGCGGAGGGAACATTGCCGTTGTGGGTGTAGTCGCTGGCCCAACTGGGAACATAGGTGCCGCCCCACACACCCTGCAAATTTGGCGGGAGTTGTCCGGTGGCGGAGATGATATTATAGCGGCCGGCATCAAATTCCTTTTCGATGAGGGCCATGTTGAGTTGTGTATTGGTGGACTTGGCCTGCAGTTCTTCGGTGGTGAGTTGGCGGTCAGCGCCGCCGCCGAGATCCAGGCGTACGCGCTTGAATAAATCCCCGTGGATGGCGGCGTGGCGCTTGAGCAGCGCAGAATAATCCGTCCCCATGGCGGCTAGGTGCTTGGCGCTGTCTTCCAACTGAGAAACTGCCGGGTCATAGATCATCCGGATATCAACTAACACCAGCACCTGATCCGCACCAGTGACCACCAGGGAGTCGCCCTGGGCTGCGGTGTTGCCACCTTTAGTGACCACGCTGGCTAGACCTTCCAGCGCGTGAATGCTGCCAGGATAGGCTTTGGAAAATGTGTTCTTATAGGTTAGGCATGACTTCTCGGCGTGGGTCTTGATGTTCGAGACATGCTCCTTGAATACCTCATCGGATTGTTTGTGCGTTCTGGCACCGAGTTTCTCATCCACTTGCCGAGGGCTAAGCGCCAGCGTGCAATCCACAGCCCCTTGGCCCGGTCCGGTGATGAGCATCACCGCCACCCCGTCGGCACGCGACACAAATAGGCGACGTTCGTACACGCCGTGGCTGTCTGCCCAGTGGACTGTGGTTTCCCCGGTCAGAAAATCCACGGATCTAACGTAATCCTTGATATCTTTACCCGTGTTCATCCCGATGTTGAGGTCGAAGGCGGGAACGAACGGATCGGGATACATGAATCCCTCTTGTTTGGATAGATCAAACTGTAGGTTCGTCGCTTGCTTGTACAAACCGCGATCGATTAGACTGCGAATTTCAAACAGTCGTGCGGCATTGTCTGGCGGCATGTGCGGCGGCCCTTGCGGCAGAAATAGCCGTTCATGGGTGAAGATGACGGTTTCCTGGAGTGGGCGGCTCATCACATTGGCGCCGATGCTGCCGTTGCCGGAGATCAAACCATGTTCCCAAGTATCTGCGGGTGTTGAGCTGATGAAACCGCGTTCCGGTGCTACAAAGGCGGGTGATTTCTCGGCTTGTGCCATTGCAGGTGTGCTGCCGAGGATTCCGCTGATCATGGATATGATATACTTGTTCATGCTCGTAATTGTGCCGGTAAATACTTCCCGGCTGCGGCGCTTCTGTCAAATGCGCCGGATTTTACCGTAGCCGATCCGCAGTAGATTACTTTTTGGTATCCTGGCCGGGCGCCGCTGTGAGGTCGGCCAGGTAGTCGCCGAGAGCGGTGATTTCCCCGGCGGTGCCGACCAGCGGTGGCATGAACGCCTTGTATGGCGAATCAGGTTTGGCATCGTGGAGGATGGCTAGCAGTCGGCTGATGGCTTCGCGGTCGCGTCCCGCCAGTAAACCTTTCATCGAGCGGTAGGCGTCTGCGGTGTGGCAGGCCTTGCACTGGCCGCGGAACATGCACTGGCCTTGCTCGAGCACCGTGGCATTAGCGGGCAACCACGGGGAGTTAGGCAAGTAGCCATCGCGGTTGAATTTAGCGACATCGCTGGTGCGCACGCCGTTAGAATACATATGGCGTCCGATCACATACGGTTTGCGGAGCATTTCACGTGAGTACTCGCCGGCGGCCGTGACCACCAGGCCGAGAAACAACACAGCCAGCGCATGCGCACGACCAAACGACAAGGGCAATCGCCAGGCCAGAAAATACACGACTCCAACCACAGTGGCCGAACTCAGCACCATGATTAAGGCCACGCGCGTCACCTGCGTGAAGGCACCGGTGCCAATAGTGGTCATGCCTAATTGCAACAGGGCACGCTGCGATTCCGGCACTGTCCATAAATACCAGCCGAGAATAAACGGCATGGCGACAAACGAGGGAATGAGCCATTTGGCGCTCCAGCGCACCAACTCGGTTTTCAAGCGTGGCTGGGCCTCGCCATCTATCCGGCTGCACGTTACCAAGGCCCAGATACCGGCCAGCGACACGCACACCGCACTGCGCAGCAACAGGCTCGGCCAGTAGGTGGGATTGAAAAACGCCTGCCAGAACCGGCTGGATTCCTGGCCGGTGCCGGCCACTGCCAGCCATGATTCGCCGGGCATCATCATGAAGCCGAGGATACCGTTAATGACTACCAAGGTGAGGAACGAAGCGGCAGCGTAAACATAACCGACCTTGAGGTGTAGTTCGTTAGGGATTCTGCCCCATGTGTAGTAATAGACAATTGCGGTGCTCAGTTCGACCATGAACATGACCCACTCGATGGCCCAGCCGAAGACAAAGTTATGGATCAAGGTGCTGGTGCCCTCGGGATTGGCCAGGCCGATGGCGAACCAGATGCCGACGCCGGAAACGGTGCCGAACACGCCTGTTAGAATGAGGAAAAACTTGGAGTGGGCACGCAATGTTTGCAACCAATCTTCGCGGCCTTCGCTCAAGGCTTTGCGTTCGGCTAGCGGCAGATAGAACCCGCCGCCCACCGCAAAGTGCGAGATCATGATGTGAAAAATGGCGATCAAGCCAATCACCCAGCCGCTGCCGATATGAGGGACGTCCCAGAATGGATAGTTCATAGTGCTCGAAAATTATTTGGGAGTTGCCTAGTGTGGGAGTGGGCGCGACGCCCAATACTGTTGACTTACACTATGGGTTGTTTGAAGAGAGGCTCCGGGCAGGATGCCCGGACCACCTGGCGCAGGCATCCTGCCCGCCGCCTCTTCCTGTCTCGTTCCTGCATCGCCTATGTCAGCAGTATCGGGTGAGACACTCAGCCTGGCCGATGCGGCAGCCGCTGCCGGGCGGGTTTCGAGTTGAATGGCCCAGTACCCCCACGCGGTTGTTAGAATCAGGATGACCAATGCCAGCAATCCGAAATAGGTGGCACGCCGGCCGCGTCGGCCATTTTCCTGCGTCGGATCGTAGAGAGGAATGAGTGACCACATCAGCATGCCCAGGCTGAACCACACCAGACCGAGGATTTCCCCCGCCGCACCTGGCAGCCAGTTGCCAAATACCTTGAGAACCTGAAATTGACTCATGAAATACCATTCCGGATGAATCCCCCGAGGTGCCGGCTTGAGCGGATCTGCCGCAGCCCCCAAGTCCCACGGAAACATCGCCGCCAGCACTGCCAACACGTTGAGCGCAATGAGCCACATCGCCATATCCTTCATGATGAAGTTAGGGAAAAACGGGATGCTGCGGCGTTGTGCCACTGGACGCGCTTGCTCGCTTGGCGGCAGGGCATTGCCGTGCTTCTGCACCAGCCATAGGTGAAACCCTAACAATGGAACAAACAGCGCGGGCAACACCACCACATGCAGTGCGAAAAACCGGTGCACCGTGAATTCATTGACCTCGAGACCGCCACGCACCAAATCGGCCATCACCGGGCCGATCACCGGAAACGAGGCCGGGATTTCCAGCCCCACTTTGGTGGCGAAATAGGCTAGCTCATTCATGGGCATCAGGTAGCCGCTGAACCCGAAGACCATGGCCATCATCAGCAGTGCGATGCCGCTCCACCAACCGAATTCACGCGGGCAGCGGTACGCCTTCATGAAGAATACCGAGAACATGTGGACGAAGATGGACACTAACATCAAGTTGGCGGCCCACGCATGGGTGGAGCGGATCAACCATCCGAAGTGAATATCATAGGTGATTTGGCGCACCGATTCATAGGCATCGGGGCCGGGCCGGTAATAGAGCAACAGCAACACGCCGCTGATGGCCTGCACCAGAAAGAAAAACAAGGTAACACCGCCCCAGTAGTACCATGCTGAATGGCGGTGTTCCGGCACGGTTTTTTTCCTCGCGAAACGCAGCATGTCATCGAGGTCGAGGCGTTGGTTCGCCCATGCGTAAACGGCATTAATCAGAGAGTTCATGTTGCGTTTTTATACTCTAGAAACAACCACTGCGGTGTCTGTCACTTCCTTCACCACAAAACTCTTCAGCGGCTTGGGTGGCGGCCCGGCAATATTGTGGCCATTGGTCGGATCGTAGGTGCCGCCATGGCAGGCGCAGAAAATGCGCTGTTTGTCAGACTCGTACTGCACGGTGCATCCCAGATGGGTACACTTGGCGCTCAAGGCCACCCATTTACCATCTGGCAGGTGGATGAGCAGGCAGGGTTCCGCGCCGAACTTGAAGATGAGCGCAGTGCCGGCCGCAAGTTTTTGCGCATCCTTCAAGGAGATTTCACTAACGGCGGCGGCCAGGGTGGCTTTTTCCACCGGGGAATTCAGGAAACGGTACACGGGGTAGCCGATGGCCGCCGCATAACAAAACCCCACGCCGCCGGCAACCACCTTGGCGAAAGTGCGGCGACTCGCCGTTTGGGAAATGTCCATCGGCTCTTGCGAATGGGTGTTAAAATCGTCGTGGCTCATGGGTTCACATTTTCCGATACTCGTTTGGCTTTCATCATCACCGAAATTAACCAACCCGCCACGCCTAGTCCGGCCACAAACAGCAGCAGGAACAGAATCACCACCCCCCAGTTGGTGGCAACCTCCCGCTGCCAAACATCATACCCATTGCCCAGCAATGTCAGGTCCCGCAGCGCATCCCGATAGATTGTCATCCCCAATATGCCAACCAATAACAACGCCGCCCCGGTCCATCCGGCCGCCCGGTTGAGGGGTTGTTTCAGTGCCGCCCATAGCCCGAATATGCCTATCAAGACAGCGATTCCGAGGCAGGCGAGGCCCGCATAATGGGCGAGCGCATTGGCGGCCAGGGCGTCGCGGACCGACTGTGGCTGGGCACGCAAGACCATGGCAGCGGCAACGGCTTGGGCGATGAGCATGACCACGGCGAGGCGGCCACCGTTGGCGGCGAGATACTTGCGCGCGGGTTCTTCAAACACGCGGCGACCGGCCAACCAGACCATCCAGATGCCCGACACCCATAACCCGCCCGCCATCATGAACAGCCAGCGCGGAAAAACTGTTGGATCGTGTGGCGGTAGTTGGGTGCCAGTCGCGGTCGTGGCATACATTTGCCCCCACACCTCGGGCCGTAGCATCAGCGTCATGTTTGTAACATAAATTTTGGCGATGGCACCAGCCAGCAGCCATGCTAGCAAGCCCTGCCACCAGGCGGCCCGGCCTTTTTCGGCACCCGCAGCGAATTGGTAGATAAGCCAGTAACAGGCCATCAGGAGGAAAATCACCGCGATCCAGTAGGTGCCAATGAGCACGCTGCTGGTGTACAGCGCCCGGCCGTAGAGTACCTGTGCGAACAATAGTGGCGGCACCCCGAGGTTGATCACATAGGTCATGACCACCGGCAAACGCTTCGCCAGCGCGGCCGCAGCCGTCAAGCGCAAGCCGGTCGCGGGGTTCTGGCGCCGCGTGGCACCGTAAAAATTCAACCAAGTGGCCGCCAGCAAGCCACCTAGCAGCAACTCGACTGAGATGAAATGCAGTGCCAGCGTGAGAATGTGCAAGCCCTTGAAAAGCAACACAGGTGCCGGTAGTGGGATGGGGTCAACAGCGGGAAATGGATTCATGAAAGAGTGGCTCGCCGCAGAATTTACCTACCCGCGCCGTTCTGCCAAGAAGTTTCTGTTTTTTTGAGTGGTTCTTGGATTGCTTGGTCTATGTTGCCGGGCGGCCACGGCGACTTCTCCTTTTGACTTTCCCAGAGCGACCCACCTGACAACGTGAATATCGCAGACCACGCGGTAGTCCCCAATCCTCAGGCGGTAAGTGTGAACGGAACCCACGAGCTTCTTACAGCCGGACGGTCGTGGGTCCGACTCTAGGGTTTCAATGGCCGCCACAACCCTCGGAATCCACTTCCGGTCGATCCCCCGAAGGTCTTTGGCAGCAGACTTGGTATCTCAACGCGGTAAGAGGCCATCGGCGGACAGTTGTTTCTTGAGTTCGTTGAGGGAGATTCGGTCGTCGTCTCTACGCTCCGCGACTGCCGAAAGGTCAGCAACATCCTCCATAAGTGACTCGCAGTCAGCAATAGGAATCACGACGGCGACCTTCTGGCCGCGTTCATCAGTGAGGAATTGGGTTGTCCTAAGCGTAGGATACCCTCATGCCTCCAATGTTACAGGCGGTTGATTGGACCAGGTCTCGCATCCGCAGACCATTCTTTGCCTTCGATGGTTTGGGGTTGGTTTTTTGTAAGGAGTGATGATTCCGAATGTTTCTTTGTCGGCGCAATTTTTTTTGGGACTAGGCGGCCCCATCATCCAGGCTCCGTGCAAAAACCCGCCCTGATGCGCCGCAGTCCCGAGGTTTTGGGCATGGACAAGGACCTAAAACGAAGCTACAACAAGCGCACCAACCGGGCACCATGCCGGGCCCACCCGTTAATCTCAGCCCATCTGCCAGCCATGCAATCATCGCTCATTCTCCTCGCCACCGTGCTGCTCGCACCGCTGGCCGCACTCCAGGCCGCCGATGCCAAACGCCCTAACATCCTCTACATCATGGCCGACGACCACGCCGCTCACGCCATCAGCGCGTACGGCAGCCGGATCAATCAGACGCCCAATATCGACCGCTTGGCAAAGGAGGGCATGCGCTTCGAGCGCATGTTTTGCGTCAACTCGATCTGCACGCCGAGCCGCGCTTGTATTCTGACGGGAAAATACAGTCATCTCAACGGTGTGCCGGTATTCAACCGCTTCGATGGGTCGCAACCTACCGTCGCGAAGTATTTGCAAGCCGCCGGTTATTACACCGGCATGTTCGGAAAATGGCACCTTGAGAGCGATCCCACCGGCTTCGATAAGTGGACGATCCTGCCGGGCCAGGGTGACTATTTCAATCCGGCGTTTTTGGAGGCCGGCGGCCGCCGCGTCATCAACGGTTACGTCACTGACATTCTCACCGATTTATCCATCGAGTTTCTCAAGAACCGCCCCCAGGACCAGCCATTTTTCCTGATGTGCCACCACAAGGCGCCGCATCGCAATTGGCAGCCCGACGAGAAACACAAGGCGATGTTTGCCGATAAGGTGATCCCCGAGCCCGATACTTTGCGCGATGATTACACCGGCCGTACCGACGCTATCCACCAGTGTACCCAAAAGGTGTTGGAAAACATTAATGCTAACGACACCAAAGGGCCGCCGCCCACCGGCTTGACCGGCGACGCGCTTCTGAAGTGGAAATACCAGCGCTACATGCAGGACTACCTCGCCTGCGTCCAATCGGTGGACGATAACGTCGGTCGTCTCCTCGACTATCTGGACCAGTCTGGATTGGCCGCGAACACGATCGTCATCTACACCAGCGACCAGGGGTTTTTCCTCGGCGACCACGGCCTCTACGATAAGCGCTTTATGTATGAGGAGTCTATCAAAATGCCTTTCCTCGTCCGCTGGCCCGGCGTCACCAAGCCCGGATCGAGCCAGTTGGCCATGGGCGTCAACGTCGATTTCGCACCCACTTTCATGCAAGCGGCGGGCCTGCCGGTGCCCGCCGATATGCAGGGCCGCAGTCTGGTGCCTTTGCTTCATGGTGAGCGGCCCGCCGACTGGCGCAGCAGTTGGTATTACCGTTACTATCATGATCCCGGCGACCACAATACCCGTGCCCACTACGGTGTGCGCACCGAGACTCACAAGCTGATATACTTTTGGAAAATCGACCAATGGGAGATGTATGATCTCGTCAAGGATCCAGCTGAGCTGCATAATATTTATCAGGATCCTGCCGAGGCCGGCAGTTTAGCCAAGTTGAAAGCCGAACTCTACCGCTTGAAAAAGGAACTCAAGGATGACGACCAGTTCGCCAACGAACAACCCGGATCCAAGCCGACAGGCAAGCCTAAACCCGCCAAGTGAGTTGGAGGGGCCGCATCTCTGATAGTTGCAAAAAGTAGCGATGAAGCGCGGTCATGCCCGTGGTGCAAAGGGCGGCAGGAAGGTGGAAAGGCCAAGACCATGAACCGATCCACAGAAGTCAGAATGTTCGATGCTCTCACGCGCGACTTGGCAAGTGGCGCTCCTTACGCCACGTTCCCGCCCGATGAAACGCGTGGTGATTTATACAGATGGCGGCTGCAAGGGCAATCCGGGCCCCGGCGGCTACGGGGTGGTGCTGGTGAGCGGCACGCACCGCAAGGAAATGGCCGCCGGCTACCGCCTGACCACCAACAACCGCATGGAATTGCGCGGGGCCATCGCCGCGCTCGAATTGCTCCGCGAACCTTGCGAGGTGGACCTCCACTCGGATTCCAAGTACCTCATCGACGCCCTCGATAAAAATTGGCTCGCCGGTTGGCAACGCCGCGGCTGGCAGACCGCCGCCAAACAACCGGTGAAAAACCGCGACCTGTGGTTGCTCCTGCTCGCCGCCATCAAACCGCACACGATCCGTTGGCATTGGGTGAAAGGTCATGCTGGCCACCCCGAAAATGAACGCTGCGACGTGCTGGCCAACGACGCGGTGAAGGCCGCTGGTTTGCTCGAAGACGCCGGCTTCGGCGAGTGATGCCGCCCTCAAGGAGAGGTGGCCACCGGCGGCAGGATGCCGTAACTTACATTGTAAATACGATGAATGACGCCGTCTCCCACATCCCGGGGTGGTGCAAGAATTATTTTTCGTGAAACTAGGTCAATAAGAGATGCAGTTATTCCTACAGCTGCCTAAGAAAAGTTCCTTTTTTTTGATAATAGGAGTTGCGGGGTGTAAAGACGCGGGTAAGAATCGTCTGTGACGTTGTAATTACAAAGTGCAGCGGAGCGATTTTCCACAACCGATGATTCTCTCATGAAAAATCCAACACGTGATTTACGGTCCCGAGGTTTTGCCTTGGTGATCACCCTTTCCCTGATGGTCTTGCTCACGCTGCTGGTGGTCGGACTGTTGAGCTTGTCGGGCATTGCCCTGCGTGACACCAGTAATAACGAAGCGATGGCGACGGCACGCAACAACGCCCGCTTGGCCGTCATGCTGGCTATCGGTGAGTTGCAGAGATCATTGGGGCCGGACAAGACGGTGAGCGCGCCGGCCGAGATTCTGGCGGTCAATCCCGCCAAACCCAACACCGTGGGCGCTTGGCAGTCGTGGGATTTTAACCCTAGCAGCAACGGGCTGAACTACCGCGCGGAGAAAACCAAGCGCTTCCAGCGTTGGTTAGTCTCTAGTATCGATCCGCTGGCGGCCACCGCTCAGGAGTTTGGCTCCGCTGAGTGGACCGGCGATACCATCGAATTGGTCGGCGACGCGGCACTGGGTGGCAAGGCCGACGCCACCGCCAAGGTGAGAGCCGGCAAGGTGCCGGTCACCCGCGACCGAACCAAGCTCCAAGGCGCCTTGGCTTGGCATGTGGCCGATGAGTCAGCCAAAGCCCGCATCAATCAGTACCGCGATCCGAGCCTCAACACCACTCTCGCCCAAAAACGCGCCCTGCTCGCCGGCCATCGCCCAGACCCCAGCGTCGTCAAGTCAATCACTGGCGAACACCTCACATTCATGCCTAAGGACGACACCGCAGCGAATTTCAACGCCGCGGACGCCAGCATCCCGAAAATCACCGATTTGGACCAGGCGAACTTGCTGGCCGATGCTACCGGCAAGATCAAAGCGTTCCGCAATGACGTGACGCCCTACTCGCTCGGGGTGATGACGGATGCGCGCCATGGTGGCCTCAAGCAAGACTTGTCCAGCGTGTTCGAGATGAACACCACCCTCCCCAGCGAATTCGCCAATAAACAACTCTATCAATCAGCCCAACTCCCCACCGGCGACTCCGACCCGTATTGGAGCACTTTGTCGAGCTACTATAATATCTTCCGCAGTATCACCAATCGCGATACCAACCCATCGATTGTCACCAAACTACCGGTGAAAGATGTCGAGATCACAAGCCAGACAAATCCCACCACTTTCCTCCCGGGACCGGTCATCGCCAAGGTGGAACTCGTCCTGACGTTTGTGGCCCGCGAAAGCCATGGCATGTGGACGCCGCTGCTCACCGCGCAAAGTCCCGATCTGAAGTACATGGGGCACCTGATTTTAGCCCCCCTCATCACCCTGCACAACCCATACAATATCAACCTCTCGTTCGATGAATTGGATGTATCCTTCCAAAACGTACCTGTTGCGTTCAAGTTCTACGTTAATGGTGTGGCGCAAAATACCAGCCTAGTGTCCTTGAACTCGTTGTATTGGAATGACAATCTAAGCCAGGACAGGAAGTTCATTCTCGGCATCGCCAACTGGTCGGATTACACCGCCGGAACAACCACTCGGTCCGGTCCGATCATCATGAAACCCGGCCAAACGATGGTCTGCGGAATCTATATGGATCCGCACACAATTTTCAGCCAAGGCGATGACAGCTCATGGATTACCAATGACAGGGATTTGAATGGCAAGTTTGTGAAGGCCAGCCCCGGCTACAAGGGCTGCGCGTTTGGCTACGATATGGACGTGCTCTCACCGGACGACTACAGCTTGTCGCCAGCGGAACAGAGCGACGGTGTGTTCAAGGTGCTCGGCTTGAAGCCCACCGATACGGTGCGTATGGATTTCGCCATACAAAAGCCGCCTATGGATCCTAGCGGCCAGTTTCAAGTGCTCGCCACAATCATCTCCAACGGCGCCACCAAGAAATACGGAGGGCTCAATTTCAAATACGCAACCGATGCCACCCTCAAATCCGTGTTTCCCACGGTCTATCACTATCCGGCCAGCGGGGACTTCCAAGCCAGTTCTGCTCATGTGTCCAATACGATTACGCCTGAAGCCTGGTTCTCCAACCATGCCGCTGCGAAAACCGTGGCGGTGTTCTCTGCCTACGCCCACACCACCAACGGCGGCGTTTATGAAACCGGCACACGCAGCGTGGCGGGCGGTGCCCTCAACGCATTGCGGGACGGGCGTCTGGCGGGCAAGCCATTCCTGTTCAACAATCCCGCCCGCACGGTCGTTAGCATAGACCTGAGTAAGGAAAAACTCTGCGCCCATTCCCACGAACTCAACTTACAGCCCATGGGTGCTTCGTTCGATGATTATCTCGAAGTGGACGATACCAACCGCAGTCCATACCTCACCGGCAATAGCACCGACAAAAGCAGAGGCCGCGGCATCAAGTCCGGCAGTTATCTCGAGTTGCCTGTCGGCCCGCTGCAAACTATCGCCGACTTCCGCCGCTCCAACGCCCTAACGTCTTTCTATCTGCCCAACTTTGTCCAGCCCGTCGCCAACTCGATGGTCTCGCCCCTGATGTCCACCAACAAGGTCAGCCAGACCGATGCGAGTGTGGCTGCCTACGCCTTGCTCGACCACTCGGTGCTAGCCAACCACGCCCTCTATGATAGATTTTATTTTTCGACTTTCGCCACGGCGGGCACGGTCACGCCGGACCAGGTGTTCAGTGAATTTATGGATGGGAAACGCGTGTTGCCAGAGCAGGGGTTCGAGCCACATCTGCCCGCCGGTAAATCGATCGAGGCCGCCAAATCAGAACTTTTTTCCTCTAGCCAACCAAGCAATACCGCCTATCAGATGGCGGCGGAATACCAGATGCTTCGTGGCCCGTTCAACGTCAACTCAATGAGCGTGCAGGCGTGGAAAGCCATGCTTGCAACCCTCAATAAAGGCCAGTTGGTGACATTGTGGGCAAAAACCGCTGCGTTGCAAACCAAGGCCGCCACCGGTATCCTGATCCCCGGCATGTCCTTGCTCAACGGCGGCGGTTCGAATTCGCAGCCCGATTCGAGCAAGATAGACAACCTCAATACCAACGCATGGAATGGCTGCCATGAACTTACCGAAACCCAAATCGAGCAACTCGCCACGAGTATCGTCGAGCAAGTGCGCTTGCGCGGGCCGTTCCTCTCGCTCTCGGAATTTGTCAACCGCCAGATCGGCACGGAAAGCGAGTTGACCCGCAGCGGCGCGTTGGATGCGGCTATCAGCAAGTCCGGGGTGAATGACAATTTCCTGTCGCAGGTTCCCATCACCGTCGCCGACGTCAGTGACCCCAAACTCTATAACTACAAAACCCCGATGGCCGTCGCCGGTAATCCCGCCGCCGGTGCTCCTGGATTTATCGGCCAAGGCGAGTTGATGCGCTTGCTCGAACCGGCCGCCACTGTGCATGGCGATACTTTCGTCATCCGCGTTTGTGGCGAGGCCTGGGACGCCAAGGGTAAGGTCATTGCCCGCGCCTATGCCGAGGCGGTGGTACAACGCATGCCAGAATATGTGGATTCTGTTGACCGGCCCTCGCTCAATGTGTACACCGATGCCAAGGCGGCTCTTGCCAACCGGACTTTCGGACGGCGCATCAACGTCGTCGCGTTCCACTGGCTTGCCAGTAATGAAATCTAATACTCATGCTCATTAAACTATCTCTTTGGGTTCTAACCGTCCTGTTTTTGCCCATTGTGGCTCATGCCCAATCCTCTGAGGCGGCTGTGCCACTGCAGATACGAGCGGTGCTGCACGACCCCGTCCATCCCGCCGCGGAGTTGTACTTGAGGGACCAGGCGGGGGCGGTGGTAAAATTGAAGCTCATCCTTGAAGGGCTCTCTGAGGCGCAAACCACTTTACCGGTCAATGGCTCGCTGGTGCTCTACAACACCGCCACGGTCGATCCGAAAAACCCGGAACCCAGTCTGGCGGCAAGTGTAGCGGTTCCGGCCGGCACCAAGCGGGCGATCGTGGTGGTTTTGCCGGGCCCACCGGCGAGCAAGCCTGCCTACCGGATGGTCCTCATCAATGACGCAGCGGCGGTCTTTCCCAGGGGGGAGTCGCGGGTGCTCAGCCTGCTGCCAGTGGATACTGCGGTGCAAGCCGGTGAGCACAAATTGCAGGTGCTGGCAGGTAAAATCGTGCGGGTACCGCCGGTGAAGAAAGTCAACTCATATAACATGGCACAGACGAATTTCTACTACAAGGAGGGTCCCGACTGGGTTCCGTTCACCGAACGCCAATTGAAATATCTGGATGAGTACCGGCGCATTTTTGTGGTTCACGCCACGCCGGGTGCCACCCAGCCATCCGTCACCACTATCACCGACACCACACCCATGGCGGTGCCGCGCTGAGGTTTTCAGGACTTCATGGATCGATGGCAGCGGCCTGTTTTGTGAGGAGGTCGTGGAGTTCGTCGGCGAGGGCCGGGTTGATCTGATTTCGCAGATGGCTCAAGGCCGTGCCGTTTAGAAACTCGCGACCGCGCCCGGCGTTGGCCTTTTCAAAAAAGCACCCGCAGTCCCTCAGTTGCGGCGAGTATTCGTTGGTTGGTGTCAAAGGTGAGGAATTCCTTGGCTCCCAATTCCTGAGCTGTTGCCACGTGGAGGATATCCATAGCGCGGTGCCCACGGGCGTCCGTGTAAAGTTCACTCAGGCGTTCCGCAGCTGCATGGACCTGTGGCCAAGAACATGGAACAATCACGACCGCGCCACTGACCAAATCTGCCCTCAGGTCAGCTAGCATTTTCATGCCTTGGGCTTTGGGGAATCGTTTGTTGGCATGCTGACTGTGCAGGCGTATATGAAACCGAACCGATTGCCGGAACTCGAAGAGCAACAATGTCGTCACCTCCAAGGGTCCGGCCATTGTGGCGAAATAGGCCGCCGCCTGAGCGGAGTTTTCCTGCAAACGATAAAGCGCGCAAAGAAAGGAAGTGTCCGCGTAACAGGTCATCCCTCCTCGCCCTTCAGTTCTTCCGCCCGCATCGCAGCCACCTCCTTCAGGGTGAAAACCCGTTCCCCCCAAGTCGCATGCAGTCGGGTCATGATGTCGGGCTTGGCGGGCTCGCCAGAGGCGATCGGTGCCGCCAGAGCAGGCACCAGCGTGGCAATGATGCGTCCACGTTTGCTGATGGACACTGACTCGCCCTCATGAACCCACGCCTCAATACGTGGGAAGTCATTGCGCAAGTCTCGAACGGATGCCGTCTTCATGTGATCCTAATTCTGTCTCACCTCACGGATTTGTCAAACCCGTATGACAACCCAAATGACAGTCGCAACCTCATTTCAGGACTTCATGGATCGATGGCAGCGGCCTGTTTTGTGAGGAGGTCGTGGAGTTCGTCGGCGAGGGCCGGGTTGATCTGATTTCGCAGATGGCTCAAGGCCGTGCCGTTTAGAAACTCGCGACCGCGCCCGGCGTTGGCGAACCAATCGACCTCGATGAGGATTTTAGGTCCCGCCGGGGTGCTGATTACCGGATAGATCGGGGTGCCCGGCGGGTCGCCGGTGTGGCTGCGTACTGCCACCGTCGTCCATGTTTGGCCGCAGACCACCGTGAGGATAGCGGCGGCGGATGTGGCTTTGCGGGCACCGCTCATTTCGTAGCTCAGGTTGCGCAACACCCGGGCCGGGCTGGTTTCGGAGTCGAGCCAAGTGCTCAGTGCCAGGGCCTTGGCGACGTTGCCCGTACTCACGGCGCTTAGCCATGACGCGACGATGTTGCGGGCTTCTGTCTCGGTCGGGGCGTTGCCCGGCGCGGGGGCGGTGAGGCGTGTGCTGTTAGATAGGCAACTCGACCGCCATGTGTCTGCCCGGCGTTTAGGCTCGCCCTCGGCCCAGGTTTTGGCGGCGAGTAGGTTGCCCTCGGCTTGCTCACCGGGCGATAAACCGGCGAGTAATTGCCAGCCGGCATCCGTCTTTTCAAAAAAGAATACGTGCACGTCCAGACGGTCGGGTTCACGCACTGAAAAGTACTGGTAACTAGCCGCCGCCACGGTGTCGGTTTCAAAAAATCCAAGTGCGAGCGGGTGGCGGATACAGGTGGGATCATGCAAGGCACCCCAGTGACTGGCGGCCCGCGAGCAGCCAAGGCGGGCGGTTTTTTTATCGCCATCCAGAGCGAGCATGGCCACCAGTGGTTCGAGGGTAGGCGCGTGGAGGGCTAGCTCCAAGGCGCTGAGGGCGGCCTGTGGAGTCGGTAGCGGCTGAAGGGGGATGGTTTGGCGTAGGGTGGCCGGATAGTTTGCGAGCCAAATGGCAGCCGGATCCCTGTCCTGTGTGCGGGTTGGCGGGGTTGGTTTTGATGAAAAAAACCAGGATGGAAGATTCACCTGCCAGAGGCCCGCATCGGTTTTTGCTAGATCCAATTCGATCAGTTCCAATGGCAGGCGGGCCGGATTGCCTGGGGCTCCGGTGGGATCGAGACAGGCGATGGCCACGGAGCCGATATTGGCCACAGCTTCCTGTTTGACGACGGTGCGCAAAACCTCCGGAGCAACGAGCAGACGCCACGGGCGTTTGACCGATTGAGGGTCGGTGGTGGCGGTTTCGGCGGCTTGCAGACGATTGTTCCAATCTTCTGGCAACTCGGGTTGCAGCCCGCCTAACAAACCAAGCATGACGGGCAACTGCTGTTTGGCGCAGGCGTCGAGGAAGCGCCTGGCGATTGCTGCGGGTTCGAGTTGGCGCAACTCCTCGGGCGCAAGCATGGCGCTGATAGCTTGGCGCATGTGCTCGCTGGCTTGCTGTTGGATGGTGTCGAGTTCGATGGCTTGTTGTTCGAGCATCCAGGCTTCGAGGGCAGCGAGGCGCTGGCGCAGGCCCGGGGCATAACCGACGCCGCTATTTTCAAATGAGGCGAGCACCGGGGCGGGTTGCCAGGAATCGCCGTGTTTGACTAGTGCAACAGCGAACACGCGGAGGCGGTTAGGATCGAAGCCACCGACTTTGCGTACCAGCACGGCGGCGAGGTTATCATCGAGTTTGGTGGTACTGGCTTCCAAGGTGCCATGGACGAGGTCGGAGGCATTGCGTTCGAGGCGGCGGGCGATTTCGCGGCGTTTGGGTGCGTCGGTATTGGCGGTGAGGGCGGTATCGCCGCCGGGTTCGAGGTTGAGTTTGCCCGCACGCACTTTATCGAGAAACTCGACGGCCACCTGTGCCGGTTCACGGGAACCGGCCAATGTCACCACGGGCAACGCAAGCATCAGGTAGAGGCATTTCACTGGCGCTACTTATAGCACTAGCACTCCGCTTGCGAAAGCCCGGATTGCGGTCAATTTCAGACTATTCGATGACCTGCAGCAATTCCGGCAAAGCGCCGGGCACACCCGCCAGGCGTGGGATGGCATCCCAGGCGTCGCGCGCTCCCACGCTGCGTTGGAGTTGGCGGCGGGCCATTTCCGCACGGTTTTTCGGTTCGGTGATGATCGCTTGCAGCGGGTCGCCGGGCGCTTGCAAGGTCAATTGCCAGGCGTGCCGGAATCGCGTGTCCACCATCCCTTTGCGCTCGCCCCATTGACGGTACTCGCCGCCGCTGAGGTCCGCCAGCCAGACCCCTGTTTTGTTGGATCTAGCAATCCACCAGTCGTCAGCAAAGGCAGCGACGCGTTTGGCCTCTGGAGTATCGGCCACGATGGCAAATGCTTGGCGCTGGCGCGGAAAAACCGTCCAGCGCACCGGTGTGGATTGCCACTCGAATACCGAGCGGTAGCCGACCCAGATTTCATCGCCGCGATCCACCAAGCCGCGCCACAGTAAGATGTCCCACGGGGTGGGGGATTGCGTTAGCCGCGTATAAGATGTGCCACGGCGGGATAAATCCGCGCTAAAACCACCTGCTGCGGCCCATTTGGCCAATCCCGCCAGCGCCAGATAGCCGCCGCTGATGCCCACGCCCCACCACCAGCGGCGGCGGCGTTTGGCTTGCTCTTTTTTGCCGCTCAACCCCAGCAGACTCAGCAACATCACAACCAACGGCACGGCAAGTATGCCGTCACCTTTCTCTAATAATCCGCAAGCAACCCGCGGCCCCGGGTACGGCCACAACACCTGCACGCCGGGCAGACTGAGGCTGTCGATGAGCAGGTGGCTGGCCCACGCCAGGGCGATGAACCCGCTGGCCTGTGGTTGGGATATCTTGGCGTGCCGACAGGCTCCGGGCAGACTGCGCGGCAAAATTAGCGCAAGCGCCAGTATGACCAGCAGCGAATGGCTTGCGGCAGACGTTTGGGCCAGTCGCCCTGAGGTTGATAGGAAAAGCGCCAGCAGCGAGTCCAACAAATCCGGGGCAATCCCCAACAACAAGCCCCAAGCCAGCGCCCGGTTGCCCAGACGTTTGCCGAGCATGAGTTCGCCGAGGGTGGCTCCTGCGGCCGCATGCGTGATCCAATTCATCTTGCTCCAGCTTCCCGGCCAGCGCCGATTAGTCAACTGGAAACCTCCCCGTTAGCGCAGGCTCACCGCGTCGGCCTTGGGAAAATCGGCTGGGACGGGTTGGGTGACCTTGCCGGTGGCGGCCCATTCGGTGCCGCGTTGGAAGGTAGTGATGAAGCCGACGCACTGCATGGCCTCTGGGCCGTGGCCGATCATGGTGTGGAACACGCGGCCCTTGCCGAAGTTGATATCGATCAATTGGGCCTCATGTTCGCCGCTGCCGCCGAACTTTGTATCGGCGAATGAGGTCGCCAGGATGGTGGCGTTTTTGGCTGGGCCGCGCATGAAATCGTAGAGTTCGTCAGAGGCGTGCAGCCATTTTTCCGGCAGACCGGCCATGATCGGGTGCTTGGGGGCCCGGGTTTCCAGCAAGTACGGGTGTTGCGCCCCATGATGGCCGACCGCGCCGGGCTGGGTGTCGAGTACCTGTTTGCCATCTTTCCAGCGTAGGTAGGCACCGGACTTGTCGTCGCGTCCGTTCCAACCGCCCACGGCTATCATCGCGTTATAGGCCGACCATTGCGGAAACGAATTATCCGCAGCGTGCACCACCACCAAGCCGCCGCCACCGGCGACGTATGCTTCAAACGCCTTGCATGTGGCTTCGCTCCACATGCCCCCGTTGTAATTCATCACCACCACCTTGTATTTGGCGAATTCCGGCTTGAAAGCCGCCAATTCCGGCCCATTGCCACCGGGCGCGGTTGCCACATCCACGCTGCACAGACCGGCCGCCTCCAACGCCTTTTTCATCAATGGCGTGGTGGCTTTCCAATCGTGGTTGTTTTGGCCGTCGATGATGAGTGTAGGCAACGGGGCCGCCTGTCCTGGCAGCAGGCTTGAGGCAAGTAACAAAGCAGCTAATAGCGGTTTCATAGACGGCTAGGTTGTAAGATGACCCGCCCCCTGACAAGCAAAATCCAGCCAATTGTCGGTAACGGTCCCACGGCGTGACACCCAGCCAGGCCTGTCGTCCCGGGGGTTGCACAACCCAGGCGTGCGGCTATATTGATCGCTTCCCGCCCACGCCATGCTCCAATCGCTTTTTTTTACCCATACTCAACCCCTTGCAACAGGCCGCCGCCCATGGCAGGCAATCGGCACGATCCGTCCCGCCCTTTTGCTCCTGCTGGCTGCCGTCACGCCGTATGTCCATGCCGACTTGGCGCGGCAGGCGCTGCGCGACGCGGCGGATTATTCCGCCAGTCGCCGTGGGTGTTCGCTGCTGGTGATGGAACACGGCAAGACGTTGCTCGAAGAGTACCCGAATGGTGGCGACGCACACGTGCCCCATCAAATTTATAGTGGCACGAAGGCGTTTTTCACGTTGGCGACGTTGGTGGCGGCTCACGAAGGTTTGCTGCGCCTGGATGAACCAGTGGCTAGCACCATCACCGAATGGCGCGGTTCCTCCCAACGCAGCGAGATCACCCTGCGTGAATTGATGAACTTCAGCGACGGACTCGATCCTGTTTTTCACCTGCATTCGGACAAGGTCACTGATCGCAATGCGCTGGCTCTGCGCACCCCCATTGTCGCTCCCATCGGCACGGCTTTCACCTACGGGCCCAGTCACGGCCAAGTCCTCTGCGAAGTGCTCCGCCGCAAGCTCGCCGCACGCGGCGACACCCCCATCGGCTACGTCCAGCGCAAACTTCTCAATCCGCTAGGCATTGGTGCCGTGCTGTATCGGGCCGACGCCCAAGGCATGCCTCTGGTCGCCAGTGGGTTTTATCTGACTGCGCGTCAGTGGTCACGATTTGGGTTAATGATGTTAGGTCGGGGTAGCATTGGTTGGCGTGAGATTGTGCCGACCAAGGAGTTCGCGCAGTGTTGGCAGGGCAGTCGTGTCAATCCTATGTTCGGACTGGGGTTTTGGCTCAATACCGCTGCCACCAGCAAGGGGGCCCGTGAGTCTGATATCGAGGATATGCTCGAAAAAAAGTGGCAGGCGCAGGATTGGCACCAGCGGTGTATTTGTCGCAATGCCCCGGCAGATCTGGTGGCCGTTGTGGGCTCCGGCTATCAACGTTTGTTCGTCATTCCATCGCTGGATCTGGTGATTGTGCGGCAAGGGGTCAACGCCCGCTTCTCCGATGCGGAATTTCTGCGCAAACTCTTGGGACGTTGATCCCTCCCGAGTCGCTTTACAGATCTTCGCATGTCCACTAGCTCACTCGTCGTGGTAAAACCATAATAGCACCAACAAGCCCGTCCCGATGCCCCAGAGTAACCAAATGTTGCTGACCAAATACGGGTACGCAATCAGGGCCACGCCGATGGCCATGGGTTGCCACAATTCGAGTTTTTTGCCGTAGCTGAGCGCCCCGAACCCGAGTGTTCCAAAAATGAAGCCTGCCAGAATGTTGTAGGGATCGAAATTCACCGCGCCACATCGGTATACCAACGCGAGGGGTTTTCCAGCACCAATCGCCCCACGGCGGATTTTTGCACGGAGAACCGCCACGCGGGTGATCTTCTTCCGGCAGCCCAGATCGATGGATGATGGATGATGGCGCTTGACGGCTTCTGGTTTTGGATTCCCAGCGGGGCATGGATGCGCTAGAGTGGCGGCATGAGTGCGGTGACGGTAGAGGAAATGCGGGTGCTGGAAGCGCGGGCGGCGGCGCATGGGTGGTCAGAGGACCGTTTGCTCACGCTTGCCGGTGAACGACTTGGCCACGCGCTGGCGGCATTTTTTCCGGCTCCCGGTACCCTCATCGGCTATCTCGGAAAAGGCCACAACGCCGGCGACGCAATCGTCGCCATGCGGGTGATGCAACACGAGTACGGTTGGCATATCGCTGCCCGCACCGCATTTCCGCTGGTAAGTTGGGCAGCGCTGACCCGCTCCAAATGGCTGGAAACTCCGCCGGTAAACTTGCTGGATAGTCTGCCGGACTGGCGCATGCTACGGCGCCCGCTGGTCTTGCTGGACGGGCTCCTCGGCATCGGTACCGCGGGCACCTTGCGTGAGCCGCTCGCCGGTCTCGCCCGCGAGATGGCCTGGCTGCGCGGGCAGGCCGGTGCCCGTGTGGCGGCGGTGGACCTGCCGTCGGGCGTCGATCCGGATACCGGCGATGTCACTGCCGGGGCGGTCACCGCCGATGCCACCTTTATGATCGGCGCGGCTAAATGCGGGCTTCTAACCGCCACTGCAGCCGCCGCCACCGGAGCGCTGGCGGTGGTGCCTTTGGAGCCGCTCAGTTCGCCGCAGGGCGGGGCCTTCGAGCTGATTTGCCCGCTTGCCATGACCGCTGGCAAAGCGCCGCGACCCTTTGATTTTCATAAAGGCATGGCCGGTCGGGTACATTTGTTAGCCGGTTCTGCGGCCTACACCGGGGCGGCGGTGCTGGCCGCCAGCGGGGCGTTGCGCGGCGGGGCCGGCCTGATCGTGTTGCATGCGCCGGCCGCCGCTGCGTCCGTCATCGCTGCTAAATGCCCCAGCGAAATCATCGTCCGCGCTTGCGAACACCCGCTGGAATTGCTGGAAAACCTACCCGACGCGCTGGTTATCGGTCCTGGCCTTGGTCCGCTGGGCGGAGCGTTTGCCGACGGTTTGCTGGAGTTGCTTGAGCGCAGTACGCTACCCACTGTGCTGGATGCTGATGCTCTTAATTTCCTAGCGCGGTGCGACCGGTTCGACTGGCTCAAACCTAACCACGTGCTCACCCCCCATCCCGGCGAGTTTCGGCGACTCGCGCCTGACCTTGCCGATTTGCCGCGCGAGGCAGCGGCCCGCCGGTTTGTGGCCCGCCATCCGGCAACCCTTTTGCTCAAAGGTTGCCGCACTCTGGTGACCCGCCACGACGATGCGTTGTGGTGCAATGCCACCGGCAGTCCCGCCATGGCTACCGGCGGTCAGGGCGATGTGCTCGCCGGCGTGTTAGGCGCACTCCTCGCCGCCGCCATTCCGGCGGTGTCGGCTGCCGCCCTTGCCGCGTGGCTCTGTGGTCGTGCCGCAGAACTCGCACTCACCGAGCGCCGTACCTCTGAACAATCGCTCACCCCCAGCGATATCCTCGCTCACCTCGGTGGCGCTTTCAACGATTGGCGTGAAGGCTCGCGATAAATGAGTTAGTCTCAGACATTGAGGATTTTGGGCACCGCGGGGGCTCGCAGACGATGGGTCTCGGGGACGCCGGACCCTAATAGCGGACGGCAGTAGCGGTGAAAAGCACCCGTCACCCCGTTGCCATCGGCATTGATGAATTCATCCGGCATGTGCCGCGTCTTGCCAGCAACTTTTTCCAAGGGCACCAAGGCGTAGTCCACGCTGTAATCGAGCACAGGACGGCGGATGACCACTGAACCATCGACGTTGTCCCACATGGCAAATTGGACGGCCTTTTCACCGACTTCGCGGGCTTCGTGGGCATCGCGGTCGGAGCGGCAACCGGTGAAACAGCGTTGCAGATAGCCGAAGGTATCAGCCCGCACGCGCTTGAGTTTGAGTTCTCGGCGCAACGTGTCGCTGAGCAGATCCCCGAGGGCTCCCGTGCCGGAAAGCTGCACGTTGCCGTGGTCGTCGCGTTCCGTGGTTTGCATCAATCGGGTAATCATGGCTTGGCCGCTCGCGTCGGCGATGCCTTCCGATACCGCGATGGTGCATAGGCCGTGCGCGGTGATGGTGCGCTCGACGTCGGTGAGAAAACGGGGGGTGTCAAACGCACGTTCCGGCATGTAGATGAGGTGCGGGCCGTCTTCTGGATGTTTTTGGGCGAGTGCGGAGGCGGCGGTGAGAAACCCGGCATGGCGTCCCATGATGACGCCGATATAGACGCCGCCGAGGGCGCGGTTGTCGAGGTTCACACCCATAAACGCCTGAGCGACATAGCGGGCGGCGGATGGGAAACCGGGGCAGTGGTCGTTTTCCGCTAGATCATTGTCGATGGTCTTGGGAATATGGATGGCACGCAATTCGTAGCTCGCGGCGCGCGCTTGCTCGTTGATGATGCGTACCGTGTCGGACGAATCATTGCCTCCGATGTAGAAAAAATACCGGATATCGTGGGCCTGCATCACCTCGAACATGCGGGCGCAGTATGCTTCGTCGGGCTTGTCGCGCGTCGAGAGTAAGGCGGAGGATGGCGTGTCGGCCACCCGTTCAAGGTTGTGGCTCGTCTCGCGGCTCAGATCGATGAAGCGTTCCTTGATGATGCCGCGCACGCCGTGTACGGCACCGTAAATGGCGCTGACCTGGGCGAATTTGCGGGCTTCGAGGACCACGCCAACCAAGCTTTGGTTGATGACCGGGGTGGGGCCGCCGCCTTGGGCGACGAGTACTTTTCCTTTCAGTGGGGGCATGGCCATGAGCATGCCTGGGAAGGCGTACGATGCAAGCGAGGAAATTGAGTCAGTCAGGTTTGTGGCCAGTGAGGGACCTCCAGCCGCGTGGCGAATATCCCGTGCATGCCCGGAATACACTGGAAAAATATGCGCTGGAGCTAAACCCGCAATCCAGCGCGATGGTGGTGATGGTTTGTTTGCTATCTGATAGTAGGCGCTTGGCCATGAGCACGCGCAGGTGTTGCAGATAGGCCAGCGGCGCTAGATTGGTCAGCTTGCGGCAATGATGGGCGAAGCGGGTGCGCTTGAGCCCGGCTTGGGCTGCCATGGCATCCAATGACCACGCCTCATCCAGTTCGTGTTGCAGCCGCTCCAGAAACATTGCCACGCTGCGCTCGCCGAGCGTTAGCGCGAGGTGGCGCGGCGGATTGTGCTTGCGCAATAACTCCAGCACACACACCAGCAACTCGTTGATCCCCAGCGCCAGCCGCGAGGCAGACAGCGGCCCGCCCTTGGCGCTATCCATCAACTGCCCCAACGCGGCGAAGCAGCGGCGCATCTCGGGTGTGCCTGGCCACACCGGGTGCTCGTTCTCGCGCAGCAAGGAGGTGAGTTCCTTGAGATCCTGGCGCGACAACACTAGCCACGGCGGCCAGCTCCATGCTTGGTGCGGTTGGCGCACGCCGACGTCCAGAATCAACCAATAGAGTCGGCTGGCGCTCACTTGCGGGCTGCCGACGCTGTGCGGTTGCCACGGCCGGGTGATTGTTAAATGGCCGGGCGATAGCGGGTGCGATCTGCCATCAACCACAAACCCGAGGTGGCCGTTATCGAGATAGGTGATTTCAATGCCTTCGTTGCGATGTTCTGCCAGCCCCCATGTCTGGTCGTGCATGGCGTCCCAATAACCAATGCTGCTCACCTGCGGCAGTACCTTGCCGGGAAACGCTTCGCCCGGATAGCCACCCCGGGACAACGCCACCAGCCTCACCTCGCCGGCAACTGCGGCGGCCACTAATGGATCACAGGTGTCCGCATGATGGGTCGTGGCTGACTCATGAAAAACTGGCACGCACGCTTTCATGTTGTGGAATTTACCACTGACCGTACCTGAAAGACAAATCTTTTGTGGGCGACCACAGTTAGGGCTTTGCTGGATTTCTCCAGGCTCGCCACGAATGACACTGAAAGCACTGAAAACATGAAACACATCCTGGATGAATCACGTAACTCAGCTCAACCAGGCAATGAGACAAACCCTCACATTTTTCGCCGCTCTGTTGTTGGCAGCGTTGCTCGCTGGGGCTGCGCAGGCAAACAACCCGGATATCATCTTTCTTGAAGCCGAGCAGTTTGCGGATACCGGTGGCTGGGACACAGATCAGCAGTCCATGGAACAAATGGGCTCATCCTACTTGCTCGCTCATGGCCTCGGTGTGCCGGTCAAGGACGCAATCACAAGGGTCAATGTCTCGTCACCGGGCAGATATCGTGTCTGGGTGCGGACGCGTGATTGGGTCGCGACATGGAATGCGCCTGGAGCCCCTGGGAAGTTTCAGGTGCTCATCAATGGCAAGGCTCTCACGGAGACGTTTGGCACCGAGGGCGAGGCGTGGCATTGGCAGGACGGCGGCGCAATCGAACTCACTGCGCAATCCAAGGTGACGCTGCATGACCTAACCGGCTTCGAAGGCCGCTGCGATGCGGTCCTTTTCAGCAAAGATGCCAACTTTATCCCACCGAACGAACTGTCGGCATTGACGAAGTTCCGCCGGATGGCCCTTGGATTGCCTGACGAACCCGAGGATGGCGGCCAGTTCGATCTAGTCGTGGTCGGCGGCGGCATCGCCGGTTCGAGTGCCGCTCTATCTGCCGCACGCAACGGATTGAAGGTTGCTCTCGTTCAGGATCGCCCGGTGCTCGGCGGTAACGGCAGTTCCGAGGTGCGCGTCTGGCCTGAGGGGCGCACGAAGCTACCGCCTTATCCTCACATCGGCGATATCGTGGAGGAACTTGTCCCAAAGAAAGCCCCCGGTGACGGCAATGCGAAGGGCGGCAATATCTACGCCGATTCTCGCAAGGCCGATGTTGTTAAGGCCGAAGCTCGCATCACAATAGTATTGGAACAACGAGTGTGCTCGGTCGAAATGGAAAGCAAAGCCATCAAGGCAGTCATTGCGCAGAATATAACAACAGGGCGGCGTTTGCGTCTCAAGGCGAAGTTATTTGCCGACTGCACGGGTGATGGCACGGTTGGTTTTCTGGCCGGCGCTGATTACGAGGTGTCGCGCGAAAATCATCAGGGCATGAGCAGCCTCTGGAATGTACTGGATGTATCCGATACCAAGCAGGTGCTCCAGTGTGAATGCAAAGACAAGACTGCATTGGCGATGGCCTGCGAGGTGGGAAAAGTTGCCGCGCCATTTCCGCGTTGTCCTTGGGCGATAGATTTGAGCGACAAGCCGTTTCCTGGTCGCAAGAATATCAATGGTCAGTGGGGCTCCAAGAATCCTCTCGAAAACCTTGGTGGGTGGTTCTGGGAAAGCGGCTTCGACAAAGATCCGATTGCTAGCGTCGAGCGTTGCCGCGATTTGAATTTCCGTGCAATGTATGGTGCCTGGGATGCGCTCAAGAACGTGGACAAGCTTTACCCAAATCATCGCATCGGCTGGGCCGCATTCATTGCCGGTAAACGGGAATCACGCCGACTGCTCGGTGATGTGATACTTGATGCGGACGATTTTCTCAAGAGTCGGGAATTCCCCGATGCGTGTTTTCCCTGCACATGGCACATTGATGTGCATTCGCCCGATAAGGCGTTTCAGAAGGGGAATGAAGGGGAAGAGTTTATTTCGCGTGCGACTGACGGAGAAGGCTATCATTACAAAGGCCCATATTGGGCACCGTATCGTTGCCTCTATAGCCGCAATGTCCACAATCTGTTCATGGCTGGCCGTGACATCAGTGTGACCCATGATGCACTCGGTCCGGTGCGCGTCATGCGGACGTGTGGTATGATGGGGGAAATAATCGGCAAAGCCGCTTGGATTTGTGTCCGTCATGTGATGTCGCCGCGCGGTGTTTATGAGAAGTGTTTGCCTCTACTCCAGCAGTTGATGAAGCAACCGGGGGCTATGCGCCGTGAGACGATTGACGGCCCTCTGAGCGGCGGGACATCGCACATTGATTGAGTCGCAAAAAAAAGGGAGCCTTCGGGGCTCCCTAAGTCGTTGATTATCAAGATGGTGCGCGCGAGAGGACTCGAACCTCCACATCCTTGCGAATACTAGAACCTGAATCTAGCGCGTCTACCAATTCCGCCACGCGCGCACTGAGACCCGGCGAACCGGGGGGGCGTAGAAAAACAGGTCCGCGCTTAAAACGCAACCCCGAATTTCCAAAAAAATTCCCGTTGAGGTAATCCGTGCGGTGAGAGGGAGTATTTTCATCGTTGCCAAGCCCCCAATGCCCGCACAGGCTGCGCGTATGCCAAAGGCCACTCCCCTCATCCTCGCCCTCACGCTCGTTGTGACGGCGATGTTTTTGTCGCTGCGCAGCAAGCAACCGGCGGCGGCACCACCGCCGCCACCGCCCCCCGTCGCCGCGCTTGTCACGCCGCAAGAGACGCCCGCAGAGGCCAGTTCCAAGAGCGAGGTGGCACCAGTCGCAATTGCGCCGCGGCGCTGGCCGCAAGCGGTGGGAGACATAGCAGCAGACAAGGGAGCGACCTTCGGCAACCTCGACAACGGGTTGCGATATATCATCTATCCGAACAGCGAGCCGCCAAAGCGGGTATCGCTGCGCTTGCACATCGCCGCTGGCTCGCTGATGGAAACAGATATCCAACAAGGGCTCGCACATTTCCTCGAACACATGGTTTTCAACGGTAGCAAACATTACGCTGGCAAGGAACTCGTGCCGGAAATGCAACGCCGCGGTATCGGCTTCGGCGCCCACGTCAATGCCTTCACGTCCTTCGATGAAACCGTCTATATGCTCGATCTGCCAGACCTCGCCGAGGATACCCTCAAGCTCGGCTTCACCGTGATGCGCGATTTCGGCGACGGGGCCTTGCTCCAACCTGCGGAAATCGACCGTGAACGCGGTGTTATTCTGGCGGAGAAAATCAGCCGCGACACAGTCAATGAACGCCTGATGGAGCAACAATTCAAAGCATTGCTGCCGGACTCGTTAGTTTCCAAACGCTTTCCCATCGGCCTCGAGGAGATCATCAAAGGCGCTCCGCGTGAGCGATTTGCAGATTTTTACACCCGCTACTACACCCCGGCGCGCATGACTTTCATTGTGGTCGGAGACGTCAATCCGGTGGCCATGAGCAAGCAAATTGAAACGACGTTCAGTTCGATGGTAAATCCCGCCGTGCCGGGTGATGCCCTCGATCTAGGTCCGATCAAAGCGCCCGAGGGTCTTGCCACGGCGGTGTTTGCCGACAAGGAGGTGAGTGCCACCAACCTGTCGCTCATACTGGTGCGGCCCTATCAGAAAAAGCCGGATTCGGTGGCTACCCGCAACTCACTGTTGCCGCTGGATATCGCAAACGCGATGCTCAGCCGGCGCTTTGAACGCCTCGCTCAAAAGGAAAATTCACCGATTTCCGCAGGGAGTGCATCTAACGAGGATGTCTTCAACTATGCGGAAATCGGCACTGTTGGGGTGGTGGCTGCCGACGAGCGCTGGCAGGAAGCTGTGCCGGTGCTCGAACAGGAAGTCCGGCGCGCACTGGAGCATGGCTTCACTGCTGCGGAACTATCCGAAGCTAAGGCCAATATTCTTAATGCTTACGAGCAAGCCGTCAAACAACAATCCACCCGCAAGTCTGAGGGCATCGCCATGGCCTTGGTTAAATCTATCAATGACGAGAAGGTATTCTCCACCCCGCAAGCTAATCTGGAAATCGTTACCAAGGGATTGGAAGCGGTCGATGCTGCGGGTTGCCATGCCGCTTTAAAAAAATTCTGGGACGCCGCCGGCATGCACCTGATACTCACCACCAAGGACAAGCCCGATAACGCCGAGAAAAATTTGGCTGCTATCTATCAGGAATCCACTGGTACGCAGGTTGCGGCGCCTGCCGCCGGTAGCGCCCAGAAGTTCGCCTACACCAGCTTTGGCAAGCCCGGCAGCGTCACAAGTCGCAAGGAAGTGGCGGATCTGGGGCTTACTCAACTGGTTTTATCTAACTATATACGTATCAACCTCAAACCCACCGATTTTGAAAAGGGCCGTATTTTGATGTTAGCGCGGATTGGCTCGGGCCAGCTCAGTGAGCCGGCGGGCAAGCCGATGCTCGAAGACTTTGCCACGGCGGTGTTTGAGGGCGGCGGGTTGGGCAAGCACTCGAACGATGAACTCCAACAAATACTCGCCGGCAAAAATGTCGGTGCCACCCTCGGTATTGGCGAAGATGCCTTCACCCTCAGCGGCGACACCACCCCGGCGGATTTCGGTCTGCAAGTGCGCCTGATGTGCGCTTGTCTAACCGATCCTGGCTATCGCAAGGAGGGGTTGTGGCAGTTCCGGAAAGCGATTCCCACAATCTACCAACAACTCAATCACACCCCTGCCGGGCCCGAGCAACAGTTGCAGGGCTGGCTGCACGGCGGCGATTCGCGTTACTCGCCCGCGCCGATGGAACAACTCGCGGCCTACACATTGGATGATGCGAAAAAATGGCTGACCCCCGAGCTGACCAAGGGCTATCTGGAATTGTCGATTGTCGGGGATTTCAAAGTTGAGGCGATCTTGCCTGATTTGCTGGCTACCTTTGGGGCGCTGTCCAAACGCGATCGCGCCAAGCCGGAGTTGGCGGAGGCGAGACAGGTGGTGTTTCCGAATGCGCCGGCGGAAAAATCATTCACCTATGATTCGAAAATCCCGCAAGCGGTGGCCACCGCCATTTGGAAAACCCAGGGCCTGCGCAACAACCAGAAAGATTTTCGGCGTCTCAATATCCTAGCCGAAATATATCGGGATCGTTTGCGCATGGAAATCCGCCAGAAACTAGGCGCTTCCTACAGCCCTAACGCTGTTGCCGCCGGTTCCGACGCGCTCAACGATTTCGGCTATATCCGCGGCCAGAGCGTCGGTAAGTCCCCGGACGTTCCATTGTTGCTGCGCACCATGCGTGAACTCGCCGACGCCCTCGCCACCAAGGGCGCGAACGCCGACGAACTCGATCGCGCCCTTAAACCAACGCTGAGCATGCTCAAGCAATCGCTGCGTGATAATAAGTACTGGCTCAATACCGCCCTCAGCCAGTGCCAGATAGACCCCAAACGCCTCGACTTGGTTCGCGGGCGCGATGCCGACTACGCCTCCATCACGGTCAAGGAAATCAATGCGCTGGCCAAGAAGTATCTAAGCGCAGAGAACGCCTTGCTAATCGGCATCAAGCCCAAGGAGTGAATGGTTGTTTGAAAAGAGGCTCCGGGCAGGATGCCCGGGCCATGTGGCGCGGGCATCCTGCCCGCCGCCTCTTCCTGTCACGTTCCTGCATCGGCTAAGTCAAGTGTACTGAGCGGTACGCCTGGTTCTGTTGATAGGGCAGAGTGCTCAGCGGACGAGGATGGCGTTTTCGGGGCACACTTCGCGGCAGGCATTGCAACGGGTGCAGAGGTCCGGGATGATCCAATGCTTTTGATAGGGGGCCATCGGAATGGCGTCCACCGGGCAATGCTGGGCGCAGAGGGTGCAACCGATGCATGCGTCGGTGACCGAATAGGTGATGAGGTGGCGGCATTTGCCGGCCGGACAGCGGCCGTGAAGATGAGCCTCGAATTCGTCGCGGAAAAATCGCAGGGACGAGAGCACCGGGTTGGGGGCGGTTTTGCCGAGCCCACAGAGGCTGGCGCGGCGCACCATTTCTGAGAGGGTTTCCAGGTCAGTTAGATCGTGGGCCTTGGCCTTGCCGGTGCAGATGCGCTCGAGGATATCGAGCATGCGGCGGGTACCGATACGGCAGAACGTGCATTTGCCGCACGACTCGCACTGGCAGAACTCGAGGAAATAGCGTGCCATCTGGACCATGCAATCCGTTTGATCGAGCACGATCAAACCGCCGGAACCCATGATGGCTCCCACATTTGATAGGGATTCGTAGTCGATGGGCGTGTCTGCCAGCGCGGCCGGGACGCAACCGCCGGACGGGCCGCCGACGAGTACGGCTTTGAAAGGCGAGCCATCAGGGGTGCCGCCGCCGATGTCCTCGACGACCTCGCGGATCGAGATACCCATGGGCACCTCGATGAGGCCGCCGCGGGCGATTTTGCCAGCCAGCGCAAACACCTTGGTGCCCTTGCTGGTGGCACTGCCGATGGCCGCAAACGCCTCGCTGCCATGGCGCACAATCCACGGCACGTTGGCAAAGGTTTCGACGTTGTTGATGAGCGTCGGCTTGTCGTGATAGCCTTGTTCGGCAGGGTAGGGGGGCTTGAGCCGCGGAATACCGCGGCGCCCTTCCATCGACTCTAACATCGCCGTTTCCTCGCCGCAAACAAATGCCCCGGCCCCCTCGAACACGGCGAGGTCGAGCGTGAAAGTGGAGCCAAAAATGTGAGATCCGAGGATGCCACGCTGATGGCACAGGCGCAGAGCCTCGCGCAATCGTCTAACGGCTGACGGATACTCCGCCCGCACATAGATATATCCTTTGTTGGCACCCACTGCGAATGCGGCGATGGCCATGCCCTCAATGACGCGGAAGGGAAATGACTCCATCAACATCCGGTCCATGAAGGCGCCGGGGTCGCCTTCGTCGCCATTGCAAATGACGTATTTCATATCCGAAGATATGCCATGGACGATGCGCCATTTGCGGGCGGTGGGAAACCCCGCGCCGCCGCGGCCGCGTAAGCCGCTGCGTTCAATGGTATCGATGACCGCCACCGGTGACATGCCATCAATGCATTGGCGCAGGCCGGCGAACCCGTCGTGGGCAAGGTATTCATCGAGCCCGAGCGGGTCGAGCTTGCCATAGTGCTCGGTGGCAATGTGGCGCTGACGGCCGAAAAACGCGCTCACCCGCGGGCTCGGGTTATCGGCTCTGCGGCCTGGGCCGACGTCCTGCGTCTCTGCCGTCTCGCCGGATAGCCAGTCGAGGGCAGCGGCGGAACCACGGCGGAGCCACGGCAGGATGCCGCGCGGTTTGAAGTGGCGCCATAGCAAGGCATCGACGCGTTCGGGATGGATACCGGAAAATTGGATAGGCTGGTGGCCGGGGCGGGCGATTTCTATCAATGGTGTGCGGTCGCACATAACGACGCAGCCGACGCGTTTGATAGTGGCGTTGAGGTGGCCGCGAGCGATGGCGGCTTGCAATGCGTCATGGGTTTTGCCGCATCCGCGGGCGATGCAGCAGGAATCCAGGCAGATGCGGATTTCGCCATCGGGCATGGGGGGCGGAGATAGGGGCGGGATACTCAGATTGGGGCGTTTGCGAGCGCGTTGCTCCCGGCGCAGGAACTCATCCAACATTTTTGGTGCTTTTTCGCGCGTCAGGTGGGCATAACTCTCGTCATTGATTTGCACCACCGGAGCCAGCGTACAACAGCCTACGCAGAAGACTTTTTCGACTGTGAAGATGCCGTCTTTGTCGGTGTCCTCGCCCTCACCTATGTGGAGATGTTTGCACAACGACTCGTGAATGTCTTCCGCTCCCTGGATATGGCAAGCGGTGCCATTGCATATTTTCACGTGATGCTGCCCCATCGGCCGGTGACGAAATTGCGCGTAAAACGTCGAGACTCCGGCGAGTGTGGCGGTAGCAATACCGGTGAGTTCACAGACCCGGCGCAGCGCCGCATCAGGCAGATACCGGTAGTGGACTTGCAGCGCCTGGAGAATCGGAATTGCTTGTTCGGCAGTACCACCGAGTTGGCTAACAACCTCATCGACATAACTCAAGTCGAGGGCAGCGGCGGACGGTGCGGAAACATGTAACTTACTTGCCATCCTTGGTGCCAATGCAAAACAGGTGTTTTTTGCCGCGCAGATAGATGCGGCCCGGGGCAAACGCCGGCGAAGCTCCGGTGCCTTCGCCGAGGGCAGAGCGGCCCGTCTCCTTGAAGCCGGCAGTGCCCGCCTCGCCGCTGATCATCACCCCCTTGTTGGTTAGAAGATGAATACGCCCGTTGAACATGCTCGGTGAGGCTTGGATTGTGGCCTTGGTATCGAATTGCCACAGGTGTTTACCGGTAAGTGCGTCGAAGGCGTGGAATTTTCCCATATAAAGCGAGTACACCCTAGGGCCGTCGCACAACAAGCTACAGAGGTCTGGCAAGCCGGTATCTTCCTGTTGCCAGGCCATTTTATTTTCGGTTACGTCGCCGCTGCCATCCGGATTGATAGCGGCGATGCATGTTTGATCGCAACCGACATAGACCAAATCATTGGCATAGGCAGGGGAGGCGGCCACATCTCCGCGCATGCATTTCGCTTGCCATAATTCTTTGCCGGAGGCCGGATCGTAGGCGATGACCAAGGGATCGGCGGAAGTGATGATTTGTTCGCGGCCCGCGTGTTTTATGAGGATAGGTGAAACCCATGAGTTGCCAACGGGACGTGGCGTTGACCACACCGGTTCGCCGGTGTTGGCGTCCAGCGCCATGATTTTCGATTTTCCGTCCTTGGGGCTGCCTTGGTCGAATACCACGATCACGCGGTTATGCCAGAGGGTTAGAGAGGTGGCATGGCCATAATTGTTTTGCGGCACGCCGAGGCTGCGGGCCCACAGGCGCTTGCCGGCGGCGCTGAAGCCGGCGACGTCGCCATTGGCAAAGATAGCGAACACGCGGCGGCCGTCGGTGGCGGCGGTGGATGCCGCAAAGCCGGTGCCCTCATCAACCTCCGGCGGCTCCTCCTTGTCGCTCTGGGGCAAGCTAACCGGTTCCTTCCACAAGGGGGTGCCGGTGGTGGCATCGAAGCAATAGACTTCTCGGCGCTTGGCCGTGGCACCTGTTAGATAGACGCGATTCCCCCAGATGACCGGGGAATTCTCGCCGGGCAGCCCGATTTCCGTTTGCCACAAAATGTTTTTGCCGGTGGGGCCGTCCCAGGCTTCCGGCAATTTTGGCAGGGAGGAGGAGCCGGACCCGTTAGGCCCGCGGAAATACGGCCAGTTGTTAGCCACATCCTCTGCGCTGGGGAACCACGCGGGATCGATGGGGCCGTCGCTGGCAGGGGCAGCGGGAAGTGCGGCGGCGGCTGGATCCGTTAGGGATATTTGCCAGCGGCTGGAATGGTCCCAGACGAGGGCGAGGGTGAGGCCGGCGAGGCCGAGGGTGGTGCCGGTGACTGCTTTAGCGGCGAGCGCCGTGGTACGGACGGGATCGGGTGGGCGCGCGGAAATGTTAGGGACAGACACAAGTGGTTGGCGCAGGTGGCGTGTGAGTTTAAGAGCGGCGAGAAACACGGCGGCCCCAGCTAGCAAACACCAAGCACCGCGCCCGGCGAGTTTTTCGCGGCGGAAGTAATCTTCGCGCAGGTGTTGGTCGATACCGCGGATTTTTTCTTTGAGGTCGGCGTTTTTCGGGTCTTCGCGCAAGGTGGTTTTAAGCGGGGCTAGTTCGCGGGCCTCGACCAATCGGACCTTGCCATTGCCGAGTCCGCGATGCAGATAGATCGTGTTGATGACCAGCAAGGAGGCCAGGGCCAGAGAGAACACCCCGGCGATGATCGCGATGCGCGAACATGTCTGCGCCCAGATATGAGATGAAGAAGGCTCCGGGCAGGATGCCCGGGCCACCGTGGCACGGGCATCCTGCCCGCCGTCATTTTTCTCTATATTCTCAGACTGAGTCACGGTTCCCTCCTTCCGGTGCTGGTAATGCCACGGGTACTCCGCGGCGCAGTAATTCATACGGACAAGCGGAAAAACACCGGGTACATGAAACACAGCGGCCACTGTCGGTTTCGTAATCGGGAGAACCGGCAGGAAAGAAAATCCGGGCGAGCTTGAGGGCTAGCACCAAACCGAAGGCCACCCCGATCCAGCGGCCAAGGGTGAGGAATCGCGCTTCAAGCGCCGATGCCTTCGCGAAAACAATTTGGCGGTCGGAGGCGTGCTGGCGGAAAGCAGTGAGTTCGTCCGGTGGCGTGCCTAATAATGTGCCTTGGTCTTGGGCTAGCAATAGGGTGGCGAGATTACCTTCTGGATGCAGGGGCAACGAGGCAAGGCCGACCTTGCCGCCCAGCCAGCCGAAGAGCAATGCGGCGAGCGGCAGCATCAGCGCCAGCAGGACGATGCGTTGGCGCCCGCTGGCAATGCGCTCGCGGCCTTGTTTGACCGGCATCGGCGGATTGAGCGCGCCAAACGGACAGGAACTTTCGCATAAGCGGCATTGGGTGCAGGCGCTTGGCGTGACGGTCGGCCGCCATTTTGCGAAGCGAGCGGCAACACCTAACAATGCGCCGTAGGGGCAGAGGTACCGGCAATATGGCCGGCCGACAAACATGGAAAGAACGAGTAAAGCGACTCCGGAGATGAGCATGAGGCGTGGTCCGGCCATGCGGAAGATGCCGATAAATGGGTCGAACTTGCAGATGAGAAACAACGAACCCGTTGCGGCTAACAACACCGCCACCGCCAGGTGGACCCACGGCAAAACCCGCAGGCATTCATCGAGCCAGCCGGGCACTTTTAGCGGCTTGACGAGCACCAAATCCTGGAGCGCCCCGTGCGGACAGACGCCGGCACAAAACCCGCGGCCCCACACCAACGCCACCACCAGGGGCAACGTGAACAAGGCGACCACCGCCAGCGGCACTGCGTATGACGGGTCGGCGATGCCGAGGGCGACATTTTGGATAGAGCCGATCGCACATACGCAGCCGCGCCGCCAAAACCCGAAATAGGCTAGCGACACGAGCGACAGGATGAGCACGCCGCGGCGCGAGCGCTGGCGCAAACTCAGCCACGAGGCCACCGCGAGGCCGACGGCTAACACGGCCACATCGAGCCAGGCCGTGGAGCGGGGTTGGGGGGGGGGTACCACCAATTGCGGCACGGCATGGCCGGAAAAATCCGGCGGCGGAAACCTCTCGACGCCGAGAGCACTGCCAAAGCTGATGAATAAAAGTAGCAAGACCAGCAGTGGTGCCAGCGAGCGCATGGTTAGTTTAGCGATGGCTCCGGGCAGGATGCCCGCGCCACAGGTGGTCCGGGCATCCTGCCCGGAGCCATTCGTTGAAAACCCATCTGCAGAAGTGGCATTGCCTGTCGGGACGCCGGTCTTTCTTGACAGGCGGGACGCCTGTTTTGCCTGGCTGACGCGGTTCATTTGGCTGGGGTGCCCTTTCCGCGCAACAGGTAGGGCTTGGTGACGGGCACCTGGTGGAACGCCTGGGCCGGGCAGGCGGAGGCGATCGAACAGATATTGCAGTTGATGCAACGGTCGTGGCAGACTTGGAGATAAAGCGAGCCGTTGCCGAACATGTTGCAACCTTTAACACACTTGCCGCAACCGACACATAACTCACGGTTGATACTATATTCGTAGTATGGATCCTCAATGAACTCGCGCTTGATCGCCCCGGTCGGGCATAATTGGTTTTCGGCACCCTCGTCGAGGTTGATGGGTTCCGGTTCGAAGTAGCCGGTGCATAGTTTGCAATAACCGCACATGCCATATGAGTGGACGCACTTGACGGCTGATACCTCCAGCACGCAATCGGTGGCGCAGCGGCCGCATTGGATGCATTGGTTAGGGTCGATCTGCCAGCGGGTGGCATCCTTGCTCTCGCGGCCACTCAAAAAGCCGGTGGCCGCGCCGAAACCTAACAGGCTGGCACCACGAGCGCCGCTTTTGAGCAACTCGCGGCGGGAGATGGCGTTGCGGGAGAATTGGGCGGCGGGGAGGGAGGCGCTGGGCAGGGGCGGTTCATTGACGGAAGAGTGTTGGGCAGGGTGGCCAACACTGTCGGCGGGACGCCGGCGCTCCCCGGGATTGGAAGATTCGTTAGTCATGGGCTAGCGGTTTGCGTTGCATGATGCGGATGACGCCGCTGACGCTGTCGAGGACCAGCACGCGGCCTTGCGGGTCGATGGCGGCATAGACGCCGGAGCCCAGGGCGTCGGTGGTGCCGGCGTTGGCGGCTTGCAGGTATTCTGGAAAGGCGTCGGGGCCTGCGACCAAGCCGGTGAACTCGCCATCGGAGTTATATAATTTCACCCTTGGCAGGCCTTTTTCGCAGGTGACGAATGAGCCATCGGGGAAAATATCGAAGCTCACCGGGTTGCAGCACCCGCAAAATCCAGCCACCGCGAATGACCCTTGGCCCCACGCCACCTCGAGGTCGCCGTCGAGAGTGAAGGCTTCGATTTGGTGCTCACCCGGATTGGCGATGCGCAACAGGCCGTCGGGAGCCATACGTACACAGAAAAACGGGCTTGGAACGACGAATCCCTTGAGGTTGCGGGCGGGATCGCGGGCGCCGATGATGCCGAGTTTTTTGCCGTTGGAGTTGAGTTTGAGGACAACCCGGTTGGCAGCATCGGCCACAAATACCCGTTCGCCGGCCAGCGCAATCGAGGTAGGCAACAGGTTTTCCGGCAAACCGCTCCATACCGCCAGTTCCGCCCCACTGGCATCCAGCACGCAAATTTTCCCCAATTGGCCGACAAGGATTTCCCCGGACGGACGCAGCGCAATGGAATACACCGGCTTATCTAACGGAATCTTGAGAGCCGGCTCGCCCGTAGCCGAAAATTTGCGGATTCCGTCACTGCCGCCGACGAAAATCGCGTTATCGTTGGCTAGAGCCAACGCTCTGGCGCATTTCAAACCGGAGGCAAAGCGCGAGGTTTCCTCATATCGCAGCAATGCCGGATCGGATTTCTGGAAGCGCGCCACATCGTAGGTAAATTCATTGCCGAGCACCGGTTTGCGGGTGGGGGCCGCCGCTTGTTTGCGTGTGAGGCGGGCGATGGTCAGGCCGGTGAGGCCGCCGAGGCCGGCGATGCCACCGCCCCAGGCCACTGCTTGCAGGAATGACCGGCGTTGTGGGGAAGCCGCATTAGGGGGCGACGACATACCAGGTGTCCTATTAGTGAGCGACGACATACCCGTTGTTTCTTGCGTCGCTGGCACGCCATGCGGAGCCGAGCGTGCTGCGATATCCGGTGTGCCGACAGGCAGATTTTTATTAGCGGCCTCCTCAGACATGACCTAGAGCAGGTTTGGCAACGCCGCGTTTGGGATCCGGCGGAATTTGGCTTTTGGTATCCAGCGCCTTGGGCAGGGCGCAGTCGCCGAATGCCGGGCAACCGCCACACGGGCTGTGGCGCGGGCATTGGGCATTGCGGCCGCGCCAAGCGAGTGATGCAGCGATACCGCCGAGGGCCAGCAAACCGCCGTAGCGCAGGCAACTGCGCAAGATATCTCGTCGATGAGTCATGTGGTGGATACCCTCGTGCGCGATCATTTCTTTCGCAAGTCCAAACAGACCAGACGGGTTAGATCTCTAACAATTAAACGGCCGCCAGCCAGCGCCATCGGTCCCCAAGCGTCGTGGCCGTCGAGCACTTTGGCCTGGGCGAGTGGGTGATACCCCTCCGGCGAGGCCTGTGCCATCGTCAGTTCACCGTTATCGTCCATCACAAAAATCCGGCCTTGGGCGAGGAGGAACGGGCCGATGCCGAAGCGGTGGTTCATGCCGCTGGCCCAGATGAGTTTCCCCTGCAAATCGAGGCAGACGAGTTCGCCGTTGGGGCGCACGCCATAGAGGTGACCATCGCTGAGGATAGGGGTTTGCTGGGTGGCTCCGAAAGTATCGGCATCGAGCCGGAATACCGGCTTAGCCTGCCAATTGGCCGCTGCGGTGGAAATTTCCAGCATCATGCTGCCCGCCTCGTAGCCGCCGGAGAGGAAAATTTGATTATTAGGGACAGGGACGGGAGTGGCCACGGTGGCGATGGAGATTTTCCAGTCTGGGGTTTCCCACAGAAGGGACCCGTCGTCGGCGGCCACGCCAGCGACGCCGCGATGGCCGCAATAGACATAGGTTTTTCGACCGCCGATATCCATTGGGGCGATAGAAACATGGGTCATTTTCCAGTCGCGCGGATTGGGGGTTTTCCACAGTACCTTGCCGGTGGCCAGTTCCACCGCAATCATCAGGCTGCTGCCACCCGGTGCCAGAATCACCCGAGCGCCGTCAATCAACGGGCACTGGCCCGCATACCAAGCTGGCACCGTGCTGCCGTACTCCCTGACCAAATCAATGCCCCACTGGTATTTTCCGCTCACTGCGTCGAGGCAACACACCTGGCATTTTGGCCCGAGGCTCACCACGTACTCGTGGGTGACGGCTGGAACAGTGCGCGACATGCCGTGGTTGCGCTTGATGGAAAGTGGATAGGAAAATTTCCAGATCTCCTTGCCGTCAGCCAGTGACAAGCATCGCAGGGCGTCGGACTGAGCGGTGCGGTCGTAGTCCATCAGATAGACCCGGCCATTGAGCACAGCGGCGCCGGCGTAGCCTTCGCCGACGTCGATGGACCACAGTGGTTTGGGTTCACCGGCGGCCCAGGTATCGGCCAAGGGGATGGTTTCGGGAGAGATGCCGTCGTGGTTGGCACCGCGGAAGCCAGGCCAGGCACCGGGCAGATCACTGGCGGTGCCATCAGACGTGGTGAGGGTGGTTTTGGTCAGGGGCGAGGCACCGACAGTTTCCCCTGAGGCATTGCCGTCGCTGAGCGGCAATCGCAGTGGCACCCAACCGGCGGGCAGGCGCGTATGCCAGACGGAGGCCAACACAGCCGCCGCCACGAAGGCCAGCGTCGCAGGCACGACCGATGCGAAATGAACGCGCCGCCAGTTCATCTGTGAAAATGGTGGGTTGCGGCGGCGCTGCGCCGAGCGGCTATGGGCGACGTCGGACGGCTTTCAGGGCATGATTGGAAAGTTGCCATCGGCAGGATGCTGCCCAGTGGGGTAAGCCTTTGTAAAGTTTATTTATCACTGGGTTTGGCGCCTTCTGACGGCTTGCGCAGGAGGCGCACAGGGTCGGTTATAGCCAGCAGCTCGGCGTCTTTCAGCAACTCGTGGCCGGGCATGTCAGTACCCAGCCGAGTGCCGTGCATTGCAGATAGGCGATGAGTGCCTTGCCCCGGCCGTCGGAGAAGAGCGGCGCATAACAAGGCATCAGGGAACCGGGCACGAGTGGCTGCGGGTTGTGGAAATG
>JBAXOP010000005.1:0-40726 GCA_037133195.1 Verrucomicrobiota bacterium | reverse complement strand
ACTACACCGTGACGGTCATTGTAAAGCCCGACGACCCGGTGATGATCAACCTGGCGTATATGAATTCGATGGACGGGACCTACTCCTGGCAGCAGACAGGCACCGCCAGTCAAGCCGCGCCCTTGGCCTACAGCGGCACCACCTGGAACGATGGCGGCAACGGGTCGACCGCCGTGAGCAACCTGAAAAAGTCCAACGGCGTCTCCACCGGCATCAGTGTCTCGGCGGTATTGCGTCCCCGCGCCACGGGCGTGGCTTGGGGCTCCCATCTGGGCGGCAACAAATTGGCCAGCGAGCCGGCCGGTCTGGTGCTGGGATCGATGTTTGCGAATGACCCCGCCATTAAGAGTGGTTTTGTGGATGTCCTCACGTTCAGCGGCCTCGCAGCCACCCACTCGTACAATATTGTCCTGGTCGATCCCTGGGAGTCGTCGGTGACGTTTAAGTACCTGGCGCAAAGCGCGGCGATCTCGACAAGCCTATCCATAAATGACTGGGTGAGCGGCAAGAACTATGCATTGCTGAGCAACTGCATTCCCAATGCCAGCGGGGAGATCACGATTCAAGAGACGATCCCCGGTGCCTGGAGCGCGCTCTGTGGTTTCCAGATCGTGGATAACGGCCCCAGTTTCGTGGCTCAGGCGCAAATCCTGAGCCTTGGCATTGCGGGCAGTCCCGCTGTCATCAACGAGGACGCCAAGACCATCGCCTGGAATGTGCCCTACGGAACATCCCTGGCAACCCTCGCGCCCACCTATACCTTGTCCACCGGGGCGATATGCAATCAGCCTAACAATACCGTCCCGTCCCCGAACTTCGCCAGCGGTCCGGTGCATTACATCGTGACCGCCACTGACAGCAGCACCGCGGATTATACCGTGACGGTCACCGTGGCTGCTCCCAGCACGGCCAAGGATATCCTCACTTTCGGGCCTGGCGCCGTCATTACCGGAACCAATATCGCCTGGGGCGTGCCTCATGGGACGAATCTAACGACGCTCGCGCCCGCCTATACGGTTTCGCCGTTGGCGTCCGGTTCGCCAGCCAGCGGCACCACCCATAACTTCGTCACCAACAACCCGGCCACCTATACCATCACCGCACAGGATGGCTCCACCCAGACCTATCAGGTGACGGTCACCGAATTGCCACCTGCCAACCTGACGATTAACCTGGCGTATATGAATACGATGGACGGGACCGCCACCTCGGAGCAGGCAGGCACCGCCACCCAGGCCGCGCCGTTGACATACTCCGGCACCACCTGGAACAACGGCGGCAACGGGTCGGCCGCCGTGAGCAACCTGAAATATTCCGATGGCTCCGCCTCCGGTTTCAATGTCACTGCGGTCCTGCGGCCCCGCGCCACCGGCGTGAATTGGGGTTCCAAGCTGGGCGGTAACAAATTGGCCAGTTATCCGGCCGGTCTCGCGCTGGGATCGGTGTTTGCCGGGGACACCGGAATCATGGATGGTTTTGTGGACATCCTCACGTTCAGCGGCCTCGCCACCGACCACACCTATAACATCGCCATGGTCGATCCCGGGGATTGGTCGGCGACGTTTAAGTACCTGTCGCAGACCGCGGGCGCAGGTCAAGCCATGGCGGACTGGACGAGCGGCAAGAACTATGCGCTTTTGAGCAACTGCATTCCCAATGCCAGCGGGGAGATCACCATTCAAGAAAAAGTAAGCCATGATTGGTCCGCACTCTGTGGTTGGCAGATCCGGGATAACGGTGTCAGGGCGCTCAATTCCGAGGCGCTCATCTATACTTTCGTCTTCCCCGGTGCCGCCGCAGTGACCATGACTGGAACCAACATCTCTCTAACAGTACCCTATGGCACGCCCGTGACGGCGTTGTCACCCACCTACACGGCATCGCCCTTCGCGACGTGCGCTCCGGCCTCGGGTTCCACCCACGACTTTTCCAGCCCGGTACACTACATCCTCCAATCTGAAGACACGCATACCACCACCGACTATACCGTGACGGTCAACGTCACCCCCATAAGCACGGCGAAGGATATCCTGACCTTCGGGCCCGGTGCGGTGATCAGCGGAACCAACATTGTCTGGACCGTGCCGTATGCGACGGATCTGACGAGCCTCACACCCGCCTACACGGTTTCCACATTCGCCACGGGCTCACCCAGTTCCAGCAGTCGCAGGAATTTCACCACGCCGCAGACCTACACAGTGACCGCCCAGGATCTCTCCACCAAGGTCTATACCGTGACGATCGCCGTAGCTCCCCCGAGTGCGGCGAAAAACATCCTCACTTTCGGACTGCCGGGCAATTCCGCCTCGATTGACCAGGGCACCAGGACCATCAACTGGAGCGTTCCCTATGGCACGGATCTGGCAACGCTCGCACCTGTTTACACGGTTTCACAATTTACGAGTGGCTCGCCGGCCAGCGGCGTCGCCCCGAACTTTGCTTCTAATAATCCGGTGACCTACACCCTGACAGCCCAGGATGGATCCACACAGGCCTACAGCGTGATGGTCGCCGTCCTGCCCGAGATGCCGACAGTCATCAATGTGAACTTCGCGGGTGGTGCCAATCCGGGCAATGCCTGGATGAACGGCATCCAATCCAGCGACGCAAGCGCCCGCGGCAGCGCCAGCCGGGTGGCCCCCACAACATACAGCGGAAATGTCTGGAACGATTTCTCCGCCGCCGGATCGAATAGCACCAGTCTGCTGGATTCCAGAGGCGCGCTTACCGGCATCGGTCTAACAACAACGATGCAAAGCGGTCCCGGCAACACCTGGACCGGGCTCGGCAGCAACCGGATGCTGGTATCGGGGCTGACGTCGAGCTACACGAGTTATACCAATATCATTGCGCTCACCGGCCTCAACCCAGCTCATACCTATAACCTATATATCGCCAGCCTGCACAATACCACGGCCCCGACATCGACGTTCCGGGTCGGCGCGGTGGAAAAGGCCCTGACATTCACCACGGTGACAGATTGGACGGATGGCAAAACGCACGTCCAGTTCACCGGCTTGGCTGCCGCCGCCGATGGCACACTCACCGTGGAAGGAAAATCGACCGCTGAATTGGTCCTGAACGGATTCCAGTTAGTGGACACCACCCCGCAGAATGATATCACCAGCTTCACATTTCCGACCTATGGAGCCGCCACCATCGCCGGTACTAACATCAATATCGCCGTGCCCTACGGCAGCAATCTGACGGCGCTGGCACCTGCCTACACGCTGTCCTATGGGGCAACGTGTGTTCCTGCCCCGGGTTCCAGCCAGAACTTCACCAGCCCCGTGCACTACCTTGTTAGATCCTTGGACAACAGCAGCAAGGACTATACCGTAACGGTCACACCCCGCGCCATCCCGGACCCGCAGTTCACGCTGACGGCACCCGCCACATGGGACGGACGCCAAACGATCACGGTGCAATCCGCCATCACCAATTGGGGTCTGTTGGCTGCCAACGGCGGCACCAATGTGAATTACCAATGGAACGTCGCGGGGGTGGCCGTGATCAAACAGATCTCCGCCGGTACCTTGACGCTGACGTGTGCCCAGGGCAACGGCCCGCTGACCGTGACGCTGGTGATGGACAACGGCGGTTGGGCGGTCACCCATTCCGTGACGATCAATGTCCAACAACCCGCGAGCGATGCCTGGGTGTATCGCACGCCGGCGGCCGATGAGAAACCAGTGGATGGCCAGTTCTTCGCACGCGACGACACCGGCTTCGGCCGGATCTATTACAACGGCACGCAAGCCGGAGCCACCGACGTTTTCCTCAGGCTCTATACCACCGCGAATGGCGTGGAAACCCTCACCTCCACCACCCGCCAATCGCTCACGAATAACAACTACGCCTTCACCGTGCCGATCGCCGCGGGCCTCTACAAGTACAGGGTCGAGTTCGGCACAACCAGCGGCGGGACCGACACGGTGACCGCCACCGTGAGCAACCTGATCTGCGGCGATGCTTATATTATCGAGGGTCAATCGAATGCCGAAGCGGGCCTGCCGAATAACGGGACTCCGCCGGAAGCGGATTATTACACCAGCGAGTGGATCCGCAGTTATGGCAATGTGATGGTGGGCGGGACGCCCTGCACTTGGGGCACCGCAGTGCGGTCCCGCAAGTGGGGCAGTTCGATAAACGGCCAGTTGCAAATCGGCGACTGGGGGCTCGATCTCGCTAAACAATTGCTGGAAAAATACAACATGCCCATCTGCATCATCAATGGCGCGTTAGGCGGCACTCGTATCGACGAGCACCTGCGCAACGAGGCGAACCACGAGGACTCATCCACCATTTACGGCCGCCTGCTCACGCGCCTCGAGGCCGCCAAACTGACACACGGAATCCGCGGCGTATTCTGGCACCAAGGCGAACAGGACCAGGGCCGCGGCGGCCCCTATGGCGGCGACTTCGATTATAAATGGTACCAGCAGAATTTCGTCAATCTGTCGGCCGCTTGGAAACAGGATTATCCCAATATCAAAAATTATTATATCTATCAAATTTGGCCTGCTGCGTGCGGTGACACCTCGGCGAACGACATGTTGCGCGAAACCCAGCGGACGTTACCCAAGCTATTTTCCAACATGCGCATCATGACCACCATCGGCGTCGAACCCGGATCGGGATGCCATTTTGATCTGAACGGGTATCAGATGTTCGCCGAGTTGCTGCGCCCGATGGTGGAACTGGACAATTACGGGCGCGTGCCGGACGCAACCGAGACGTTCACGCCGCCCAATCTCCAGCGGGCATCCTTCACCGATGCGTCGCACTATGCGATCGCGCTGGAATTCGACCAGGAAATGGACGGACTCAGCGCCCCGGATGCCAAGGGCCATTTCTATCTGGATGGCGTGGCCGGCCTTGTGTCCTCGGTCAGTACGTCGGGCAAGGTGATCACCCTCGGCTTGAGCGCCGCCAGCAGCGCCACGACTATCACTTATCTAAAGGGTGCCGGTTGGGACGGTAATCAAGCGAAATTGCTGCGCAGTGCCAGGGGGCTTGAGATTATCGGCATCGATATCAATGGCTACAACGCGAGCTTGAGAACCGTCACCATTGCTGCACTCACCTTCGCCAATGTGCCCATCTCATCCGCCGTCGCCACGATACCTGACCCCTTCGCGTCTTGGGTCGCAAATTACTATGCCACCCCAGGCGACCCGAGGGCGGCTGCCAACGCGGATCCCGACGGCGACGGCCTCAGAAATAGCGTCGAATATGTCCTCGGCTCCCGGCCTGATACAACCAACCCCGGCGGACCGCACGCATCTAACGTCGGTGCCAATTTCGTCGTATCCTTCCAGCGTGCCCTCGCCTCGAAGAACGCCTATACCCAGGTGGTTATTGAAGTCGGAACTGATCTCGTCACCTGGCCGCATGGTTATGATGTTGACACCGCCCCGGAAGTTGCGATCAGCGCCGGGTTGGATGCGGACCACGAAACCGTGACCCTGACACTCCCCAGAAATCCGGACGTCAGCAAGTTTGCCCGCCTCAAGGTGACCACCACGACGCCCTGAGCAGCGGATGTGGATGTCATAAATTATTAGAGGGGCTTGCCTGGAAAGGCTCTGGGCAGGATGCCCGGGCCACGTGGCGCGGGCATCTTGCCCGCCGCCATCTGCGTGCCAAGGAGTTTAATCTTGAGATATCAGTCAGTATCTAACGCTAGTCGATCAACATTAGTTCTACCCACCCGCCCTATGAAATGCCTCCTCACTGATTCCCGCGCGGTTCTCACGGCGATCGGGCTTGTTTTGCTGCTGGCCATGTCATCACTGGTTGAGGCCGCGGTGCCGGACCTCACGGCCACGGGCGTGATCGCCACGATTGATAAATCCCTGAGCTATAACCTCGGACCCACCGGGCTGCGCGGCTGGATCTACAACAGCGGCGATGGCAGCTTGTTTAGCCCTCAAGAAGGATATATCTCCGCACTGAGCCGCCAAATCCTCGTCACCGTGGTGGGGACCGCCACCCCGGCGTCCGGCGTGCTGGCCGCTGATGATGTGATTCTCGGGGTGGGGTGGGGGACAGGCAGTGATCCCGTGCCGCTCTTCACCAGTGATGCCCGCAAAAGTTTTGGCTGGGCTATCGGCGAGGCCGAAAAATTTGCTAACAGCGGCATACTGAAACTCAAGCGCTGGCGAGCGGGAGTCACCACCGATGTTGCCATCACCTTGCCCGTCATGGGCTCCTACACCGATACCGCTCCCTTCAATTGTCCGAAATCCGCGCTGATCCTGGCCAATGCCATCAATGTTCTCAAAAATGCGTCCTTTGAAAACAATTTCGGTGGACCTATCAGTGCCTTGGCGCTGCTGGCCAGCGTGGTGCCGGGTGATCCGGATTACGCGGCGGTGCAGAGCAAGTTACAGATTTATGCCCGCTCGCTGGCACCCGGGAGTCTTTCACTAACAGGCTGTTCGCCATGGGACTGGGGATATATCAATTTGTTTCTATGTGAGTATTACCTGCGAGGTGTCACAGACGGCAACCCGGACGCCAGCGTGTTGCACGGCATCAATGAATACACGGTTGCCCTTGCCAAAGGCCAAGGCATGTTTGGTACCTACGGCCACGGAGGATCGATCCTCAAACCCGATGGCTCATTGCACGGCTCGGTCCCATGGTACGGACCGGTCAATGCCGCCGGTATCCCTGCGAATATCGCCATTGTCATGGGGAAAAAGGCACTGCTAGCCGGAGGTATCGCGCTGGACCCGGAAATTGATCCGGCTATCGATCGCGGCTCGAAGTATTTCAGTTATTTTGTCAACAAGGGATCGATTCCCTATGGCGAACATGAGCCGTGGACGGGGCACCATGCATCTAACGGCAAGGATGCGATGTGCGCCGTGTTCTTCGGCCTGCAGGACGACCGGTCCGTGGAAGCGGAGTATTTCACCCGCATGACGGTGGCGGGTTTCAATGGCCGCGAATACGGTCACACCGGCCAGGGGTTTAGTTATCTATGGGGTCCGCTGGGCGCCAACATCGGCGGACCTGAGGCGGTGGCGGCTTACTTGAAACAAGTGCGCTGGCACCTCGATCTGGAGCGCCGCACGGATGGCTCGTTTGTCTATGATGGTGGCGAACAATATGGCGCGGGATCGACCTCTGACGGCACCTATTTGGGCAAGAGTGCATACTATGACCTGAGCCCCACGGCCACCTATATTCTTACCAATGCTTTGCCGCTGCAACGGCTCCTGATCACCGGCAGAAATGCCATACCGGCAAATACGATCGACTCCACCAAGGTGGCCAACGCGATCGCCGCCGCAACCTACAGGCTGGATTGCACCACCTATCTCACGAGCCAATTGATGGCGGCATTGGCCGAGTATGATCCGTCGGTGCGGAGCAATGCCGCCAACGAGTTGGCGTCGCGCGCCTTATCGCCTACCGAGATCAGCGCCTTGATCACCATGGCCGAAGCCGCCAACGTGAATCAGCGCCTCGGTGCCTGCGAAACACTTGGCTTGCTTAAGAACACCAGCGCGTTGGACGCGTTGGGCCGCAGGCTATCCGATCCGGTCCCGTGGGTCCGCGCCAAAGCGGCCAATGCCTTCCGCTACTTTGGTGCGACCGCCAACCCACAACTCACTCCGATGCTCACCGCGATGGCCGCCAATGCGAGGCCCATCGAGCCGATTGATTGGACGGATCCCTTGCAGTTTCCCAATGGCTTTTTAGCGGATGCTCTGTTCAATAGCGGATTGGCGGATTCATCTATCAATGCCATCAAGAGCCTGCTATACCCCGCAATGAAAGCTGGCTTGCAACAACCGGCCGGTATGTGGCGCAATAATCTATCGGGATTCATGGGCCGCTTGAGTCTGGCGGATGTCGAGGCGCTGGCACCGGACCTCTGCGAGTCCATCCGAACCGGGGCACCGGCCGACACGATGTTCAGTACGTATCCCCGCAACGCCGCCATCAACGTCCTGGCAAAGTATTCTATCACCGAAGGCATGGACATGGGGCTCATCCTCGCACCGACATGGTCCGGGGCGCTCAACGCGTTGGCAAGCTATGGCGATGCCGCCCGCTGGACATTGCCCACCCTTGAGGGATTCCTCATGTCATGGAACCCGGGTTCATCCGATTACACCACTTTGGTCAACGCTGTTGCCACCATAGAAAATGCCACCACCGCGCCAATCCTCGTGCCGGGATTGCCCGTGGCCACTTCCCAGGTGGTCACCACCGAAGCCGACAAGGTTATTACACTAACAGGTTATGACAGTGCCGGCGATCCACTGACTTATGCGATCGTCACTCAGCCTGCGCACGGCACTCTAACCGGTACGCCGCCGAATGTGACCTACACCCCGGTGCCCAATTACTATGGAATTGATCGTTTCACGTTCAAGACCAGTGATGGCTCCAATGACTCGGCGCAGGGAACTGTCAGTCTCATTGTTGGAGTGGCCGGAACCGGCTTGAAGGGCGAGTATTTCAACAACGCGGACTTCTCCTCGCTCAAGCTTACCCGCACCGATGCGTCGCTGAACTTCGATTGGTCATTCGGCCCGCCGAACGCGTTGTTGGCCCCGGATAGTTTCAGCGTGCGCTGGACCGGCCAATTGTTGGCACCGGAATCCTGCAGCTATCGGTTCTCGACCCTCAACTCCGACGGCGTGCGCCTGTGGATCAATGGCGTCATGGTGCTCGACGACTACACCGATCAAGCGATCCGCTGGAATGATGGTATATCTATCGACCTAACGGCCGGCCACAAATACGACATGATCATGGAGTATTATGATAATACTGGTAATGCGGCGGCCAAACTCAAGTGGAGCGGTCCGTCATTTGCCGGTAACAATGGTGTGATCATCTCCAAAGAGTGGCTCTATGACGGCTCCACCATCACCAACCGGGCACCCGTGGCCCTGGCGAAGAATGTTACCCTGGCCGAAGACACCGCCACCGCCATCATCCTCGGTGGCGGCGATCCCTTCTTTGATACGCTCACCTACACCATCGCCACCCAGCCCGCGCATGGCACCCTCACCGGCACCCCGCCGAACCTAACCTATACGCCAGCCAACAACTACAACGGCACCGATAGTTTCTCCTTCACCGTTAACGATGGCACGCTCACTTCCGCCGCTGCCACTGTCGGCCTGACCATCACACCGGTCAACGACGCGATTCTGGTTAACGCGTCGGCGGATTATGCGGGATATGCCGCCACCACCGCCACCCTCAATGCCAAGCTGACTTGTGACGAGGCCAGCTATGCGGTTTACGCCTGCTGGGGTACCACAAATGGCGGCAACAATGCCACGCAATGGCAGCACTCGGCATTGGCCGCCAGCCGAAGTAATGCCACAGCCTCAACTATCAGCTTTCCGGTCGCCGGGCTGGTTGCCAACACGCGGTATTATTTCACCTTTCGCGCGGTGAGCGAGGCGGGTGAGTTATGGGGTGACAATGTGCAGGATTTTGGCCCTAACTCCTCCAATGATATCCTGGCTTTCGGTCTGCCGGACCAGCCGGCGTCCATCAGTGGCACCGCCATCGAATGGCCGGTCCTATCATCCTCGCTGGTCACCAATCTCGCACCTGTCTTCACGCTCTCACCCGGCGCAACTTGTAACAAATCTTCCGGCGCAAACCAAAACTTCAGCTCTCCCGTGACCTACACCGTCACCGCCCAGGACGGTGCGGCCAAAGTCTATACCGTGACCGCCACCCGCCTGCCCAACGCCTCGTTCTTCTGGAACTCCACCACCACCGGCTACTGGAGCGCCGCTAACAAGTGGCTCAACGAGAGCGGCATGGCAGCGGCACCGGCACCCGCCGGTCAAACGTATGACTCGCTCAATTTCACCAATACCGGAACATATACCGCGATCAACGACCTGAGTGCCGGATTCCAGCTCAACCGGATCAACTTCAACGGTCCCACCGTGACGCTCACTGGCAATGGCTTGGCTTTCACCTCATGGAACTCGCCCAATGGTCTAATTCCGCCGCAAGTCAACCAGTATGGCAGCAGCGCGGTGACCATCAGCACGCCGCTCAGCATGTCCTCAGATCTAACATTCGGTGGTCCCGGCAGCGGTCAGATCACTCTCACAGGCCTGGTCGGTTCCGGCAATCTGACCGATGGCACCCTGACCCAGGCTGGCGCGAACATCCTCTTCCTCAATAACGCCAACAATGGGTATCCGGGCGGACTTGTTGTTAGTAATAGCACGCTTAAGGCGACAGTGGGTCCTAACAAGGCGTTTGGCGGGCCATCCGGCAGCACCTGGCAAGGCACCAGGATGAAGATGAATAACGCGACGTTGCTGCTCGTCGGCGGCGGTTGGTGTATGGCCGGCTTTGACCTGTCTGGCACCAACACGATAAGACAGACGGATTTAGCGGCGCCGTTTTTCCTTGGAGGTATTACGGGCAGCGGGTTGTTGAACCTGACGGGAAACCATACGCTCGAGTTTGGCGGCGACAGTTCGACCTACGGCGGAGATGTTAGAATTAACCAAGGTCTGTCGGCACAGGTGAAATGTGGCGGCACCAATGTGTTTGGCTCCGGTGGCACCGTGACGATGGCCAGCCCGGGCGGTGTCAATATGTCGATAGAAAACTCGAACGGAGCGTCGCTGGATAATTATATATATTTGGAAACGCCACTCGTTTTGGGCTGGTCGTATAACACGATGACGTTTAATTTTAAACGCGACATCAGTGGTCCGGGTAGCATCACCAAAACGTATGATACGGCGGATGCCGGGACGCACCTGCAATTGCGCGGCCTCAACAGCACCTACAGCGGCGGCACGATTTTCAAGTCCGGCAACCTCGAAGTGCTCGGCGCAGGTTCGCTAGGCACCGGTACGCTAACCCTCGGCGGCAAGGCGGCCAGCGTATCCTCCCATGTCATGGCATTCGTCAATCTGGCACCCATGACGCTGCCTAACCATATTATTCTCGCAGGCATCAACGAAGCGTCGCTGAGTGATCTGGCGGCGCTGACGACCTTTACGGTCAACCAGGATTTGGTGTTGGCCGGCAATGTATCGGGCACCGGTGGACTGCTCAAGACCGGCAGCAAGACGTTGACCTTGTCGGGACTCAACACATGCAGCGGGCCGGTCAAGGTGCAAGCCGGTATCCTGGCCTGTTCCCGTGCCGCCTCGCTCGGCCAGGGATCCCTGGACATTACCGATGGAGCCAAGCTTCAGTTGGATTATCAAGGCACGCGCCAAATCGCCGCGTTGTCCCTCAATGGCGGCACTCCCCTGGCCAACGGCACTTATGGATCGACGGCTTCGCTGGCATCTATCAAGGATGACAGTCATTTCACCGGCACCGGGATGGTAACCATCGGTCCCGTCGCTGCGGCGACGACTATCACGACCCTCGCTCTAACTGCCGGTTCAAACCCGTCCGCCTCCGGTACGGCGTTGACTTTCACGGCCACTGTGGCGGGCAATGCGCCAAGCGGCACGTTGAGCTTCTATTGTGGTGGCGCGGTGATAGGCACTTCGATCTTGAACGGTTCCTGCCAGGCCAGCATAACCACAACCAGCCTGTCACAAGGCTGGCAGTATATCACCGCTTTCTATCAGGGAGACACTAACAACCTATTAGGTAGCTCCGAAGCGTTTGAGCAATTCATCGGCGAGCCGTTGCCGAATGCCGTACCGGTGGCCACCGCACAGAGTGTGAGTACCGCAGAAGACACCGCCAAAGCCATCACACTGGCAGCCACTGATACCGATGGGGACGCGCTGGGTTATTCCATCGTAACCCTGCCCGCACACGGCACGTTGACAGGCACAGAGCCTAACATTACTTACACACCGGCAGCCAACTACAGCGGAAGCGACAGTTTCGCGTTCAAGGCGAACGACGGGCATGTGGACTCGAAGGCCGCGATGGTGAGCATCACCGTGACGGCGGTGAGCGATGCGCCGGTGGCCTTCGCACAGAGCGTGAGCGTCGGTATCAACAGCGCCAAGGCGATCACCCTACAGGCCACCGATGCGGATGGCGGTTCGCTCACTTACACGATCGTGAGCCAGCCAACGCATGGCGCGCTGAGCGGCACCGCGCCTAACATGACCTACACTCCAGCGACCAATTACAGTGGGACTGACAGTTTCACTTTCACAGCCAGCGACGGGTCTAACACCTCAGCGGTGGTCACGGTGAGCATTGTCGTGACGTCCTCGGTGTTCACCTGGAACAGCGCCGTATCCGGCAATTGGAGCGACAGCACAAAATGGGCCACCGGATCCGGCAAGCCGGGCATCGCCGGGCAAACGGACTATGTGCTAGATTTCAGCAAGTCCGGCACCTATACCGCCAGTCATGACCTGAGCACGGGGTATTTGCTCAACCAGCTCAACTTCGCCGGGGCGGTGACCCTCGCCGGTACCAACAGCCTGGTGCTCACCGCCAATGGTGCCACTCCGCCGCGGATCTATCAGAATAGCGCGAGCGGAGTTACGCTCAGCATGCCTTTGAACCTGGCGGCCGATCTCACGATCGGCGGCTCCGGCAGCGGACAAATGGAGTTGGCCGCTGTGATCTCCGGCGCGGGCGGACTGACCAAGGAGGGTGCCGGCACACTCAAAATCGATGGTTTGACACCTAACACCTACAGCGGTGCCACCATCATCAACCATGGCAAGCTGCATTTGGGCACCATGGTCAGTGGCAGCAGTCCGTCTTGCACCGGCACCATGGGAACAGGACCGGTGACGCTTAACAGTGGCGGAATCATCGAGTTTGATAGGGTCACTGCGACGAATGCGCTGATCTTGAACGGGGGAACGATCATCTCTCCTAACGGATGGGGCGCATCCTGGAGCGGTCCGGTCACGCTCAACTCGAATACCACCGTGCAAGCGGATTCCGGCATGTCATTCAGTGGTGATATCAGCGGTGCGGGCGGATTTATCAAGACCGGCGGTGGCACGCTTAGTCTCAGCGGAGCTAACAGGTTCAGCGGCGCCGTGGCGGTGCAGGCGGGTACGCTCAAGGCGGCTTCGCTCAACCGGGTGAGTGGTGGCAGCGCGACCGGCAGTCTGGGTGCTCCGGCCACCGTGGCCGCCGGTACGATATCGTTAGGCTCAGGCACGTCGGCTGCGACGCTGCAATACTATGGCTCGGGTGAAACCACCGACCGCATGATCAATCTAGCAGGCACAACGGGAGGAGCGGTGCTCGATCAATCAGGTTCCGGCGGTTTGCTCGTATTCACCAGTGCGCTTGCCGTTAGCGGCACAGGGGCCAAGACCCTCACACTGCAGGGCTCCACGGGAGGCAAGGGTGAATTCGCCGGTGCCATCGTGAACAGTTCGAGCGGTGCCACCGCCGTCACCAAAACCGGTACCGGTACCTGGACCCTTTCCGGTGTGAATAGTTATAGCAGCGCAACCAAAGTCACGGCCGGAACGCTCGTTTGTTCCATCGCCAGCTCGCTGGGCAGCGGCTCCCTGGATATCTCCTCCGGGGCTAAACTCCAGTTGAACTATGTCGGCACCCGCCAGGTCGCCGCGCTGAGCTTCAACGCCGGCAGCGCTCAAGCCAACGGCACATATGGTTCCTCCTCGTCTCCCGCGACTTTCAAAAATGACAGTTACTTCGCAGGCTTCGGCACGGTGACCGTCGGACCCGTCACCGGGACATCCTCGACTGCGCTGGCTCTAACAGGTGGTGGCAGTCCGTCCGATTTCGGGGAGTCGCTGACGTTTTCCGCCACGGTGGCAGGCAGCGCGCCGACCGGGAACGTGGCGTTCTATGCCGATGGTATTCCGCTCGGGAGTGCCACTCTCAATAGTATATTCCAAGCCAGTGTCACTACCAGTAATCTCACTTTTGGATCCCATCGCATTACCGCCCAATATGCGGGGGATGCGAACCAATCGCCCAGCACCTCCGCGTCCCTGGCGATTTTGATCAACACCCCGGTGAACGATGCGCCGGTGGCATCCGGCCAGAGTGTGAGCACTGCGGAGGACACCCCCGTGCCGATTACGCTAGCAGCCAGCGATGCGAATGGCGACGCGTTGACATATGCCATTGTCACCTCGCCCGCGCATGGCACGCTCAGCGGCAGTCCGCCGAACATGATTTATACCCCTTCGAGTCACTATCACGGAATTGACAACTTTACGTTCGTGGCTCGCGATAGGTATGCAAATTCCGCCGCGGCGATTGTCAGCCTGACCGTGACGTCTGTGAACAACGCGCCAGTGGTGGTTGCACAGACCGTGAGCACGGCGGCAAAAACCACCAAGGCGATCACCTTGGCCGCCAGTGATGTGGATGGCGACGCGCTGAGTTATGTGATCGTCACCCAGCCTGCGCATGGCACCTTGGGTGGCACCGCGCCCAACGTGACATATACCCCGGCAACAAACTACATCGGAACCGACAGTTTCACGTTCAAGGCCAACGACGGGACTGTGGATTCCACCGCGGCGGCGGTAAGCGTCATCGTGTTCCAGCCACCCTCTGGACTGCCCGTCGTGGATGGCTTGGCCGTGTGGCTGAAGGCTGAGTCCGTGAACACGGCCAATACCAGCCAGGTCCGGATCGTAGGTTCTAACATGTATGTCAAACAATGGATCGACCAGAGTGGCGGCGGCCACCATGCCACCCAAACCACCGACGCCAAACAACCGATATATATTGCCAGTGGAGTGAATGGCAAGCCGGTGCTGCGCTTCGTGGAGTCGAGTGACAACAAGTTGTATCTCGGGGATCTGAGCGCGTCATTTCCCACGGCCGGCTCGATGTTCGCGGTATCTACGATCAACACGGACGGTCGTTACAGCCTGTTTGATAACCGCAACAACGACTCCCGCTGGGTCGCCAACACTTGGAACGAGTCCCAGCCCGGCGTCTTCCGCGGTAGCCGCGCCGGTATGACTTATGCAAGTTGGCCGCAGAGCGGATCGCATGTCTTCGCGATGGAAAGCACCAGTTCGATCTATCGGTTTGTGATCGACGGCACGCAGATCGGCAGTGCCGGCGGCGACTATCACAATGGCAGCGGCCAGAATTGGACCATCGGCGACCGGCCGGGCGACGGCCAGCAGTTGAATGGCGACATACCCGAGTTCATCCTATACAACCGTGTCCTTTCCAGCAATGAGGCCAACGCAGTCGGCCGGTATCTGGCGGACAAGTATGGTTTAAGCACAACCTATGTGGCAACGCCGCCGCAGGCAGGGATTGTCAGTTTTGGTATTCCGGGCAATGCCGCGGTTATCAACGAGAACGCCAAAACCATTGCCTGGACCGTTCCCTACGGCACATCCATGGCGACTCTCGCGCCCACTTTCGCATTGAGTGTCGGGGCAACATGCAATCAAGCTAACAGCTCCGTGCCAACCCCGAACTTCAGCGGCGGGCCGTTGCATTATGTCGTTACCGCTGCGGATCCGCTCGTCACTTCTGACTATACCGTGACGGTTAGCGAGACACCTATCGGCACGGCCAAGGACATGCTCACCTTCGGACTGCCGGGTCTTCCAGCCGAAATTGATGGAACCAACATTGTGTGGGTCGTGCCACACGGAACGGACATGGCGACGCTCGCGCCAGCCTATACGGTTTCGCCGTATGCGAGCGGATCGCCAGCCAGCAGTGCCGCCCCGAACTTCGCCAGCACCAACCCGGCCACCTATACCCTCACCGCCCAGGATGGCTCCACCCAGATCTATCATGTAGCGGTCAGCGTGATGCCTGAATCACCCGTGACGGTCAATTTGGCATATATGAATACGATGGATGGAACAAAAACCTGGGAGCAAAAGGGCAGTGCCGGCCAAGCCGCGCCGTTGGCCTACACCGGAACCACATGGAACAACGGCGGAAACGGCTCGGCGGCCGTTAGCAACCTGAAAAATTCCGATGGTACCGCCTCCGGTATCAGTGTCTCGGCGGTCTTGCGCCCCCGCGCCAGCAGCGTGGCTTGGGGCTCCATTCTGGGTGGCAATAAATTGGCCAGCTACCCTGCCGGCCTTGGGCTGGGCTCGGTGTTTGCCGGGGACTCCGGCATCATGAGCGGGTTTGTGGATGTTCTGACATTCAGCGGTCTTGCCTCGAACCACTCTTACAATATGGTTCTGGTTGATCCCACCGGTTGGTCGGCTACGTTCCAATACCAGTCGCAAAGCGCTACAGTCAACATGCAAGCCGCCACGGACTGGGTGAATGGCAATAACTACGCATTGCTAACCAACTGCATTCCCAATGCCAGCGGGCAAATTACGATTCAGGAAACGATCACCCATGACTGGAGCGCGCTCTGTGGTTTCCAGATAGTGGATAACGGCGTCATGCCGCTGGCGACGCAGCCCTTCGCGTCATGGATCACTGGCTACTATGCCTCGCCTGGAAACCTGGCGCCAGACGTTGACCCCGATGGCGATGGCCTGAGCAACAGCATCGAATATGTCCTCGGCACCCGGCCTGATAAATCCAACACGGGAGGGCCGGGCGTTTCCACCATCGGCGGCAATTATATCTTTACCTTCCAGCGTGCCCTCGCCTCGAACAATTCCTCTACCTCCGTTGCCATCTAGGTCGGGACCGATCTCGTCACCTGGCCGGATAGTTATGATGTGGATACCAATCCCGTCAAGGTGAGCTCCGGCTTGGACCCGAACCACGAAACCGTCACTCTAACCCTTCCCCAGGCGCCGAACTCCCAACAGTTCGCCCGCCTGAGGGTGATCACCACGGCACCCTGAGGCGGGCCAACCCCAGTTGAAATTCCAATTCATGAATCTTAGACTTATATGGGAAGGCGGCGGGCAGGATGCCCGCTCCACTGTGGCCCGGGCATCCTGCCCGGAGCCTTCTGTAACGAAATCATGCGCTAACCTGACCGTATTGGGCATTCTGCGCGGTGTCTTTCCCCAACGCGCCACTTTTCGACTCCATCTTTGGCGAGATTTGTGGGTATGCGCGCAGGTGGTTATTCCTTCGCTACTGCGGCGGCGATTTTGTCGAAGGCCGCGACGCACAGTGGAATCGTGGCGTCGAGGTGGGCGAGATCGCCGTGCTCGTATTCGATGTTCAGGTGACCGTGGAACCGCTGGCGTTTGAGTTCTTGCATCATGCCTTTAATGTTTGAGATGCCAGTGCCAAAGACCACGTCGGATTTCTGGTCGTCGACATCCTTGAAGTGTGATTCAATGACCCGCCCTGCGAGTAATTTGAGGTTTGCGATGGGATCCTTGCCCGCACGCAACCAGTGGCCGGTGTCGGCGCACGAACCGCAATTCTTGCTCAAATCCTGGGTCGCGGCCAACACCTTGTCGGCCGGCCACGATTCCGGATGGTTGTGCAGTGCGATCTGGATGCCAGTTTCACCCGCTACCTTGTCGAGCGCTTGGTTAGGCGTGACTTCGGTGACGAGCACTTCGAGCCCGAGTTTCTTCGCCCATGCGAAATGGGTCTTCATGCCGACTGCATCCAGCGGGATGTCACTCACGCCGAAGCAGGCGATTTTCACTTGGACAGGAAGAGCATGGCTGACGGCTGATTTTATCAAAGAAAAAAGCCTGCTGATTTTGCGGCATCCTGGCACCCATTCAATCGGGCATTGCTGGAATGATCTTACGATAAACCCACGAGTCAGCCCGAAACGCCGCAAAATCATAAGTCCAAACGGGAAATGTTTGATTTCAATAACCATCTGCTGCCGCAAAATCATCGGAGTTTTGGCTTCCTACAAAGTTATGGACCATTCATTGTGAAGACGTTCTTGGGCCATTCATCTGCCCATGGGCTTGTCTATGCCCACTGATCTAGCAATCATTTCCTTTTAATCCGGTCATTATTTCCTTACTACCTCAACAAGACCTATCGCAAAGGCTGGGAGCCCCTCAAATTAATCTGAAATACCATACCTCAATGCACACACACACCCGCAGCCATTTCCTCGCATCCACAATCCTGATAGCGGTCGGCACGTTCATGCCCGTTGCTCACATGTTAGCCGCGCCACCGGAGCCACCAGACCTGACCCAGAGCAACACGGTCGATCGTGCGCTGACGTTTAATCTGGGCGCCACGGGGCTGCGCGGCTGGATCTTCTCGCAACCGGCCACCAGTCTGGACGCCATTCAGGGCCGGACCACGGCCGCGAGCCGGCAGATCCTCGTCACCCACGTCGGCATCAACTCGCCCGCGTCGGGCGTCATGGAGGTCAACGATGTGATCCTGGGCGTGGGGGACACGCGCTTCAGCGACGATGCGCGCAAGAGTTTCGCTCGGGCCATCACGGAAGCTGAGAAGGTCGAGAACGGAGGCGTGCTGAAGCTTCTTCGCTTCAGGGCCGGCAAGACCGAAACCGCCCGCCTCAAGCTGAGGGTCTTAGGCTCCTACAGTGCCACCGCGCCGTATGACTGCCCGAAATCGAAGTTGATTCTGGCGGATGCGTGCAAGGCGCTTGAGAAAGAGCCGCTGGATGACAGTTGGTGCGGCGCGGTCAGCGGTCTGGCCCTGCTGGCCACCGGCAAGCCCGAGTATTTGCCCAGGGTGCGGGAGTTCGCCCGTGCCATGGCGTCCAAGAATCTTGAGCTAGGCAACGGCGACCATTGCGATTCCTGGGGCTGGGGCCACAAGGATGTGTTTCTCAGCGAGTACTATTTGGCGACGGGCGACAAGGAGGTTCTGCCCGCGATCAAGGCCTTCACCGGCACCCTCGCCCGGGGGCAGAGTTTGTACGGCACCTTTGGTCACGGCGGTTCGTGGCGCACCCCGGAAGGGAAACTGCATGGCTCAATCCCCCCGTACGGGCCGGTGAACCAGGCCGGACTGATCGCCAACCTCGGGATCGTCATGGGCAAGAAGTGCGGCGTGAATGATCCTGAAGTGGACGCCGCCATCGGCAGGGCTACCAAGTTCTTCGGGTACTTTGTGGACAAGGGTTGTATTCCCTATGGCGAACACGAGCCGATCCCCCTGCATGACAACAACGGCAAGAGTGCGATGGCGGCACTGCTATTCAAGCTGCAAGGTAACCGGCTCACCGAGGCGCGTTACTTCGCCAAGATGTCCACGGCCGCCTACGAGAACCGTGAGTACGGCCATACCGGGCAGGGGTTTAGTTACCTGTGGGGCGGGCTCGGTGCCCACGTCGGCGGGCCAGCCGCAGGCGCGGCGTTTTTCAAGGAGGCCGCTTGGCATCTGGATCTGGTGCGGCGCTGCGACGGGACTTTCACATACGATGGCGGTGAGCAGCACGGCCCGGGACGGACGGAGGATAACACCTATTACGGCAAGAGCAGTTACTCCGGTCTGAGCCCGAACGCCACCTACGTCCTGACCTACGCCGCGCCTTTGCGCAAAATTTGCATCACGGGCAAGGAGCTGAAGAAAGAGGAGTGTCTGAGCAAGGCGGAGGTTGCGGCCGCCATCGTCTCCGGACGCTTCGACCTGGACCGCACGCAGATGAGCGAGCAGCAGTTGGTGGCAGCGTTCGGCGACTGGTCGCCGGTCGTCCGCTTCCGGGCGGCCGAGGAGCTGAGCGGTCGTCCTGGCGCGAAGGCAATGGTGCCCCAGCTCATCGCTCTGGCGGAAGGCAAGGATGTGCATGTCGCCCAGGGCGCCTGCGAGACGCTCGGCAACCTCAAGTGCGCTCAAGCGCTCCCGGTTTATGTCAGCCTGCTTTCGCACGAAGACCGCTGGCTGCGTTACAAGGCGGCCCAGGCGATCAGAAAGGTGGGCGGCGAGGCTGCCCCCGAACTCCCTGAAATTCTCAAGACGTTCGTCAAGACCGAGGAACCGCTCCAGCCGATCAACTGGGCCGACCCCATCCAGTTCGCCCACGGCCAAATCGTGGGCGCCCTGTTCACCACAGGCCTGGTCAACTCGCTCCAGACGGTCGACACGAAGTTGCGCTATGCGGCGGTCGGGGTTGCTTCCAGAAACGCCGACGGCATGGCGCGCGGCCACCTCAAAGGATATTTTGAGAGCAAGCTGAGCGCGGAGGACGTCAAGGCATTGGCACCGGATATTCTGGCGGCCGTCAAAAACATCGCCCCGGCCGACACCATGTTCGGCCAGGACATCCGCATGGGCGGAACGGTGGCTTTGTCGAAGTATCACTATCAGGAAGGGATCCGCGCGTTGGCCGAGTTGCTCAAAGTCATCAACGGCCATGGCAGCGAAGCGAGAATCCCTAGCATCCTCAATCAGTTGAAATCTTATGGCAAGGCCGCCCGCTGTGCCATCCCCGACATGAAGGAGTTCATCCTTATCATTCAACACGGGGAAATGCCCGATCACCCCGTCAACCTGAAGAAAGTGGCCGATACCAACGAAGCCATCAAGTTCATCGAGAACGCCACCGATCAACCCGAAATGCCCAGAGTCGCGCCCGCCCGCAGCAAATAACCAACACATGAAATGCGCCATGATCAGACATTTTGTGCACCTCGCCATGACCGCGCTGCTGCTCTCTGGTTTGTCCGCACAGGCCAGCCAGGGACACGCCGCCGAACTGACGAATCTGCGCTGCGAGTACCTCGCCAACCCGCTCGGCATCGACGCAGCGAAACCACGGTTGAGCTGGGTCATTGACAATCCAATATCTGAAATCTCAAATCCAAAATCCAAAATCCAAAATCCAAAATTGGATCTCCCCCGAGGTCAGAGGCAAATCGCCTATCAGGTGTTGGTGGCTTCCACGCCGGAACTCCTGGCCGCAGACCGTGGCGATCTGTGGGACAGTGGAAAGGTTGCGTCAGACCAGAGCATCCAGATAGAGTATGCGGGCAAGTCGCTGGATTCAGAGAGGCAGTGTCACTGGAAAGCGCGGGCTTGGGTCGCGGGTGATGATCAGATAGCCAAAGCAACCGCCTGGAGTCAGCCGGCCCATTGGTCCATGGGACTTTTGAATGCTGCTGCCTGGGGCGGTGCAAAATGGATGGGCGATGATGCTCCGCAAAACATCCCGTCACCCCTGTTGCGAAAGTCGTTTGCCGTGGACAGGACGGTCAAGCGGGCCATGGTGTATGTGACCGCGCATGGTGCCTACGAATTGCGTTTGAACGGGAAAAAGGTGGGCGATCACATCCTCGCGCCGGGCTGGACGGATTACCGCAAGCGCATCCTGTACCAGACCTTTGATGTGACCGGTATGCTCAAGGCACCGGGCGAGAATGTCATCGGCGGCATCATCGGCGACGGCTGGTACAATGCTCACATGTTTACCTGGCCGAAACGCGGCGCGAACGGGAGTACTGCGCGGACGCTGATGGTCAAGCTGGTGATCGAATACGCCGCCGGCGGTAGGACGGCGATTGTTTCCGACGAGGGATGGCAAATGTGCCGCGACGGATTTGTTCGTGAGTCCGATATCTATCACGGAGAAACCCTCGACTCCCGCAAGTTCAATGACGGGTGGGACGAGCCGGGTTATGACGCGGCCGGCTGGGATAAGCCGAATATCTATCCATCCGGCGCGGAGCTGATTGTCGCGCAGTCTAACGAACCCATAAGAGTGGTCATGGATCTCAAACCAATCAAAACGACGCAACCCAAACCCGGTGTTTTCATTTTCGATATGGGTCAGAATATGGCGGGGTGGTGCCGTGCAAAACTCTCAGGGCCTGCGGGCACGCCCGTCACGTTGAGGCACGGCGAACTATTGAATCCGGATGGAACTCTCTATATTGCGAATCTGCGCGGCGCACGCCAGCAGGAAAAGTTTATTCTCAACGGATCCAGTAATCTCGTTTTCGAGCCTCATTTCACGTATCATGGATTCCGCTATGTCGAAGTGACCGGGCTTCGGGATGCCTCCGATCTGGAACTGGTGGGGCGGGTGTTCTATTCCGATTCGCCGATTACCGGCGCCTTCGCCTGTTCCAATCCGCTTCTGGACAAGATTTGGAACAATGCGATGTGGAGTCAGCGCGGCAACCACATGAGTGTTCCCACCGATTGCCCGCAAAGAGCCGAGCGCATGGGCTGGACAGATAATGCGTCGGTCTATTCCCAGACCGCGATTTTCAATATGGACGTGGCGGCCTTTTACGCCAAATGGGTGCATGATCTCCGGGATTCCCAATCGGAGGCCGGCGGCTATAAGAATTTCGCGCCCAGCTTTGAGTCGGAGACAGGCGCCCCGGGTTGGGCCGATGCCGGGGTGATTCTTCCCTTGCGGCTATACGAGAATTATGGCGACACCCGGGTGCCGAGGGAGCATTTCCTTTCGATGAAAAAATATATAGCCCTGATTCATGAGGCCAATACCAACCATCTCAGGCTCAATATGGTAAACGGCAGTTTCTCCGATTGGCTTGACGGCAGCAAGATTCAAGTTCCGGGATATCCGGTCGGCGGGTCCATTCCCTGTGAGGTGTTTGCCACAGCCATGTACTGTTATGTGACCCGCGCGGCGGCCAGAATGGCTGATAGAATCGGAGAGAACTCCGACGCGGCTAAATATAACGCATTGGCCGATGAAATCCGCAAGGCTTTTAACGATGCCTATGTCAAACCGACTGGTGAAATCAAGGGGAATAGTCAGGCGGGTTATGCGCTGGCTTTGAATTTTGATCTGCTGCCCGAGAACCTGAGGCCTGAAGCGGCGCGGCGGATGAATGATCTTGTGGTGAATACTTATGACGGGCGGCTTTCTACCGGTGAGCACGCCACCCCGCGCCTTCTGCTAGAGCTGAGCCGTAGGGGATATCATGAAACAGCCTGCAAGCTCGTCGAGAGCACGCGGTTTCCTTCGCTGGGTTACCAGATTGGACAAGGAGCCACCACAACGTGGGAGCGATGGGACTCTGTCGTGGAAGGACAGCCAGCAGACCCGGGCGGAAACTCTTTGAACCACTGGATGTTCGGCGCGGTCTGCGAGTGGATGTACCGCGTGGTGCTGGGCATCAATCCCGATCCCGAGCAGCCAGGGTACAAGCACTTCTTGATCAAGCCTCAGCCCGGAGGCTCGCTGACCTGGGCGCGGGGCAGTTATGATTCCGTACACGGTACGATCAGCAGCGCCTGGAAGTTGGAGTCAGGCAAGCTGACCATGGATGTTACGGTTCCTGCAAACACCACGGCCACCGTGTCCGTGCCGGCCGCGGCGAAGCCTGGCGAAGACGGGCCGGCCAAGGACGCCGCGTCGGTCACGGAAAGCGGAAAGCCGGCCGGCCAGGCACCGGGCGTGAAATTTTTGCGGATGGCGGATGGAGCGGCGGTCTATGAAATCGGTTCTGGTACATATCATTTTGAAAGATAAATGAGAGAGAATATGATGACTCGACACAACACGAATTTGACACGCCGGGATTTTCTAGCAACATCCGCCGCGGCCGGTCTGGCCGCATGCGTGCAGCCCGCGCGAGCTGCGGATAGCGCAAATCCGTCTGTGGTGCCGGTAGATGGAAGCGGCAAGGTCATCCCCGGTTTTGAAAAACCGCAGAACGACGTGAACGCGGCAACGGTCTGGCAGCCGTTTTCCAACCGGAAGGTTCGGGTTGGCATTGCGGGTTACGGCATGTGCCAATTTGGAGCGGCGTTCTATTTTCAAAACCATCCGAACGTCGAGGTCGTCGCGGTCACCGATCTGAACCCGGATCGATGTGCCGAGTTGGCAAAGGCCTGTCGATGCGCAAAGACCTACCCGTCATGTGAGGAAATGCTCAAGGACGACAAGATCGAGGCCGTGTTCATTGCCACGGACGCGCCGAGTCACGCAAGGTTGGCCATCGCGGCGTTGCAGAGCGGCAAGCATGTGGCTTCCGCGGTACCGGCTGTGTTCGGATCGCTTGAGGATGCGGACAGGCTGTTTGATGCGGTGAAGAAGAGTGGTCTAAAGTACATGATGTTCGAAACCTCGTGTTATCACAACGATCTTTATGCCTGGCGCCAACGCTACCTTGCCGGACTACTCGGAAAGATCGTTTACTCCGAAGGCGAGTATTTCCACTATTTTGGAGTCCCTCTGGGAGGGTACAATCCTAACACGAACAACGTGGATGCCGATGGGTGGCGCAAGGGGCTGCCGCCGCAATGGTATCCAACGCATTCAAACGCTTACTATGTTGGCGTTACCGGCGGCAGTTTCGTCGAGGTGTCGTGCATGGGAATGCCCAGCATCGTGCCGCACTTGCAGCCGGGGAACAATGCCTATGGGAACCCGTTCGGATCCGAGATCGCTCTGTTCCGAACCCGCGAAGGCGGCATGTCACGCATGGCGGTCTCTTGGGACATTGGGGTCGCCGGCGGGGAGCGCGGACGGGTGTATGGTCAGAAATCCGGTGAAGGGGCGGTGAACATCAGCAAGCCTCCCCTTCCTCCCGGGGTGAGCGGCGGCGGACACGGGGAATCGCACGGCTACCTGATGAGCGACTTTGTGGATGCGATCCTGCGAGACCGCAAACCGTGGGTGGACGTGGCTCAGGCGTTGAATATGACCGTGGCCGGTATTGTGGCCCACCAGTCAGCGCTGCGGGACGGGGAACTTATGAAGATCCCGCAATATGTCATGTAAACAAGAAATGAGAGAGAATATGATGACTCGACACAACACGAATTTGACACGCCGGGATTTTATAACAACATCCGCCGCGGCCGGCCTGGCCGCGTGCGTGCTGCCCGCACGGGCGGCGGACACCGGAGGACATCCCGGCGGCTTGTTCGAGTCGCCGAATCCGGCGGTTCTCAAATTGGCGGACGAGATCTATCAGAAGTGCATTCTCGGCAAGATCTTTCCGGCGCAAGCCCCCATGCTGCAAAACTGGATCGGGCCGGGCGGTCCCTATCGCGGCCAATGGCTTTGGGACACGATGTTTGTGGTCGATCTGCTGAGCCTCATGCCGGGCATGGAAAAAATCATCCGCGACGTGTTCCAGAACTACTGGGATTTCCAAGTGCGCTGGAACAAGGAAATGCCGGATTATGCCCATGACATGGTTCCCTGCATGATCATACCGGACAACAAGGATTGGGTGAAATTTCCGGCATACTCACAGATCGCGATTTTGGCCTGGGGCGTGGAGCGCGTCTATCTGCGCAACCACGACAAGGAACTCGTCAAGCAATGCCTGCAGCCCTTGGAACGCTTCCACGAGTGGTATTGGCGCGAGCGCGACGTGACCAACTGCGGACTCGCCGCGGTGGGATCCTATAGCGGCGACATTCAACACGCACGCTTTGAAACATTCGACGTCGAATGTAACATGGACGGACTGAAACTGACCACCCACCCGACCCGCAAAGGCGAAAAGGAGGGCGCGTGGTATGGCGATTTGTGTGTGCCGGGCAACACGGCCTATCTGATCCTCGGCGAGCAATGCCTGATGCGCCTGGCCCTCATTATGGGTGACAAGGAAATGGCCGCACGCCGCAAGGCCAGAATCGACAAGGCGGTCGCGGCGATGCGCAAACACATGTGGGATGAAGAGGCGGGCTTGTTTCTCACCGTGAATCGCGACACCATGGAGAAGGTTCCCGGCGGCACTATCGGCAGTTGGATCCCGCTCACCGCCGGCGTGCCCACCCCGGCCATGGCCAAACGCATGGCCTCCACCCTGCAAACCCCCGGCTGGAATACGCCGTTGCCCGTGCCCACAGTGGATCGCAACGACAAACGCTGGAACTCCGGCTCCTTCTGGCGCGGCGACGTCTGGCCGGCCACCAACTATCAGATCGCCAGCGGTTTGGCAGCCTACGGCCACAAGGAACTCGCCGCCGATATCGCCGATAAGACGGTCGCCAACGCAATCCAAAACGGCATCAGCGAACGCTATGATTCACTATCAGGAAAAAAATTAGGCGTGGAATACCTGGGTATGACTTGCACCGTCATCACCATGATGCTCGACGGGCTTTGCCAGAAACATCAATTGAAGATCAAAACAAACTAACACCATGACATTAACCAAACAACTGGCACTAGGCACACTTGCGCTGCTGGCATTTTCGCAAACGGCCCCGGCACAATATCAGGGCTGGCAGCGATCCGGTTCGATCTATCTGCTCACCACTCCGGACGGGGCGAACCTGCCAGCCACGGCCACGGAAACGAACTTCCCGGTTCTGGTGCGCCTCACCAAGGACTTCTTTGATTTCAGCCAGGCCAAGGCCATGGGCGAGGACCTGCGGTTTGCGGCGGCGGGCAAACCGCTTGCCTATCAGATTGAGGAATGGGACCCGGCCGGAGGCACGGCCAGCGTCTGGGTGCGTATCCCGGCCATCAAGGGCAACGAACGCCAGGAAATCAAGGTGTTCTGGGGCAAAGCCAATGCGAGTGCCGAATCGAATGGCGCTATGGTATTCAACGCGGACAATGGTTTCCTGAGTGTCCTGCATCTTGACGAGGCCATGAAGGATGAAGTCGGCTCCGCAAAACTCACTAACAAGGGCACCGCCACGGGCGCGGGTGTCATCGGCAAAGGCCTGCATGTGGCTGCCGGCCAATCGCTCGGCTGCGGCGAGGTGATCAATACGTATCCTAACAAATCCGAGCCCAACTCCACCGCCGTCTGGGTCAAGCCGGAGGCGCTCAATGGCAACATCGTGTTCTGGGGACGCGGCGCGCAACAGCAGCAGGTGAATCTCACGGCGAAAACCCCCGACACCTTTGAGATGAGCACGTTCTATGGACCGACCGTGACGGCCGAGGGCCCCGCCCGCATCCAGCAATGGCAGCATGTGGAGCACACCTACAAGCTCGGCGCTTCGCTTATCTATGTGAATGGCGTTCTAGCCGCCAGCAGCGCGGCCACTTCCCTCGATCTCCACGCACCTTGCAAACTCGAAATCGGCGGCAATAACTTTGCCGGCGATATCGACGAGGTGCGCGTCTCCAAGGTCACTCGCTCCGCCGACTGGGTGAAATTGGAATACGAAAACCAGAGGCCCCAACAAACTCTAACGGGCCCCCTGGTGCGGCCGGGCACGGATTTCGCAGTCAACCTAGCCACTATCACCATGTTGGAAGGCACCAGCACCACGGTGCTTGCCAAGGCCGGTGGCGCTCAGAAGCTTTATTGGATCCTGAAGAAAGATGGCGCGGAGACCCTCGTCGCGGTGGACCGGCTTTCCTATACCCTGCCTGCCGGGCGGGTGACTAAGGACACATCGCTCACCCTGCAACTCAAGGCGGTGTTTGCCAACGGCACCAAGACCAAGGACATTCCGGTAACGATCAAGGAGGACATTCCCGAGCCCGCGGTCACCCTCAAGGCGCCCGCGGCATGGAATGGCCGCGACACCATCGAAGTGGTTTCCAACATCAGCAACCTGGCCGCCATGAAGGCGAAAGGCGTCGGCGAATTCAAAACCACCTGGAGCGTCTCGGGTGGAGCGGTCACCAAGGAAATCAGCGGTGAAAAAATGGTTCTGAAACGCGCGCAATACAGCGGCAATATCACCGTCAAACTCACCCTCAACAACGGCGGCCCGGAATCAATCGCCACCGCGAACATTCTGGTCACCGAGCCGAAGAAAGACGCATGGATACAGCGTGTTCCGGACAAGAATGAAAAGCCTATGGTCAATCAGTTCTATGCCCGCGACGATAGCAATGAGGGTTCGCTCTTTTACAACGGCACTCTGGAGCAGCCCGCGGAGTCGGTGTTTCTCAAACTCTATGCCGACGACAAACTCCTCAAGACGGATACCCAAAAGCCCAAGGCGGATAAGAGTTACGCGTTCACGGCCAAACTCAAGCCCGGCCTGATCCGCTACAAGGTGGAATTCGGCACCAAGACCGGCAGCACCGAAAAGGTGTTGGATACCGTCACGAACCTGGTTTGCGGCGATGCTTATATCATCGAAGGCCAGTCGAATGCCGAAGCCGGCGTGCCGAACAACGGCAAGCCGCCGGAAGAGGAGTATTTCACCAGCGAATGGATTCGCAGTTACGGCAATGTGCTTAGCCGTGACGGAAAAGGCGGGTGGGGCACCGCACTGCGTGCCCGCAAGTGGGGCGCTGCGGATTTTGGCATGTATCAAATAGGCGCCTGGGGCATGATGGTTGCCAAGACGCTGCTGGAAAACCACCGCATCCCAATTTGCATCATCAATGGAGCCGCAGGCGGTACCCCGATTTCGTATCACTTGCCCAATCCTGCCAACCGCTATGACACGAGCGGAGATGTTTTCAGCAATATCCACAAGGTTTATGGCAGCTTGCTGACCCGCGTGACGGAGGCCAGGCTGACCCACGGCATCCGCGGCGTCTTGTGGCATCAGGGAGAAAACGACAGCGGCGGAAGTTACACAACCTATCAGCAGGACTTCGTGGACCTGACTGCCGCCTGGAAGCAGGATTATCCTAACATCCGCAATTACTATGTCTTCCAGGTCTGGCCGGCACCCTGCGCGATGGGCCCCAAAGACGACCAACTCCGTGAGGTGCAACGCAAGCTGCCTAGGATTTTTTCCAACCTGCGCGTCATGTCCACCATCGGCATTGCCTCTCCGGCGACGGGCCGCACCATGTGTCACTTCGACCTGGAAGGATACGAGCAGATGGCCGATCTGGTCAGCCCGCTGGTGGAACTGGACAACTACGGTCTCAAACCGGCCAAGGAGGTCACCGCACCGAATCTCACCCGGGCGTGGTTCACCAGTGCCGCCAAGGATGAAATCGCCCTCGACTTCGGCCAGCCGATGATGTGGAAGGATGAAATGAAAAAGGAAATCTATCTGGATGGTGCCAAGGCTGCCGTCAGCGCCGGCTCAGCCGCCGGCAACCTCATCACCCTCAAGCTCGGCGCACCCTCGGCCGCCAAAACCATTGGCTATATCTCCGGCCGCGACTGGGATGGCAAGCCGACCCATCTCATCTATGGCGCCAACCGCATCGCCGCCCTCACGTTCTGCGATGTGCCTATCGAAGCGAAGGCGGCTCACTAACACCAATCCAACTGCTATCATGAACCAATCAAAATTCACTCGTCGCGATTTCCTAACAAAAGCATCCGCCGGTGCCTTGGGTGCCTGCGCGCTGCCCGCGCGGGCGGCGGACACCGCCACGGAGGCCCCGGCCCCGGCGGATCCGGCTGCAGCCGGCAGCCAGCGACTCACGCTCGCCCAATTGCGCAAGTGGGAGGCGCTCCAGTACGGGATGTTCATCCACTTCGGCATGAGCACCTTTGTCCAGAATGAGCTGCCCGACGGCAAGGCACCCGCCTCGACCTATGCGCCCGACAAGCTGGATGTGGAGCAATGGGTGTCGGTGGCCCGGGACGCGGGCATGAAGTATGCCGTGCTTACGACCAAACATGTGGCCGGGCATTGCCTGTGGCCTAGCAAGCACACCGATTACACGGTGGCTAACAGTACAAACAAAACCAACGTATTGGAAAAATTCTGTGAGGCATGCCGCAAGAAGGGTGTGCTGCCGGCCTTCTACTATTGTTCCTGGGACAACCACAACCGATTCGGCAGCAAGACGCCCTCGGACGGCGGCCCGTGGGGGGGCATGAACGGCATCCCCGGCGCTGATCCCAACCTGCCTCCCTACACCACCTCGCTCTATCAGTATTTCCAGACCGCCCAGATCACCGAGTTGCTCACCCAGTTCGGCCCGATCGCCGAGATGTGGATCGATATCCCAGGCGTGCTCGGCCGCGGCTACCGGTCCTTCCTCTATCAACACATCGCCTCGTTGCAGCCGCAAACGCTCATCATGATGAACAACGGCATCGGCAACCCCGACGCCGTCGCCTACGCCTGGCCGTCGGATTTGCTGGCCATCGAGCGCAACGTCCCGCAGGGAACCGGCCACCGCAAGTGGCATCAGATCGAGGGCAAAAAATACTACATCCCCGGCGAAGTCTGCGACCCCATCGGCCGCGACTGGTTCTGGGTGGCGGGCGACAAACCGCGGCCCGACGACGTGCTGGCCAAGCAGTACCAGACGTGCCGCGCCGGCGGTGCCAATTTCCTGCTGGATGTCCCCCCGGATAAACACGGCTTGATCCCCGCCGAGACCGTGGCCGCCCTCACCCGCTTGCGCAAGAACGTGAAAATCTGAGCCAATTAGCGCCTGAATAGCGCCCTGATAGACATTCAACCAGAGGAGTGTGAGTCGCTGGGGAGAGGAGATGACATGGATCCGATGAACGTATCTAATCATAAAGGCAGTTTGAGGTATCTGATGCTCTGAGGTCGCATGGGTTCCCGAGACCAAGGGAAAGACGCTTGAAGAAATCGAGCGGTCGTGGAAGAAAACAAAATGACATCAATATCACGAAAAAGCCTAACCGCCGCCCCAAGTCCTAATACTGTATGCGAATTCTCTTAACTTCCTATTGCGCGGCGACACTTATGGTGTGCGCCATCAACTCCCAAGCGATCACCAACGGCTCCGAAGGCCAGGCTTTCATCACGACGGTTGCGGCATCTAACGAACCGGTGGACGCTTCGTCCTCCCGCAGTGTGGCTGCGGCGGATTTGCCGTTTCCCGGGGAAATGGAGTGCGTGGCGCAGCCGTTCTATCGGCACCGGGCCGATGGCAATCCGGGCCGCGAGATCACCCTAAACTTCAAAGCTGTGAAGTTGGAGGGCAAGGCGCAGGTCGATGTGACGGTGGATGGCAGGACGGAAACCACCGAGTTGCCGGCGGTGGCCGGCGGGGCTGTTAGTTGCCGCGTGTTGCTGCCGGGCGAGGTGGGCATGAAGCAAGAGGCGCAAGTCGGCTTGACGTTGCGGCGGGGTGTCCGGGAGTTGAAGAAGACCGTCAAGGTGCCGGCGATGCGCTACTGGACGGTGTTTCTCTATCCGCACTCGCATGTGGACATCGGTTACACCGCGCCGCAGAAAATCATCGAATTCATCCACAAGCGCAATATCGACGAGGGAATCAAGCTGGCTGAGGCGACCAAGGATTATCCATTAGGTTCCCGCTACCGGTGGAACCCCGAAATCACCTGGCCGCTGGAACGCCTGTGGCAAACACAGCCCGAACAACGGCCACGCGTCCTGCAAGCGATCCGCGACGGCCGCTTGTGCGTGGACGCCAGTTACTTGAACCTCAACACCAGCGTCTGCTCTGACGAGGAGTTGTTCCACGCGTTCCGTTTCAGCCGCGAATTGCAAAAACTAACAGGCGTGCCGATGGACACGCTCCAGCAAATGGATGTTCCCGGTTTCTCGTGGGGGCTGGTGCCCGTCATGGAACAGGAGGGCGTGCGCTATATCATGGCTTGGCCTAACACCGACCGCGCTGGCAACGCCCACAACGGCATCGACCAGCGCCCGTTCTGGTGGGTCGGCCCGGACGGCAAGTCCAAGGTGCTTTTCCTCCAACCCGGAGGATATGGCAACAGCGGCAGCATGGGTAAAGGCGGCAGCACCGGCCGCCCGTGGTTCGGCCAGCGCGATACCAACAAAATCCCCGCCGTCATCAAAACCGGCAGCGCCAATGTGGATTTCACCGGCCAACTCGTCGGCATGGAAAACGCGAAACATCCCTACGATTTCCTGGTCCTCTCGTGGTGTCTGTGGGATAATTGTCCGCTCGATGCCGACATCCCGGATGCGGTCAAAGCCTGGAACGAGCAATACGCCTATCCGCGTTTAGTCATCGCCAGCGGCCACGAAATTATGGCATCCATCGAAAAGAAATATGGCGCCCAACTGCCGGTTGTCAGGGGGGACTACACCGAATACTGGACCGACGGTCTGGGCACGGCCGCGCGCCTGACAGCCATCAATCGCAACGCCAAGGAAAAGCTCACCCAGGCCGAAACACTGTGGACCATGCTCCATCCCGGCAAACCCTCGCCGCGCGACGAATTCGATGAGGCCTGGCGCCACATCGCCCTCGGCTCCGAGCACACGTGGTGCGCCGAAAACCCTACCGAACCGTTTTTTCAGGAAAACATTTGGAAGGCCAAACAGGACTTCTTCCGCCAGGCCAATGACCGCACGCAAGACTTGTTCGATGAAGCCATGGCACCTGCCACCGATAAGTCCAACGGCGCGCTCGGCCCGCCCGAGGGGCCGGCTAATGGCGGCGTGGCGGTGTTCAACACCCATTCCTGGAGACACGGCGGGGTGGTGTCTCTGGCGAAAGCGGAAAGCACGCCCGGCGATCGCGTCACCGACGAGTTGGGCAAGGATGTCCCGGCCCAGCGCCTAGCAACCGGCGAACTGGTGTTTCTAGCAACCGATGTGCCCGCCTTCGGCTCCCGCCATTTCCGCGTCGGCAAAGACAAGTGCCCGCTGCCCGCTGGCTGCAAGCTGACCGGCACAACACTCGAGAACCAGCACTTGCGTGTCACACTCGACCCCGCCACCGGCAACATCGCCCAATTGGTGAACCTCGTCACACACCGCAATTTTTCCGACATCAAGGTCAACGGCGGCCTCAATGCCTTCCGCTGGTTGCCCGCCAACCGCGACGAACCCAAGGCCGATACCGACATCGCCATCACCCCCGTCGAATCAGGACCGCTGGTCGTGGAATTGCGCGTCACCTCCAATGCCACCGGTTGCCGATCTGTCACCCGCAACGTGCGCCTGGTGGCTGGCCAGCCGTGGGTGGAAATCAGCAATGTCGTGGACAAATTGCCGCTCGTCGCCAAGGACGGCATCCACTTCGGCTTCGGTTTCGACATCCCGCAGGGCCGCACCCGCGTGGACATTCCCTGGGGCGTGATGGAGATGGAGAAAGACCAATGGCCCCAAGCCAACCGCAACTGGATCGCCATGCAACGCTGGTTAGATATATCTAACGAAAATTCGGGCGTCACCTGGTGCTCGCTCGACACGTCGCTGTTTGAATACGGCACCATGTCGGCCAACATTGCCCTGGGTTGGGGCAGTAATGGGCCGTGGTTGCGCAAGCTCGAACCCAGCTCGACCGTGTACTCGTGGGCCATGAACAACCATTGGCATACCAATTTCCCGCTCGCCCAGGACGGTCCGGTGACCTTCCGTTACCGCATCCTGCCGCATGCTGCCTATGACGCCGCAGCCGCCAATCGTTTCGGTCTCGAGCAGGCGCAGCCGCTCGCGCACGTCGCCGCCAACGTCGATCCCAAACTCAAGCCGCTGGTCGATGTCGATAACTCCCGCGTGTGTGTGACCCTCCTCAAGCCAAGCGTCGACGGCAAGTCCGCCATCATCCGGTTGCGCTCACTCTCCGAAACAGCGGAATCGGTTAGGCTCGCATTCCCCGGTGGCGCTCCGAAATCCGTCCGCGTCTGCGCCCGCGAGGAAATTCCCGGCGAGCCTGCCGGAGCAAGCGTCTCCCTGCTCCCATACGGTCTCCTAACGCTTCGTGCGGAGTTCAACTGATCCCTCAGCACTTCGGCAGGTTTGGCTTTTTCGCTAGACCGACTTCCATCCTCTGATTCATTGCCCGTCAGTCCCACCGGTATCCTGCGGGGCCGTGTTGTTGAGCACACGCGTCATGCGGCTTTCATCCAGATCTCCCGTCCATTTCGCCACCACCACCGTGGCCACGCCGTTGCCGATTAGGTTGGTGAGTGCCCGTGCTTCCGACATGAAACGGTCAACGCCCAGAATCAGCGCCAGGCCTTCCACCGGCACATGGCCGACGGCAGACAATGAGCCTGCTAGTACGATGAAGCCGCTGCCGGTGACCCCGGCCGCCCCCTTGGACGTCAGCAACAGCACGGCGAGCAAGGTGACTTGTTGGAACGGGCTCATGGGGGTGTTGGTGGCCTGGGCGATGAACACTGCCGCCATGGTTAGGTAAATCGAGGTGCCGTCCAGATTGAAGGAATAGCCGGTCGGGATCACCAGTCCGACCACTGACTTTCTGGCGCCGAGGTTTTCCATTTTGGTGAGCATGCGCGGGATCACTGATTCGGACGAGGAAGTGCCCAGCACTATCAGTAGCTCCTCCTTGATATATTTGATGAATTTCCAGATGGAAAACCCATGCAGGCGGGCAACCAGTCCGAGCGCGAGGAAAATGAAAATCAGGCAGGTTAGATAAAAGGTGGCCATCAGTTTGCCCAGCGCGAGCAGGGACGCCACTCCATAGCTGCCGATGGTAAAGGCCATGGCGCCGAACGCCCCCACCGGAGCGAGCCTCATGATGAAGCCGACCATGCCGAACAACACCTGCGATGTTTGCTCAATGAGATTGAATACCAAGGTGGCGCGGCCACCGCAGCGGTGCAGAGCGAAACCAAATAGCATGGCGATTAAGAGCACTTGCAGAATCTCCCCTTTGGCAAACGCGTCAACCAGCGTGGCCGGAATGATGTGAAGCACAAACTCGGTGGTGCTCTGCAGTTTGCCCGCACCGGCATAGGCGGCTAGCCCTTGGGTATCGAGCGTGGCGGGATCAATATTCATGCCGTCACCCGGCCGGATCAGATTGACCACAAGCAACCCGATGATCAGTGCCACACTGCTGACGACTTCAAAATACACCATCGCAAGGCCGCCGGTTTTGCCGACTTTGTGCATGTCTTCCATGCCTGCGATGCCCACCACCACGGTGCAGAAGATAATCGGCGCAATGATCATCTTGATGAGTTTGATGAAGCCATCGCCAAACGGCTTCATCGCCGCGCCGTACTCAGGCATGAGATATCCCAGCAGGACGCCGGTAGCTATGCCCACAACCACCTGCAGGTACAGCGACTGATAGAGCGGTTTTTGACACATGCGCGACGGTGGGGGAGGGCGGTTGTGGAAGCAAGGCGGAATTGACACTCAAGGGCCTTCGCCAGCTTGGGCGGCATCGAAATGGGATCGTAGAGGTCGGCCAAGGTCGCACCCGGGAAAGTTTCCGTGCCAGAATGCCCCCTATAGGCGAGACAACCTTTCCTCAATCGCTTCACTGACCACTTTGGAATACGAATTCTTGGGCGGTAGATCTTGAGGCGATGAAAACTCCTGCAATTCCCCTTTGCAATCCACCTGTGCAATGATCCAATCAAATGAATAGCTCGACCCACGGGATTTGACTTTCAGTTCTTTTCCCAGTCGCTGCCCGAACGGAATTGCTGCTCCACCATCAGGAATGCCTGCGGCCAAATCTGTCAGCATGGGGATGTCTGGTCCGAATGCAGAATGGCACACTTGACGCAAAACCTGATAGTCGTTTGCATAGAGGCGCTGCGGGCAGCAAATGACAGGGGTAGTATCTTTCGTCGCTGATGCGCTACATAAGCCTGAAGGCATTCCGTCGCTGAAATTTTTCCTGCATCTCGTCTCGATAAACGGGCACGTCCGAAAGCGGGCAGCATTTTCAAATTCCGTTGAAGCAGGAGAGTATCCGAAAAGTTCAGTGATTTTGAGAGGCACGGGCAGTATTATTGGGGGTGAGATGGGCCTTCATCGTTTCAGCAATCGCTTTTGCAAGTAGAACTGGCACCGCGTTACCTACCTGTTCGAATTGTGATCCTTTGTTTCCGAGAAAGCGGTAACGGTCTGGAAAACTTTGAATGCGGGCTGTTTCGCGAACTGAGAATGTCCGCTGCTGATCCGGGTGAAAAACAGCACCCCAGTGGGGATCACATTTTGTCAACATGGTGCAGGCCAGGGAATCCCATTCCAAACGCCCATAGCGTTTTGTATGATCAGATTTCCGAGCTTTTTTCATTCCCGCAGGGAGTAATTCGAACGGAATATCGGTCCACGCACCACCCGGTGGGATATGACGCAAGCGATCAAGATTGATTGAGGAAAGCTTGTTGGCTGTGTGATTAAATAGAACCTCGGAGCCCTTCCTTAGCTCTGCCGCGTATTCGCTAAGCGGGCGCTTCCGCCCGTATGATGCTGCGTCATCACCTCCACCCGCCTCGATCATCGGTAGATCCGCGATGGCATCTCGCAGGGTGACGGCCGGCTTCAGAAGCAGCGCGTCCATCGGCTTCAGCCTTGTCGTAAGAGTCGCGCCCCCTGTAAAGTTCGTTCGGGCTTCATGGTAATGGGTGGGCTCGGGGTGGATCAATCCCAGGGAGCGAGACGCTAAAAAAATAAGCCTCCACCGGTTTTGGGGCACCCCATGATGGGCCGCCAGGAGAATTCTACAGGATGTCTTGTAGCCTCGGTTGGTCAGTTCCCGCAGGATCGTTTCCACGACTTTTCCCCCTCCAAGGGATAGCATTCCAGGGACATTTTCAATCAAGAGGCACTTGGGGGCGAACTCATCGACAAACCTGAGATAGTGACGAAACATCGAATTCCTAGGATCTTCTAAAATCCGATCCGGCGCGTAAATCGAGAATCCCTGGCATGGTGGTCCTCCTAACATGCAATCCAGTTCGCCTTTAATGAGGCCAAGCTTCTTTCGAATTATCGCCGGATTGTGGTTTTCGATGGGACCGCAAGACGCCCATGTGTCAGGATGGTTGAGTTTGAATGTCTCGACAGCGCTTGCATTGAAGTCATTGGCGAATAAACAATTGAAACCCGCTTGGCGAAATCCTTCGGTGATTCCACCCGCACCAGCAAAGAGGTCAATAGTGTTCAAAGGGGTCATAAGTTTCTAGACTTTCTGATGCAATTCCCCTCAAGTCAACAAAAAACTGTTCACAAGAACAATATTTAATGGGCCTTTTATCCCGTGCGGTGAAAACGAAGAGAATTCGACATGTGGGCAGGGGGCACCGCTAAAGGACTGACGGTCGCGTCTGTCGAGGATCACGCCTGTTCGCAATGTGTCGGTTTCGTTCATGGGAAAGAAGGCTCTGCTGACGGTTGGAGTAGCCGAGATTGTCCACCAGCGCCAGCCCGAACACAAGAATCTGTTCCAAGTCAAGGGAAAGTCGGGGGAAATCTGTCCCTGAACGGGCAGATTTGTGACACCATCTGCACACCCTGCTTGCCGAAACCTGAGGCGGAATGCGGGCGGAAGAATTTGCTGTTGGAAGAATTTGCTTGACCCCGTGGCATAGGTGGACAAGGTGCCCTCCATCATCAGCACACCTCCCATGGACAAGCCAATCCGCTTCCACCTCCCGCTGCTCGCCGCGCTGGTCCTTGTGGCCGCCCCGGTGCTTCACGCCCAAATCACGGTCGGCAACGTCCGCGCCGCCCAACGCGCCGGCACCAAGCTGGTTGATATCGACTACGACATCACCGGCATCGCCACGCCTTGCACTGTGTCGCTGGAAATTTCGGCGGACGGGGGCACGACTTGGGCGGTGCCTGCCACGACGCTAACAGGCTCTGTCGGCACCAACGTCACGCCCGGCACGAACTTGCGCGTCACATGGAACGCCGGGCTGGATTGGAACAACCAAACGTCCGCCCAAACCAAATTCCGCTTCAAGGTGAGCGATTTGTTGTTGGATCTGACGAATTTCGCGGTGATTCCCGGCGGCAATTTCACCATGGGTGATGCGCTCGACGGGATGACAGACGCCACCGCGCACACGGTCAATGTGAGCGCATTTTACATGCAAAAGAAAGGAGTGACCAAGGCGGACTGGGACGCGGTGAGGACCTGGGGGCTGGCCCATGGCTACACCGATCTGGCAACCGGTGCGGGCACGGCTGCAAACCACCCGGTGCAGACGGTTTCCTGGTATGACGTGGTGAAGTGGTGCAACGCGCGGAGCCAACAGGAAGGCCTCACCCCTTGTTATTACACGGATGCCGGGCAAACGGCGGTGTTCAAGTCGGGCTCTAACAATATTGACAACACGATGGTGAAATGGAGTGCCAACGGCTACCGGTTGCCAACCGAAGCGGAGCGAGAGAAGGCGTCCCGCGGCGGTCTGAGCGGGAAACGCTATCCGAATGGCGACTCGATCACGACGGCTAATGCGAATTACAACAGCAGTGTGGGCAGCACAACGGTGGTCGGGACTTATGCACCCAACGGCTACGGAATCTATGACATGGCGGGCAACGTGTGGGAGTGGTGCTGGGATGGGTATTCGCCTTCCTACTATGGCACACCTGAAAGTCTAACAGATCCTAACGGACCGTCCGGCTCGAACCGTGTGATACGCGGCGGTGACTGGGACGGCGTCACCGACTTCTGCCGCGTCGCCTATCGTGGCTACATCAGCGTCGATACCCGCGACTATGTCTATCTGACCATCAGCGCGCCCCACGGCACGGTCACCTGCGACGCTCAGCAGGTTCACAACGCCACGGCGCAACTCGCATTCACGCCGAACTCCACGGTGGAACTCGCGGCCCTGCCCCCGGACCCCGGTTACCTGTTCAGCAAGTGGACGGGCGACGCCACGGGCAGCAACAACCCGCTGTCGGTGCTGTTTGACACAAACAAAACCATCAACGCCATCTTTGGCCAGGACACCCGTGACCCCGACCACGACGGCCTGACGAATTACCAGGAACTGAATGTCTATCACACCGACCCGAACGTCGCCGACACCGACGGCGACGGGTTTTCGGACGGCTACGAGGTGAGTGTCGGTACCGATCCAGCTTTGGCGACGGACACGCCGGAGACGCAAATGGTCATCTACACGGCGGTGGAAGTTCGCTTTGGAGCGGGTCTCGGCAAAACCTATCGGGTCGAGGCGTCCACGGATTTGCAGACCTGGACGCCAGTGGAAGAGCACATTGCGGGCACCGGCGGCACGGTCACGCGGTTCTATTCCATCAAGGAGATTCCCAATCGCTATTTCCGCTCGGTGCGCGAGTGAGGAAGCTGGCAGGGGCGGGCATTGAGGTTTGCGCTGTGATGAATCGAAAGGAATCTTAAGAATGATGCATGGGGTGAGTATGGTGGGCGATGTGCGGATAGAATGACAGATTAAGGGACAGAGAATTAATCCATCCCGTTGCACCCCCACAATGCGAACTCCTCAACATAGCGGATGTGTAACGGCGCGAAGCAACTTCCGGTTTGAGGATCAGATCCTGGTAGGTGCCTTTGCTAGGGGTATGCCACGGCGTGGTGCAACTTTCGGCGACGGTGGATGGTGAGGTGAATTCGATTGTTTGTGGGTTCATGGTTCTTGATTGTGGGTTCGTGGTTGTTGTTTGGTCTGTTGTTTGTGTCTTTGAAATGACTTAATTCTGAAATCGGATTAAATCATCTCCAAGACAAAAGGTATTTCTTGAGCCACTCATGCGACCCCCGAAAGGGGGGGAGACGTTGCCTTCCGGGTTTGTATTGCCGCAGGGCGGCATAGTAGTGAGAATCAACTGCTGTTTTCGAAGAACAGGGGGAGCCGTCAGCCATGCAATTGGACCTTGCTCAGTCATTCGGAATGACAAACATTTATGAGAGATGTTTACACAGTCGTCCGGAAACGGACGGCTGGAATGCGGGTCGGCTGGGTGATGAGCGGCGCCACCGGAGAGAACCAATCAGAATAACTGCAGTTCCGGTCCGCCGCCATCCACTTTGGTGATAGATCCGGAACGAGGCGCCTGCGGAATGAAACTCGTCAGATGCACTCTTTCCTCGACGATGGCGGCTAGCAGAACTTCCTCCATAAACCGCACCCCCTTTTTATGCCTCACGGCCTCATCAAGCCGGGAATTTCCCAAATCAAGGAATCTCCGCCGCCATGTCTCCTCTATCTTGCCGGCGGTGCACTCCAGCATTTTACGGTAGTCATCTTTCGTTAACTCAGGGAGGACAAAGATTTCCGACGAAAAGCGATTTACCAACTCCCGCGGCAGGGTCTTCGCGAGATCAGGCAGTTCTGGAAGATCACGGGGTGAGTCGTGGGGAAGGTAGCCTATGGCCCGCTTTGATCGATCTTCCCATAGATGCTGGAAGGCAGCACCAGCTAAGATCATTGTTTTATTTTCGAGAAAATCCCGGACCGTCCTGATGCGCGATTCAGTGACATTATCTCCATCCACATCATTTAGGCTCATGGGAACACGACAATCGCAAAGGGAAAAAATCTCGGACCTTAGGAATGCATTCCAGTTAGAATTATGGCTGCATTTATCCAACTCATCGACAAAGATAATGGCTCCTTGTTTTTGTTTCGACCGTTCGACAAAATCGAAGATTGCCGGCCATGTGGCCGAGCCCCCGCGATTGGATGCGCCAATTAATATCCAGTCTGAGACCGCAATCGAAAGAAAGGGAACCTGCATTTCCTCAGCAAGTGCGCGCGCCAGGAATGTCTTCCCGCAGCCACTTGGACCTATCAGAAGAAAGCATGCTTTCAGCTTCATGCCAAGAGCGGACCTGTCGACATTCAGACAAGCTCTCGAAATCGCGCAAAGGCGGGTAAATATAGGTTCTTGAAAGTGATAGATAAGGGTATTAGTGCTTGGGGTTTGTGATTCTGGCATGCTGATGTTCGTGTTTGGGTATGGAGGGTGGTGCCCGCGTGATTCGATATCTTCCAATGTTCGGTTCTTGTTTGGGAAATCCGGGCCGGATTCCGGCCTGTTCCATGGGCTCTTATCGAGCCCGTGCAGGCAAAGAACGGGATTTTATTTGCCCCCCCGAGGTCCCGGAAACGGGACCTCGGGGACAAAAGTTCTGCAACCAGATCGGCCTTGATCGGAGTTTGATCAACTGGCTCAGGCTGGAATGTTTCCCTGACCAACGCGTGTCCGTGATTTTCACCGCGGTACGATCATGGCTTTGGCCGATCCCCGGGCTATCCAGCGACCAACGCGGGGACGTTCTGCGCCCCGAGTTCGTGCGTTTGAAGACGTCTTGCCGGCGCGCCTCTCATATTCATGATGATCGATCGCGACATTCTTAAGCCACGCGGCGTTAGGCGACGTTCATGCCGCCAATGCGGCACGGCACCGGTCCACACGTAAACCGACTCCAGAAGAATTCTGGTGGCATTGGCTG
>JBAXOP010000004.1:0-46323 GCA_037133195.1 Verrucomicrobiota bacterium | reverse complement strand
ATGCCGGTCTGCGTGCCGGTGATAGTCGCGGTCACAGTATCGGTGGCCGTGATGGAGCGCGGGCCGCCTTCGCTGCTGAGTGTTACGGCAAAGACATGTGTGCCGTTGTCGCTGCCCGTGAACGTATAGTCGTACGGCAACGCCGCCGCTTCGTCGCTGCTAGTGAAACGAACCGTGTCGGTATAGCCGGTGGCGATATTGCCATAAGCATCCTTGGCCGTGACCGTCACGTTGGCTGCCACGCCCGCCGTTTGCGATCCCGGAAAGCCCGATACCGTTAGCGTCGCCGCACCGGCCGGTGTCACCGTGATGGCAGACTGCGTGGCGGTGATGGTTAACGCGGTGTCGGTGGCCGTGATGGATTTCGTTCCCCCCGCCACCGTCTTGAGTGTCACACCGCCGCTGAAGGTATGCGTGCCGTTGTCTGCGGGCACAAAAGTGTAATCAGCCGGCAACACCGCCGAAACATCGCTGCTAGTGAAATGCACTGTGCCGGTGTAGGCGGTGTTGGTATTGCCGCTGGCATCCTGGGCCGTAACCGTCACACTGCCCGCCACCCCCGCCGTCTGCGAACCCGGAAAACCGGAAACCGCCAACTGGGTGGAGGAGATAGTGAGAACCACGTTCTGGCCGCTGACCGAAATGGTGCCGGTCTTGCCGGTACCGATGGCCGTGCCGGTGGCACTGGGGTAGGTCCCGGCGCTGGAAATACTACCGGTGGTTTCCGTGACAATATGGTAAGCGCCGGCGAGCAACGCGGATCCGTTGACGGTGAAGGCGTTGCCATTGAGAGCCAGCGTCCCTTGGGAGACGGTGAGTGCAGGATGCGTGCCATCGTATGTCAGAACAACCGGCTGCGAGCCCAGGCTCACCGTTCCACTGACAGCACCCTTGAGGTTGGCGGTAGTGGTGGCCGTGGTGCCCGTGCCGGCGGCGCTCAAGGTGGTATGCGTGCTCAACGCATAGGGGGAGGTTTTGAGCGATACGTCGAAGGTTCCGCCGGCACCGATAGAAACAAGCGGGGTATTGTTGATCGAGCCGGTGGCCGCCAATTGCACGATGCCGCGGGTAATGATCGTGTTGCCGGTGTAGGTGTCGGCACCCCGCAGGATCACTGAGGTGGTGGCATCTCCTGCATTACAGGTGAAACCGCCGCTGCCATCGACGGTGTTCGTCAAATCCAGTTTTTTGTTACCATATTGGGCGGGGGAAAAGGTATTATTCCCGTAGAGGGTGACGGGGCCGGTGAACGTAATGGAATTATCCCCGGACGAGACCGTGGCGTTGTTGATGACCATGGTGTTGGCATGGGTGATCGCGCCATTATTGGAGAACAGCGTGGCATTATTGATTGTCACGGTTCCGGTACCCAACATGCTGACTCCGGTCCCCGATGTGCCCGGCTGGCAATGCAGAGTGCCACCGTTGCAGGTGCTGCCGCCACTGTAGGTATTGTTGATGCTTGAAATATACAATTTGGCGGCAGATGTGGCACTGTAGTAAACGAGTGAAGATACGCCGGCGACGCTTTCAAGAATCTTGGTGTTGATAGTGGTCTGTTACCGGTCCCGGCGTTCATCAGGCCGTTCAAGGTGATGTTGTTGCCGCCGTTGGCCAAGGTGCCGGCTGCTCCGGTGAACCGCAGGGTGTTGGCGCTTATGGCTCCCGTCAGGGTCGGCGATGGGGTGGCCCCGTAGGCATAATTCGTCGTCGCGCCGGCCACGTCAGACAAATTGGCGGGTTGCGTTGTGGTCGTGGCTCCGGAATAGCTGACGATCTGGCTGCTGGTGTTGACGGTTGCGTATTGCGGGGCGGCTGTGGTGCCGAGCACCGCCCAAGACCCCAGAATGCCACTTGTTTCGTTGCCGTTAGTCGTGGTGGCGATGACGGTGGTGGTATTGGGCGAGCTGCTGAAATTCAAGGTACTGCCGGGGTTGCGGGTGATACCTTGGAGCGCGGCGGTCAGGCTGGTGGCGCTGTTTTGCGTCAGGGTGATCACCGAGCCGCGATTGGCGCTCAGGGTGGTCGAGGCAAACGTTTGCGATGTGACCGCGCTGCTCTTGCCTTTCAAGGTGAGAGTGCCGCCGCCGAGGGTGAGCACGTTGGCATTGTTGATCAAATCCGTCGGCGGGGCCAGAGTGGAGAGATCCACCGTGAGCGCGCCGGAATTGGCGGTGAGTCCGCCGGTGAAGGTATCGACCACGGCACCGCTGAGGGTCAGCGTACCCGCGCCGGCCTTGGTCAGGCTCAGGCCGGTGCCGCTGATTCCGCCGGAAGCGGTCAACGATTTTCCCGAGGCCACGCTCCATGTCTGGCTTGCGCCAAGGACCACGGCGTTCGCAAGCGTCAAATTGTTTGCCGAATATGACATATCAATACCGCCGATGCCGAGGGTGAGCGTGCCCGCTCCCGTGATGGAGGCGTCGGCGCTTGCCGCACTCAGGCTGATGCCGCCCCAAGACGCGGACGTTGGCAGCGTCAGGGCGCCTCCGAGCGAGCCGCCGGCCCAAGCGGCGACGTCACCCGACCCAGGTGCGCTGCCGCCCCAGCTCGCGCCGAGCGTAAGATTGGTTCCAGTGCTTCCCTTGATGAGGGTGGCAGCCGGCGAGCCGGTGACTAGGGCGAACAAGCACAGCGCCAAAGCTGGCCAGCGGAGCATGCGGTGGGTGGAAGAATGGGGGTTCATGATTCTGGGGGTTGGGATGGTGGGGATCGGGGTTGTTTTTCGAGTCAAGCGGCGCATCCATGGGGGCTTGCCACCGGACGTGCGGCCAGTGTTTATCATGCGCGGGTGCTGCCACAATGGCTTTCTGCGGATAATTCGTTTGACACTCGTTCTAACGGAGAACTAGTTTGCGGGTATGCAACCCTTAGCGCGCCTCTCCATGCCCGAACGGGTCGCCGCGCACCTGCGCGAGGGGATTGGTGAGGGGCGTTGGAGTGGCACCTTGCCGGGCGTGGCGCGACTGGCAGTGGACCTGGATGTCTCGCGCCACACGGTCCGGCGTGCGTTGCAACTATTGGAAGCCGAGGGATTGCTAGGCAGGCGCGGATTATGCCGCAGCCGCGGTATCACCGCGCAAGTGCTGAGCGGGCATCCGTTGCGAGTCGGGATTCTGGGTCACTCCGGCTTATTAGACATGCAACTCAAAACTGCCCAGATGCTCGCGTTGATTCAGCAGCAATTGGTGGGAGCGGGCCACGAGGTATTCGTCACCCCCAAATCCCAGAGCGATCTCAAACACGACTTACGACGCATCGTGAACCATCTCCACGCCCACCCGGCCGATGCCTGGATCGTGATCAGCGGATCCCACCCATTGCTGGAGTGGTGCGCCGGACAAACACTCCCCTACCTCGCACTCTACGGACGCTCCGGCGAATTGGCGCTCGCCCGCAGCGGACCGGAAAAGGCACCGGCCTACATAGCAGCGACGCGCCAACTCATCGAACTGGGGCATCGGCGCATTGTGCTCATCGCACGCCACGCCCGCCGGCACCCGACACCTGGCAGTGTGGAACGAGCGTTTCTGGCGGAACTGGGGGCGCACGGGATAACGACAGGATCCTACCATCTGCCGGACTGGGAGGAAACACCGGCGGGATTGGCCAGTTTGCTCGAGAATCTATTTCATCACTCGCCACCCACGGCGCTGATTATTGACGAGACGGCGTACTACGTTGCGGCAGCGGAGTTTCTCGCCCGGCGTGGTATCCGGGTGCCGCTGCATGTCTCGCTCGTTTCCACAGATGACGATACATCGCTGGCTTGGTGCCTTCCGGGCATCGCCCATATCAAATGGGACCACGCCCCCATTGTGCGCCGAGTGGTGCGCTGGATCGCCGCCGTGCGCCGCGGCAAACAGGACCATAAAACCCTCAATTTTCCGGCCGTGTTTGTCCCCGGCGGCAGCATCGGTCCGGTGTGGAAAGGATGAGAGGATGCGGACGGCATGAAAAAGAAAAAAGCCGAATGAGGCAGACAAACCCCATTCGGCAAAGAACAGGCCACCGATGCCAGACTTACCAGCAAACCATCGTCTTACACCCCCGCCAGGCCCACTCCCGCCTGATTATCGACGGCACCAGCGTCTCCACCTACGGCGGGCTTGACGACTGCGCCGCCCACGGCCACAACCGCGACGCTGAACGCCTCCCCCGCGAGGCCATGCTAGAGTTACGGCGCATCAAGTCCGTGTCCTATGCGAGCGGCGCTGTACTCATCTCCGAGGTGGCCAAACGCCAGCCGGAAACCCTCAAATTGCTAGACGTTCCAGACGAACTTTTCACCACGGAATGCACGGAATACACAGAGTGGGTGCTGCCGCGCTGATTGAATACCCAAGCTCTTCATCCCGTGAATTCTGTGCACTCTGTGGTCATTACAGGGTGACAGATAAAAAGTAGCGAATCTTGTGGCTCCTTAGCGCTAAAGTGACGCGGGAGGATGAACTCGAACTCCGAAGTTTGGCAAAACTCGAAGTTAGGTGAGCCACGGATTGCGGAAGCGTCGGTTGCGCCTTGCTGAAACGGCGTGCAGACACCATCCTAGGCGCACCCCGCCTCCGCAGCCCCAGCGTTTCCTACCCAACATGTCCTCTTGGCGACCCATCCCCCCACCCCAATTCTGGCAGCGCTGGCTGCCGGAACGGCTGCATGGTCCGCTGCGCGCTTTGGTGAAACTCACGATTCTTGGCTGCGTCGTGGGCTGCGGACTGGCATTTTTCTATTTTTTATTAGCCAATCGCTATGATTTGAACGAGGTGGGTCGGCTGCCCGCAGATCCGGTTTACTATGACCGCCACGGCAAGGAATTGCCGGCACCGGCGGGTGCGGGCCGGCGCTTGGTCACCCGCCAAGACATACCGCCGTTTTTGGTGCAAGCCCTGCAAGCGCGGGAGGACGCGCGGTTTTTCCAACACGGCGGGGTGGACGTATGGGGGCTGGGCCGGGCCACATTGCGCAACCTAAAGGACCGCGATTTCACCCAGGGTGCCTCCACCCTCACCATGCAATTGGCTCGCAACACCTTCGATATCCGGGCCAAATCACTGCACCGCAAGTTTCTTGAAATCGCACTGACCTTGCGCATCGAGGCCCATTACTCGAAAGACGCCATCCTCACCGGCTACCTCAACCGGATCTATTTTGGCTCTGGCTGCCATGGCATTGAACAAGCCGCCAAGACCTATTTTGGCAAGGCGACGCGAGACCTGGACGAGGGCGAGTGCGCGCTGATTGTGGGGATTATCCGCGGCCCTCATCTCTTCTCACCACTGCGCCACCTCGATGCCGCCCTCGAACAACGCAACCAAACCCTCGCCCGCATGCTCACCATGGGCTTCATTAACGAAACCCGCCAAGCCGCCATCCGCGCCCAACCGATCACCCTCGCCAACGACGAGCAAATCCAACCGTCCTACGCCCTCCAAGCTATCCAACGCGAACTCTACCAAATCCTCGACGAACGCGATATCCGCCTCGGCGGCCTCCACGTCAATACCACCCTCGACGCCGCTTGGCAGGAACGCCTGGATACCGAGTTGACACGCGCCGTGGCCGCCTTGGAACAAGAAAAATCCTGGGGCCACCCGACACATGCCGCCTATCAGACAGGCAGCAAGCCGCTCTACGTCCAATACGCTGCGGTCACCACCGAGACGCGCAGCGGTGCGATTCTCGCTCTCATCGGCGGCCGCGATTACCAGCACTCCCGTTTTGACCGCACCCGCTCGACCCGCGATCTGGGGTCAGCCTTCGAGCCATTCGTCGCCGCCGCCGCCGCCGAACGCGGTAAACTCGTCTTACCCGGTAAACCCGTGCAAACCGGCCGCCAAATCGGTCCCGCCGAGGTGGAGCGCATCGCTAAACGCTGCGGCCTGGCCGGCCCGTTCCTCCTCCAAACCGAGGACCTGTTCCGCGGCTGCGTCGCCGCCACCCCCACCGAAATGGCCGTCGGCCTCGCCACCCTCGGCAACCAAGGAAAACGCCCCAATCCTTTCCTGATCCGCCAAATCAGCGACGCTGACGGCAAATCCATCTACTCCGCCACCCCGGAACTCACCCCCGCCATCAGCCCCAACGCGGCATCTGATGCCACCAGTGTCTTGCACCGCCATGCCGGCACCCGTTGTTTCACCGGTGCCACCGGCTCCGAACGCGACGCCTGGACCTTGCGCCTCGGCCCCGGCGGCGCCACCGCCATCTGGATCGGCTTTGACGACCCCACCGTCATTGCCAGCGAGCGGCGCCTCAAGTCGTTGCTCGATGAATTCGTCGAACGGCTCGGCAATGAATAAGGGACCGTTCAAACCGCTTTGACACCGCCGCCATCTTCCCGCATACTCCCCTCATGCAAGCCATTCAGTTCGAACAAGCCGTCGTTTCTATCCTGAAACGCGACAAACGCTTCGACCCCCACGCCTATTTTTTCCTCAAAGAAGCGCTGGATTTCACCCTCAAACGCATCGCCGAAAGCAATAACGGCCAGCCCCGGCACGTTAGCGGTCCGGAACTCGTCACTGGCCTGCGCGATCTGGCATTGGAGCAGTTTGGCCCGATGGCCGCCACCCTGATGCATGAGTGGGGCGTGCGCCAATGCGGCGACATCGGCGACATGGTCTTTCATCTCATTGAGGAGCAGATCTTTGGTAAACAGGATTCTGACCGCCCGGAAGACTTTGTCGGCAACTTCGATTTCGAGGAATCCTTGCGCTCTCCATTTATCCCCAAATCCCACCGCCCCCACGCTCCCAACCCCCAGGCAACTGCCCCCATTCCCCCTCCCAATTCCTCTGTCACACAAAATTTGAAAAATTCCTGAATTAGCGCGTGCCCTCCGGCGTTGCTTGTCTATACTCGCCCAGACCTTCGCATGCAAAACGCCCAACGACGACTTTTCCCACGCGGCAGCGTGTTCCTTATTGTGTCCGCTTGGTGGCTGGTACCCCTGCATGCCGCAGAGGTGCCTTCAGCGCCGTCAACGCTCGCCCAACGGGAACTCGAAAAACGCCGAGCCGCCCTCGAAGAAGCCCAGGAATTGCTCGCTAAAGGTGATCAGGCTTATCAAGCGGGCCGCTACGCCGATGCCGCAGCAGCCTTTTCCGGGGCGCGTGAGATGATTCCCGACACGCCGCTCACCGCTGAATTGCGCAACGCCGCCTCCCAACGCTTCGCACAAGCCTCCGTCGCCCAGGCGTCCACCCTCTCCCGCAAAGGGGATGTGGCCGCCGCCAAAACCGCCGTCGAGGCCGTGCTCAAGCCCAGCGTCGCTCCCACCGATGTGGCCAGCCTGGCCATGCGAGGCCAGCTCGACGACCCGCAGCGCAGCAATCCCGCGCTCACTAAAGAACACACCAGCGACATCGAGGCCGTTCGCAAGCTCCTCTACACCGCCGAGGGTGCCTACAATCTAGGCCACTTCGATGCCGCTAAAAAGCACTACCAAGATATTCTGCGCATCGATTCCACCAACACCGCCGCTCGCCGCGGCTTGGAACATCTCGCCGCTGCCAGGTCCTCCTACCATGCCGCCGCCTCCGATCAGGCCCGCTCTGAAATGCTCAACCAAGTGGCCGCCAGCTGGGAAACCACCGTGCCTGCTCCCTTGCTGGATGGCGCGGCCATCGATCCCGGCGGCCTTCCCGCCGCTCCCGCCGCGGCATTCGTTCCCGTCGCTAACAAACTCGACCGCATCGTCATTCCCAACATCATTCTCGACGGCGTCTCGCTCCAAGATGCCATCGACTTGCTGCGCTTGCGCTCCACCGAACTCGATACCACCGAATTGGACCCCGCTCGCCGCGGCGTCAATTTCAATATCGATATTGGCGATGACAGCTCAGAAATCGGTAAGCAAATCCGCGCCGTGCGTTTCAACCTGCGCCTCGCCAATGTGCCGCTGAGCAAGATCCTGAGCTACATCAACGGGCAAACCCGCACAATTTATACAACCGACGATTTTGCGGTGACCATCCGGCCGCGTGATGCGGAATCCAAGGAGATGTTCACGCGTTCCTACCGGGTGCCGCCGGATTTCCTAACTAGTATTAGTGCCAACGGAGCCGCAGCGGCCAAGAATGACGATCCGTTCGGCGCCAAGCCGGCCAAGGGCTTGCTCACGGAACGCCGTGGTGCCGTCGAAGTGCTCACCGAGCAAGGTATCGAATTCCCGCAAGGTGCCTCCGCCACCTTCAACCCCGCTAATTCCACACTCACCGTCATCCATACCGCCGCCAATCAGGATATCATTTCCCAGCTCGTCGATACCATCGCCAAAACCGAGCCGGTCATGGTCAGCGTGCGCGTCACCATGATCAGCGTCAAGGAAACCCGCCTCAAGGAACTCGGTTTCGATTGGCTGCTAAACCCCACCGGTATCGGCTCGCCCGGCGTGATTCCCGGCACCCAAGACGTCACGATCAGCGGCGGCACCCAAGGCACCGGCGGTGCCATCAACGACATCAAACTGCCCTTCGCCCAGTCCACCAGCGATCCACTCACCGCCGGCAATCGCAGTGGCGACGAAGCCATCTACAAGGACGCCATTGATGGCCTCATCGACAACAACAACAATGTCTCCCAAGACGCCACCACCGCAGCTCGCGCCCCCGGCGTCCTCGGCATCACCAAAGTTCTCGCTGCTAACTCGGTGCAGATGCTCATGCGCGGACTCAATCAGAAAAAGGGCGTCGATATCATGACCTCCGCCGCCACCGTTACCCGCAGCGGCCAAGCTGCCAACCTGCGCTCGGTGCGCGAAATGCTCTACCCGACCGAATACGAGCCCCCGCAACTGCCCCAGGCCAATAATAGCGTCACCATCGACCCCACTACCCTTACCATTATACCTAGCCGGGCCTCCATGATAGTCACCCCATCCCATCCCACCGCTTTCAAAAAGCGTGAGCTTGGCATGACTCTCGAGGTCACCCCCACCGCCGATGACGCCAAACACTATGTCGAAGTCACCCTCAACCCGTCGTTGGTCGATTTCGATGGTTTCGTCAATTACGGCAGCCCTATCTTTGCCCCACCTGATACCAGCCTCTTGTCTATCTTCAACCCGTTGACCAGCCGCCAGCTCCTCACTGACAACCGCATTCTGATGCCGGTGTTTAGCACCCACAAGGCGGCTACCAGTCTCAGCGTTGCCGACGGTGCCACCATCGTCATCGGCGGCCTGCTTCAAGATCGCATCCAATCCGTGGATGATCACACCCCGTTCCTCGGTGAATTGCCGCTCGTCGGCAGGATATTTCAATCCAAGGTCACCCAACCGAGCAGCACTGCTGTGGTTATGTTGGTCAATATTCAGCTCGTCGATCCGACCGGTAAACCGTTCAATAAACACTGATTCCGCCACCGCTGTTGGCCGCTGTCTAACTTTTTACCTAGCCACCAATCTATGCCCCCAGCAGCTAACGAACCGGAAAAGTACTCGATCGATGAAATGATGGAGCGGCTTAAGGGACAGGCAACGGGTAATCCGCCAGTCGCCGGTGAATTGGTCACCCGCGCCGATGGCACACAGGCGCTGCGCGTCCGCAAACATAAACGCCGCAGCGAACAACCCAAACGCGACGAAGCCAAACGCATCAAACGCCTCCGCATGCTGCAAGTGGCCAGCGTCCTCGTCCTCCTGTTGCTCACCGGCTTGGCTATCGGCGGTGCCTACGTATATGCCAATACCGCCCCCTATTGCAAAGCCATCACCGCTGCCATCGCCAGCGGCACCGGTGCCAACGTCGAACTCAGGAAATTCCGCGTCAACCCGGCCAGCGCCAACGTCGATACCATCACTCTTGAGTGGCCCGATGGCTCGTTCCTCAAATCCGTTAACCTCAACGGCGTGTCGGCCGATATTTCCCCGCTGAGTTTCTTCGGCAGCAAGTTGCGCGGTGAGGAAATCAGCGCCCGCGATGGTAGTTTGTGGCTGCTCCCTGCCGCCGATTCCTCTCCCAATCACTCCGCGGCCCATCTCCCCGGCGGCTTCCCCGTCCACTTCCGCCGGATCTCGATTCCTAAGTTTAACATTTCCCTCGGTGAGTCCACTCGCCCGACACTGAGCATCCTTGCCACTGAAGCCTCATTGCGCATGGATGATACCGCCTACCAGACGACTCTCCACCTCTATCACGGCAGCCTCCAACTCGCCGGTTGGCCATCCTTCAAAATCGACCGCGCGGTTATGGAATTCCGCAACACGGAAACCGAGTTGGTTGTTTTACGCCTCACCGATTCCCAACCCAAACACGGAATTCTGGACCTCAGCGGCATGCTCCTTCCCTTGGCCTCTCAGTCCCCATCCGTCCTCTCGGTGAAACTTGATAACTTCGATTTCGGCGAACTCCTCGGCTCCGAATTCGGCGATCTCATCAGCGCCAAAATCGACACCCGCACCGATGGCGCTACCAATTCTCTTCGCTTGCTCCCGAACTCGCCCGCCTCTGCCGATCTCAGCCTGGCTTTCAAAAGCGCCTTGTCCTCAAAAGTTAGTGTCAGAAATTTCCCTTTCCTGTTGTCTCTGATGCGCACACTTAACGACACTTGGTATGAAAATCCTACCTTCGTCGGTGATTTCACCGGCCTCATCCACCGCCAAAACCCTAACACCGAACTCCGCGAGTTGCGCCTCGAAAGCAAATCCCGCATGGCCATCCATGCCCAACTCACCAGCACCGCCGATAAATCCCTCTCCGGCACCATGCAAATCGGTATTCCCGAATCCATCGCCCAACTCGCCCACAATTCCAAGATCCACTCCATGCTCTCCAAGCCCCACGACGGCTACCGTTGGCTCAGCCTCAAACTCGGCGGCTCCTTGTCCCACCCTAGCGATGACTTCGCCGCCCTCTACGCCGCCGCCAAGGAATCCGACCTCGATGCCGACGAGCCACCAACCGGGGAATCCGACAAAGCCCCCTCAGAAACCACCAGTCCCAATGACCCCTGAGAGGCCACGCTTCTTCTCCAACAACTGTGATTTTTTCTAGCGTAATAAAAATTATTAGCACTATATTGTTTCACCGATGGGACACACTTAAACTCGTTCTCATAGGCCTCAACCAAAACAACCAACCCCATGCAAACTGCCAACGTTAATCTGCCAATCACCATCACTGTCCGTCATGAGGAAGTGACTGATTCCCTGCGCGGCTACGTCACCAAAAAAATCGAGGGCCTCCACCTCGATTATCCCCGTATCATCGGGGCCAAGGCTGTTCTCGACGTCCAAAAGAACCGCCATATCGCCGAATTTATCCTCTTCTGCGCCAATCACATCACCATTGAGGCCCACACCGAGGGCAGCGATATGTACGCCGCCATCGACGAAACTATCGAGAAAATCGCCCGCCGCATGCGCAAGCATAAGACACGCTTACTTAAAAAACACCGCCCTCATCGCAACGAATCCATCCGCCACCTCGACGAACGGTTCTTTACCATGGCGGTGCTCGATCACCCGGAAGATTCCGACGTCGATCCCGAACCCTATATCATCCATTCCGACCATTACTCGATCCGCACGATGTACAAGGAAGACGCCATCATGCAACTCGAACTCTCCGACCGACCATTCGTCCTCTACAAAAGCGCACGCCGCGGCGGACTCACCCTCGTCTATCGCCGTAAAGACGGCGAATTCGCCGCCATCGATATCAAAGAACCGGAATAACACCGCCCATCCGGAATGCTTCGCGGATTTTCCCAATTTAGCGATGCGGCCTTGTCAGCGGCCGGAAAATAGCTTCAATCCGGCACATGAAAAAAGACGAGCGCGAGTTTTTGTTCCGCCTGCTTGAGACGGCCAGTCCCACCGGCTTTGAAATGCCCGGCCAGCAGGTGTGGGCGGCGTGGATCGGGCAGTACGCCCCGCAAGTCGCCTGCGACTCCTATGGCTCGACCTGGGCCACGCTGCCGGGCAAGTCGCCGCGCACGGTCATGCTCGCCGCCCATGCCGACGAGATCGGCTACATGATCAAACACATTGACGACAAGGGGTTTCTGCGGCTCGACCGGGTGGGCGGCTCGGATGCGGCTACCGCCAGGGGCCGCCGACTGACCCTAGCCGGCGACAAAGGACCGGTGGCCGGCATCATCGGTAACACCGCCATCCACCTGCGCCGCGATGAACTGGGCAGCGAAAAAGCCCCTGCCGTCCACGACTTGTGGGTCGATGTCGGTGCCTCCAATCCCGCCGAGGTCGCCGCCCTGGGCCTGCGCGTCGGTCATCCCGCCGTCTATCAGGATGGCCCGCTCGAACTGGCACACCGCCGCCTGGTGGGCCGCGCCTTGGATAACCGGATCGGCGGCTATATCATCGCCCAAGTGATGAAACGGCTCGCCAGCTCGAAGCGTAAACCGGTATTCAGCTTGGTTTGCCTCAATGCCATCCAAGAGGAAATCGGCGGCCACGGTGCCACCATGGCCAGTTACCGGATCCAACCGGATTTGTGCATTTGCCTCGACGTGACCCACGCCACCGACACGCCCGGTCTTGATGCGGCGAAAACTGGCAGCATCAAACTCGGCGGCGGCCCCGCCCTCACCCACGGCACCGCCAACCACCCCAAGGTCGTCAAGCGCCTGCTGGAGGTGGCCGCCGCCGCCAAAATTCCCATCCAACACGAGGCCAGCAGCCGCTTCACCGGCACCGACACCGACAAGATTTTCACTACCCGCGAAGGGATACCCAGCGCGCTAGTGTCGCTGCCCTTGCGCTGCATGCACTCGGTGGTGGAAACCGCCCATCTCGATGATGTCGCCCACGTCATCGACCTGCTCAGCGCCTTCGTCCTCTCGCTCGCTGCCAAAGACCAATTCCACCAGTCGCTGCAGTGAGGATGGCCGCGGGTTCGTTGTTAGTTCTGGGGCTCGGGGGACCGCAACTCAGCGCGGCGGAGACAGCGCTTTTTCGCCGCTTGCAACCCGCTGGCTTTATCTTGTTCTCACGCAATCTCATAACGCCGGTGCAAACACGTGAACTCACCGACTCACTGCGGGACCTATCAAAAAGCCAGCCGCTCATCGCCATCGATCAGGAAGGCGGGCGGGTCACCCGCACCATGGCACTGGCTCCGCCCATCCCGTCGGCCACCGCGCTGGCGGCCCACGCCCAACCCGCACTGACCGCCACGGCGGGCCGCTTGACGGGTGAGCTGCTGCGATTGTTAGGTGTGAATCTGAACCTGGCACCGGTGTTGGATCTGGATCATCACCCGGAACTTCAAAATGCCTTGCGCGGCCGCTGTTGGGGCCGCGACCCGCAACGTGTCATCGATCATGCCGGCCAATGGAACCGCTCGCTACGTCAACGCGGCATCACCACTTGCGCCAAACATTTCCCGGCCGGCGGACGCGCCATGGCCGATCCCCATCACGAACTGCCGGCAGCGATGGCCACCCTCAACGAGATGTTGCGCGAAGACGTTCTCCCCTACACCGCGCTGATGCCAGAATTGGATGCCATCATGCTCGGACATATCGAGTTTCCCAACATCGACACTAATTTCCCAGCCTCGCTCTCGCCAAGGCTCATCCGCGGTTTCCTGCGCGACCAACTCGGCTTCGACCGCCACCTGGTTCTAACCGACGATCTGGACATGGCGGCCATCACCCGGCGCTATGGCCGAGGCCAGGACGCGCAACTCGCCATCGCGGCTGGCAATGACGTGGCGCTCATCTGTCATCGCATCGAAACTGCGGACGTGGCCGCTGCCGCCATCGCCGAATTGCCCGGCCCACTGCTGGCCGATGCCTCGGAGCGCGTCGAGCGCCTGCGCGACAAACTCCACCGCCCGCTGCCCTGGTCTCCATCCCAATGGCAGACCACCTGCGACGGCCTCGCGACACTGGCGGCCGCCGTGCCGACGCTGCCGGAGCCCACAGTGGGCTGCGAGGTGCCTCACAGTCCGGTGGCCGGCTATTAGTAGCTCCAGAACTCAGTGCCCGATCTCAATAAGGAGCTTGCACCGCCAATGGGCTGACAACAACGGGACTAACTGGCCGGGAAGTGAGTAGGAGCCACCACATTCTTGGGGTATCGGAAAATAGGGGCCAAATCATTCAAGCCGGTGATGCGCGAACGAAAGCGCCGGGGCGGTTTCCCACCCCGGCGCAACCCTGAGACAACCTATGTATAACCTACGCAGGCTCGTGGTAACCCTCTTCCCCGTGATCACTGAGGTCGAGACCCACTTCTTCATTCTCCTCGGTGGGCCGTAACCCGATAACGGCCTTCACGATGAGAGCTATGACCGCTGTGGCTACCACCGCAAGTACGATGGTGATGCCTGCGGCTTTTAATTGTTCGAACACCAGGCCTCCATCGGCGACAAGCTTAGCGCAACCATTGGTGGTGGCGTAGTTCGCCGGAGTGGCGATGGCGAGGTTGCCATTGACCTTGTTGGTGGCCAGTAACCCGGTGATGATCGCACCGAGCGTGCCACCCACAGCGTGAACCCCGAAGGTATCCAGCGCATCGTCATAACCAAACATTTTTTTCACCTTGGTGCAGAAGAGCAAGGGCACTGAACCGGCGAGCAAGCCGACGATGAGAGCACCTTTGACGGTGATGAATCCGCAAGCCGGAGTGACCACGACCAACCCGGCGACCGCACCTGAGCAGAAACCGAGGATTGAGGGTTTGCCGCGGGTGACCCATTCGAGTGCCGGCCAGACGAAGCAAGCGACCGCAGTGGCCACCGTGGTGGTGGTGAAGGCATTGGCAGAGACCACGTCGGCAGCGAGAGCGGAACCAGCGTTGAAGCCATACCAACCGACCCACAACATGCCGGTACCAATGGCGCACATGACCATGCTGTGAGGAGCCATGAGTGTTTTACCGACACCTTTGCGCTTGCCAAGGATCAGACACAACACCAGCGCGCTCCAACCCGAAGACATGTGTACCACTGTGCCGCCCGCAAAGTCGATCGCCGCAATTTTCGCACTGCCATTCCACACGCCGTTCATCAAGCCATCAAACCCCCAAACCATGTGGGCAAGCGGGAAATAAACTACAAACATCCATATACCGATAAACAACATGATGGCGGAGAATTTCATGCGTTCGGCGATCGCGCCGACGATGAGCGCCGGGGTAATGATGGCAAACATCAATTGATACATCGCAAACACATTATGACTTAACCAGGCGCTGTAGTTGGTGTTAGGTAAACTATCTACTCCCTCGAAAAAACTATACTTCAGGCTGCCAAGATAGGGGGCCCAGAACGGGGCACCCTCTGCCGGGTGTTCACCGAAGACTAACGAGTAGCCGCATACCACCCAGAGGATGGTCACCAAGCCGGCACAGCCAAAGCATTGCGCCACCACTGAGAGGACGTTTTTCTTGCGCACCAATCCGCCGTAGAACAAGGCCAAACCCGGCAACGTCATGAAGAGCACCAGCGCGGCGCAAATCATCATGAATCCGTTGTGGCCTGGGCCTGGCAGACCCGTCAACTTGGACTTGTATTGCTCCTCGGGTTTGGCAGTGGCGGCCGGACCAGGAGCCAGATTATTGAAGTACTGTTCCATATCGGCAACCCGCTGTTCCAGGTTGGCGTCTTTGGGCGTCGCCGCATCTGGCGCCGCTGCCGCCGCAGGGGCGGGCGCTGTGGCTTCTTGGGCTAGGACCCGGGGAGCCATCGCTCCCAACGTCATCAAGCCAATTAAGACGGGCATGAAATATTTCATGATTACGGGTTGATACAAACATCTATGGATCATCGGTTTGGTGGTTGTGTTTAGTCGTTGTGCCGCCGCTTACACGGGATCCCCCCGTGACCACGTCGGCAAATGCTCCTTGAGCAAATCGCGTGCCAATTTTCAACCCACGAAATTGCCGTCGCTAAAAAGCTCCTCCGGAAGCTGTCGTCAGCCCCTCGGCGAGGGCCCCGGCCTCCTTGCCTTTGGCGTCGGTCGAACGTCCGCGGTGCCCATGATCCATCTGATTCACTTGAACCGGCTGCGGTCCGTTATGGAGCGACGGCATTATTGTCGTCATGCGGAAGCACCGGCCATGAAACAGAGCCTTCGGCAGCTTACATTTCTATCTGCCGCCATGTCCACGCCATGCTAGATCAATTTCGTTTTTGCTCATCCAAGCGGGCTGGCAGCCAGCGCTCGAGCATGAGCGCCAGCGAGGCTGGAGTGATGGGCTTGGGGAGGTAGTCATTCATGCCAGCTACAAGGCATGTTTCCCGATCTCCCTGCATAGCATTGGCGGTCATGGCAATGATGGGGAGCTTGGGTTGAAAGGCTCCGACATGGGCCGAGCGAATCAAGCGGGTGGCATCCAAGCCGTCCATGCCGGGCATCTGCACATCCATGAGGACCAGATCATAGGCCGTCCTGGCGACGGCTTCAACGGCCGCGAGACCATCGGTCACCACATCCGCCGGCAGTCCCATATTGCGCAAGAAGCCCACAGCCACTTTTTGGTTGATGGGGTTGTCTTCTGCCAGCAGCACCCGCAGAGTTGACCAGTGGCCGCTCATGGGGGCCGGCGCTGCGGGCGGCGGTGTGGGTGGCGGCGGCGCAGCCGATATGGACCGCGGACCCATGGTGAAACAAGCGGTAAACCAAAACTCCGAGCCGTGGCCGACGACGCTCGACACACCAATTTCGCCGCCCATGAGTTCAACGAGTTGTTTGGAGATGGCCAAACCCAGACCCGATCCGCCGTAATGCCGGGTCGTCGATGGATCCACCTGACTGAATTTATTGAACAGCAATACATGTTTGTCCGCCGGGATGCCGATGCCTGTGTCGCACACCGCAAAGCGGATGACCACGCCGCCAGCACTGGTCGCTACCAGCTCTGCCCGCACGGTGACGCTGCCGTGCGAGGTGAATTTGATGGCATTGGCGGCTAAATTGAGCAGCACCTGGCGCAAGCGGTTGGGGTCGCCGCGCAGTGACTCCGGGATGTCCGGGGCGAGGGTGCAACGGAATTGAAGACCCTTGTCAGAGGCTCCGATGTTCAGCACTTCGCCAAGCTCCTGCAACAAGGCGGGCAGGCTGAAATCCAGAATTTCCAAGTCGAGATTACCAGCCTCGATTTTGGAAAGATCCAGGATATCGTTGGTGAGCTTGAGGAGGACTTCGCCGCTGGTGTGGGCCATTTGGGCGTACTCGCGCTGCTCGTCGCTGAGCGTGCCGGCCAGCAGCAAGTGGGTCATGCCGAGAATACCGTTCATGGGAGTGCGGATTTCGTGGCTCATGTTAGCCAGAAACTCGCTCTTGGCACGGTTGGCCAGATCGGCTTTACCGGCGAGTTCAGTGGCGGCGGCGGTGGCGGCGGCGAGTTGGCGGTTGGTCTCCAGTAGCGCCGCCTTGGACTGCCTGCTGGCGGTAATGTCCCAATTGGTGCCGACCATGCGCAAGGCTCGGCCGGTGGCGTCACGCTGCACGCTGGCGATGGTCCGGATGTTATGAATACTGCCGTCGGGCCAAACCACGCGGAACTCGGTGTCGTAGTCCTTTTCTCCGCGCAACGCCGCCTTGATCCCGTCGTCCCGGCTCTGCCGGTCATCCGGGTGCACTCCCGCCAGCCAGACGTCGTATGCCAGGCTCATCGCGTCCGGCGTGACGCCGTAGAGGAGGAACATTTGTTCGTCCCAAACCAGCCGCTTATCTCTCACGTCGTATTCCCAGATGCCGACGCTGCCCGCGCGGGTAGCCAGCGTCAAACGCTCGCTGAGCTGGCGCAACTCTTCGAGTGCCTGGTGGCGCTCAGTGACATCAGAAAAGGAGGTGACCACCGCATAGGGGCTGGTCTCGCCGCTGTTGAACATCGGCTCGGCATTCATGCTAATCCATTTTTGTATCCCGCCGGGCAGGCGCAGGCCCATCGTCACGCCGTGGCAAGGCTGGCCCGTGCGCAAGCTTACCATGGCGGGATGTTGCTCGCCGGGGAAGGGACGCCCATTCTCATCGACGGCTTGCCAACCCGGGTCCAGCGAGCCGCGACCCAGAATTTGCTCGCGGCTCAGGCTCATGATTTTCTCCGCACTCTGGTTACAATCGATGATCGCACCGTCTGCGGCTTGGACAATAATGCCCTCGGCCATGGCAGCCAACACGGACCGGTGGAGCCCCTCAGTAGCCCGCCGCGCCACTTCCGCCCGCTTGCGCTCGGTGATGTCCAGAATCGCGCCGATCATTTTTACGGGACGGCCCCGAGTGTCGAATTCCAGTTGGCCCTGGCCATGGAGCCAGCGTTCGGCTTGGTCGCTGCGCCGCACGATGCGGTATTGCTTGTCAAATGGCTGGCACCGTCCAATCACCTCTTCGGAAAAGTAGTCAGCCATCTTGGCGCGGTCGTCCGGATGAATCAAGGCCGCCCAGCCGGCCGTCGTGCGGTCGTAGGCGGCGTCTATCCCGAAGATCGTGTCCAGCACCTCCGTGCTGCGCCAGCGGTCGCTGGTGATATCTAACACATAACTGCCCAGCAAGGCGATGCGTTGTGATTCCTTGAGCATGGCCTCGCTCTCCCGCAACTCCGCCTCGGCCACCTTGATTTTTTCAATATCGGTACAAGTGCCGAACCATTTGATGATCTCCCCCTTCGCATTGCGGCGCGGCACGCCGCGAATCAACCACCAGCGATAGACTCCATCGGTACGCCGCAAGCGGCCTTCTAGCGAGTAAGGGACATCCTGTTGCGTTGCCTTCTGCCAGGCGTCCTGCGCACGCTGGAGGTCGTCTGGGTGGAAGGGCGTGCTCCAGCCATTACCGCAACTCTCCTCCAGCGTCAGTCCGGTGTACTCCAGCCATTGCTGATTGAAGTAGATAGCACGACCATCGGGCCGGGTCATCCAGACTAATTGCGGCAGTGATTCGACGAGCGTGGCGAATTGCTTCTCATTCATACAGGCCAAGTCGATGGCTGACACGGCAAGCCCCTGATTTTCAAGTATTGTGTGTTCCATACGCGAGTTTTCGATGCCGTAACCAGCCCGTTGTGGAATGTCAACCTTCATGTTATTGCTTCCATCTACCGCAGTCCTTTCGCGCGGCTGCCGCTGCCCCTCATCGCCCGCACGCCGTTCGTGCGCATGGCGCAGGTTCATGCTCTTCGAAGAGGGCTCGGCAGGATGCCAAACCCAGCCGACAGGATGCCGGCGCTCCCCACCCTATGAGGCAGAGCCCGGAAATCGCTCACTCACGACTCAGCGATCCTCTTGGCTACGGCTCGGCGAGCACGTCCACGGCGAGGTTTTCATAGGTCGCGCGTTCGATCAAAAACGGCTGGCCGTCCGAGGTCAGACGACCATAGTAAAAGGGCGGCGGCGAGGCCCCGGCCTGCGGGGCGAATGTCAGCTCGTGGTGGTCAACACCAGTGGTCTTGCCCTGCTCATCGACCTGTTTTTCCTCGACCGTGAGGGTGAGCGCCGGGCTGGCCAGGGCGGCGGTGGCAGTCGGGTCGTCGTTGGCGAGCCAGCGGGAGACTTCGAGGGATTCCAGAGCGGCGAGCAAGCGTTTGGCGTTATCGGGATTGATCGCGTCGCTGATATCCTTGCCGGCACTCTGGCCGTGCCAGGTTTCATCAAACAGATAGTCATAGGCCAGCGTGACGGGGGCTTGGCGCGGCACACTGCGCTGGATGGATTGTAAATCGACGCGGCTCAGCGACCACAGACGGGCGCCGCGCCACGCGTAGGGATGGATGGTGATGGCGGCGAGCAACGACTTGTCCACCCTCATGACACTAGAGGTGCCGAGGCGATTGACGAAAATGCTGCCGTGTTTGTCCATGCCGAAGCACAGGGTGAGGGCGCGGCTATCTTGGGCGATGAAACTGAGTTTGAGAAACGGGCGGGCCAAGCCCCAAGGGGTAAAATCGGTAGCGGCATCGGATTCGAAGCCGATGACGCGTTCGGAGGTCATGGCCTTGAGCAATTCAAAGAGGCGCAATTCGTTGGCCTGGAGTTGGCGGCCCTCGATGACGGTGGTCCAGAGTTTCGGATCTTGGCGGGTGATGAAAATTTCCGGGCCGGTGGACGGTTGAATCGAGATGGCTTGCAACGATGCGACGTTCAGATTGGTGAGGGTGGCATCGCGCAGGTCGTTAACGGTGAGGGGCAAATCAGCCAGCGACACCAGATCTGGCTCGGGCTTGAGGGGCAACCGGAAAACCGTGCCCGCACGGTCGCTCACCGTGGCAGCGACGTCGCGTGCGGCCGGGGTTTCCGGCGGGTAAATTTCCAACACGGTTTCCGTTTCGGAACCAAACAGCGACAGGGCGATTTGCTTGGCTCCGTTGGCCGAGCCTTTCGCCGGCACGGGCACCGCCGCCTCATTGATGGCCATCGCCTGCAAGTTGTGCAACCCTTCGATGAGCGTCTTGATGGCGGCAGGGTCGGTTCTGAGTTCCAGCGGCTTGACGATGTGCCAGGCGTCTTTGGGCGTGTCGCGCCCGAGGGTCAATTCGCCCGCAGCACCGCGGATGCGGATTTTGCGCAGGGTGGCCGGATGAAAGTAGAACGGATGATGATCGCGCAAATAGTTGAGGTGGTTTTTGAATAATGGCAAAATGTCACCGGTGCAGGCAAACACGTGGCTCTTGCGGTTTTTGTCCCACGGTTGCACAAACAAGGTGGGCACCGACTGTCCGCTCTCCGGATCGGTTCCCAGCCACGGCGTGCGCCGCCCCAGCCGGTACTTGGCCAGCGGCCGGCCATCCGCCCCCTCCAACCGGATGTGAATCGCGCTTTCCGCCAACCCGGCTTCCGCCAAATGGATTTCCCCGGTCGGTGCCAAATCTTCCACGCGCATGCCAAGGGTGAAGCCGATGATGCCAACCGCGGCCCGCGGATCCATGCGGTCTTGCCAGGGTTGCGAGACTAGCCAGCCACCGCCCACTTTCATAAACTCCGCATCCTTCCCCTGCACCGAAATTTGGATTTTGCGCACGTCCGCCGGTGTAAACGATGTGTAAAGCCGTTCCCCAGGCGGGGTCGGCGGCGCGCCGAACATGGCACTGAACTGGCCATCCGATAGCCACCAACCGGCCAACCCGCAGGTGACCAGCGCGGCAAGACTCAGAAGAAACGTGAAAGCAGTGGAGCGCATAGACGTCAAGCACGGCGCGAGGACCAAATAAGCGCGCCAGCCAAAACGAAAAAGGCGGGCAGAAACAGCAGGTTCATGCGGTTGATGAAAGTCACTTGTGCCTCGAGAATCGGCAGTTTGTAGGTCCCCAGCGAACGCGGACCGATGCCCGCGAGCGCCTCGCGGCCGACCAGCCAATTGACTGAGGAGGCGAGAAAGTCGATATTCTCCGCCCGTTGATTCTCGGGTTTAAGGAAATCAGTGTTGGAAACGACGATCATGCGCGATGTCTGCCCAGATAATTTGTCGCTGGTGGCCGCTCCTCGGGTCACGCTCGCCGCCAAAAACAACGGCGCGGCATGGTCCTCGAATTTGTCGAAGGTCTCGTTGCCCGCTCCGAATTTTGTCTCGCCCCAAAATCCGTCGGCCACTTGGAAGAGGCCCCACGGATAGATCTTGCGTGTTCCGAGGTCATCGGCGTTTTCCCGCACCTCCAACGACGAGCTGGCCCCTTCAAACACACTGGTCTGGCCAGCCAGATCCTTCAGAAAATCAATGTTATACGTGTACATCCCGCGGGCGGCGGTGATGATGCGGTCTTTTTCCTTGGCAACAACCCGGTCGCGCTGGGGAGTCACCCCGTTGGCACGCAGAAACGCCCGCAATTTTGGCAGCGTGTGGCCCGGCTCCAGCAATACCAGCAGGGCCGCTCGGGGCCGCGCCCAATAGGTTTCCAAGACCGCGAGTTCCTCATCGGTCAGATCGTATTTGGGAGCGACGAGGGCCACGCCTGCGGCATCCGCGGGGATTTCCGCCAGCCCGGCAAGATTGATGGCTTGCAGCTCGGTGTTTTGGAAACGCAGGGTGGTTTCCAGCGATTTCCACGGCGAATTCTCACCCTCCGCATCAATTTTACTCTTGTCGGCCAGCAACAACATTTTGCGTGCTCGGCCTTCGATCGCCTGCACCAGCCCGGCGGTAAGGACATCCTCCCCCAGAAAACCGCTGGCACGCCGCTGGCCTTGCTGATCTGTCGTGTGCTGGACCATGTCATCGGCAACGACAAGTCGCACGTTCGGGTTGAGTTCATGAATACCGGCTCTGGTACTCACGGGGGCACTTTCGTCCGTGCGTGCATCCATGATGATAATCGGCCGGGTCAGACTCAATTCGTAGGCGGCCATCACTTGTTGGGTGCGGTCCGGGCTGCGCAGCGCGTCCACCACTTCCAAGTGGATTTTTCCGTGGGACAGCCGCGCGTACTCATCGGCCAATACCCGCACCCGCTCATAAAACGGGTGCGAGCGTGGGAAAAGCATCACCCATTTCACGGGTTTGACGCGACTCCCCAACGCGTCGGACGCCAGATATCGGCGGGTGGCCGACGAGAGGGTGTAGTTGCTCCCACGGCTCAGATCGATGCGGGTGTAATGACGGGACGTGAGATAGTTGAGCGCGATGAGGGTCAACGCGAGTAGTACGATTTGTAACACCGAAAGTGCCCCGATGCCCCAGCGGTTGACAACGCGGGCGGGATTTTTCGCAGGGGGAGGGGAGGCTTCAGACATCATGCGGGGGGGAAGAACGGAACGTCATTTGCGCCAGCGCCGAAAATCCACAACTTGGTAGGTCAGGAATAGCAAAAATACCGCCACGCTTAGGTAATAAACCACCGCTCGGCTGTCAAGCAGGCCGCTGGCAAAGTAATGCAGGTGGCGTTGCGAGGAAATGTAGTGAAAAAACGCGGCACCGACGAATGACTCGCCCCAGATGACGGTAACAAAGCCGACGAAGTACTGGATCACCAAGACAGCGATGGTGATAATGCCGGCGATAATTTGGCTGGACGTCAGCGCCGAAGCTAGACAACCCACGGCGGTAAACGCGGCTCCCATCAACATGAGGATAGCGAAGGTGCCTCCCATCGCCCCCCACGTCCAAGCCGGCGGCAAGCCGGTAACCCAATCGAAAATCTTGAACTGGACGAGTGAAGGCAGCCACAGCACGGCGTAAAACACCATAGCTGCGAAATATTTTGAAGCTACCACCTGCCAGGTGCGCACCGGAGCGGTGAGCAGGGTTTCGAGGGTGCCTGCTCGCTCTTCTTCGGCAAACAGCCGCATCGTGATCAACGGAAAAACAAACAAAAAATAAAACCAAAACACCGGCGTGTGGAATGTCACGTAGATCAGGCTATCCTTCATCGGCGTGTCGCGGAAACCTTTCATCGCCGTCGATAGAGAAATCCCCTGCATCAACGTCACAAACGCCAGCACAACCCACCCGAAAGGTGCCAGATAAAACCCCTTAAGCTCTTTGAAAATCAGGATGCGGAACATTCTCATGTGGCGGCGGAGGCGTTTCGTACGCCATTTCAGCCCCCGAGCAAAGACAAATGACACCGGGACGCACGACTCGCCGCCCCCCCCGGAAATCAAGGCAGGAAAATTTTGCTAAGGGATGTGGCAATCACCCATATACCGTTTCTTACCAAAAATCGGAATTTCTATATGCTGAAAAACATTGCACCTGCATCTTTGCGCGAGGCAATCTTTATACCCCGGAACCATTGATAGCAGCTCATCCCGCCCTCCGGCACATGCCCTGCGCGGCTTTCGCTCCGCTCAAGTCTATCTCGCTACTTTCCTCTTAGAAATTTTTGGGCCGGAAGTTCTTGGCGTTGGCGATGCCGGTGATGCCGTCCAAACAACGCAAGACCCAGAGGCCGTTGCGGAAGGCGTAGCGGTCGCTTTCCTCCTCGAAGCGCATAGCGGCCAAGCCGCCCTGGACATTCCACTCGGCGTATTCCTTGAAGGCCTCCTTGAAGCGGCCCAACTTGTCGAGATGCCAGATGACATCCTCGATTTTGAGGGTGGTTTTCACTTCGATGACTACGATGGTGTTGCCATTCACCAAGGTGATGTCCACCTCGATTTCGCGCCCCTGGCGGTCGCGACCGGTCCGCCGTTCGGTCATCTGGTTGACCTGGATTCCGCGCTCTTGGAACAATTTGACCGTGCCGGGACGCATCAGTGCCTCCACCAGTTTTCCCCACTGGCTGGTGAACAGACCGCTCAGATCCTTGATTTTCCGATCGGTGTCCTTCATCTGGAGGGCGGTTTCTTTCATTTCCCGGTCGGTTTCCTTCATTTGCCGGTCGGTTTCCTTCATTTGCCGGTCGGTTTCCTGCTGTGAAGCCCGCAATTCCGCATTGGAAATGCCTAATTTCTCAGTGGATAATCGCAGTTCCTTGCTTGATTTGGCGAGTTCCGCCACGAGTTCCTTTAATTCAGCGTCACTCATAGGGTAGGTATAGCTTCTAGTCCGTGCGGAGTCAATCGCATGAGCGAGCCAGACTCCGATAGTGAAAAAATCCTATTGACGCGCATCATGGCAGTGGCTGGCTTGGTGGATCATTTTTTTGCCTTCGAATTTTTCGGTGCTTGTTTTCCGCAATAAATAAGTCGATGACTCTCCGCCGGGAGCGGCGGTTTTTCATCTGGAAGCCTGCGCTCGTCACTCCCCCCGCTTCTCCCCCCCTTATGGAAACACCCCCTTTCTCCGAACTCGGCCTACCCGCTTGCCTGCTTGAGGCCATAGAAACCTTGGGCTACGAGCGCCCCTCGCCGATCCAGGCAATGAGCATCCCGCCTGCCTTGAAGGGCCGGGATTTGGTCGGACTGTCCGAAACCGGCTCCGGCAAGACCGCGGCTTTCGCACTGCCGGCCCTCGCCCTGCTGGATGTGGGTTCACTCCATCCGCAAGTGCTCATTCTCTGCCCGACGCGCGAACTCGCGGTGCAGGTGTGCGAAGATGTCCATCGCCTTGGCGCTAAACTCATCGGTTTGCACGCCACACCGGTTTACGGTGGTGCCCCGATGGATCGCCAGTTGCGGGCTCTGCGCTCCGGTGCCCAATTGATTGTGGGGACACCCGGCCGCCTGCTCGACCATCTGCGGCGCGGCTCCTTCGATGCCTCGCGCGTCAAGCTGGCGATTCTCGATGAGGCCGATCGCATGCTGGACATGGGATTTCGCGATGAGATGGACGAGTTGCTGGCGGCGCTTCCGGCGGAGCGCCAGACATTGTTTTTCTCGGCGACGATGAACCCGGGCGTCTCGCGCCTGATCCAACGCTTTGGAAAAAATCCCGAAATCATTGAGGTCCAGCAAAAATCCCGCACCGTTTCAACGGTCGATCAATCGTACTTTGAAGTCCGCCAGCGGTCAAAAGTCGAGGTGCTCTCACGCATTCTCGACATGAGCCCGCCGCGTCTCGCCCTCATTTTTTGCAATACCAAGCGCTCGGTGGACGAATGCACGGAAGATCTCGTCAACCGCGGGTATGCCGCCGACCGCTTGCACGGGGACATGACCCAGCAAATGCGCGAGCGGGTGCTCAAGCGTTTTCGTGAGGGGTCCGTCGAGTTGCTGGTCGCCACCGATGTGGCGGCCCGCGGCCTCGATATCGACGAAATCGATATTGTCTTCAACTACGACCTCCCCACCGACCCCGAGGATTACGTCCACCGCATCGGTCGTACCGGTCGCGCCGGTCGTTCAGGCCGGGCGGTGAGTTTTGTGTACGGACGGGAAATTTACCGCATACAATCCATTGAGCGCTACACTCGTTCGGTGATTCGGCGCGAGCGCATTCCATCCCAGGAGCAAGTCGAAGGCCGCCGCGCCGACCTGATCTTTGATTCCTTGAAAGAGCGCCTCGAAAGCGGGAAATTCGATGCCTACCAAGATAATATCGACCGCCTGCTGGAACAAGGCCATACCCCGACGGATATCGCCGGCGCCTTAGTCACCTTGCTGCGCGAGGCGAGCGGCCGCGAAGGCTCCGCCATCGAGGAAGATCGCGAACCTGAGCGCCGGGAAGCTCGGGACCTAAAGGGTGCTAAAAAATCCAAGGAGGTCGGCTTCCAGCGCGAAGTCGGCCCGAAATCCCGCCCGGATCGCCATGGTCCGCGGGATATGCAGGGTGCCGGGCATGGCATGGCCAGTTTGTTCCTTTCCCTGGGAAAAACCCATGGTGTGATGGCCAAGGAGATTGTAGGCATGCTCTACCGCGAGGCCTGCCTGCCCTACGGTTGCCTGGGACGTATCTCCCTATTTCCAACACACTCGCTCGTCGATGTCCCGGAAACTTTTGTCCAACAAGTCATCGAGCGCACCCGCAACGCTCGCCTCCGCGGCCGCCCATTCCGCATCGACCTCGACCGCGGACCGCATGAGCGTCCTTAGGGAGGGAAGGCCTTGCTATCGTCGGGCGGAAGGCTCGATCATGCACCGAGACTTTGGCACCCATTCATGAGCTGCGCTATGGAGCGCTGGCTTCAGCCAGCCATACGCGCCGGCTCAAGCCAGCGCTCCGTCGCGGTCCAAGTGGCTCGGGAGGATGATGTGACTTGACAGACGGGCGTCCCAATATTTTCCCTTGCCGCCCGGAAAAAAACATGATTTTACACAAGACGCCGTTGCGGCAACGCTAGGCAGCCGAGTCGCAGGAAAAAGCTACCTTCATTCCACCTACCCCACATGATCGAAGTTGACAGTTTAACCAAACAGTTCGGAACCAAAACCGCCGTGGACCATCTGTCGTTTGCGGTGAACAAAGGCGAGGTGCTTGGGTTTCTCGGGCCCAACGGCGCCGGCAAATCCACCACCATGCGGATGATTACGGGATTTTTCCCCCCCACCTCCGGCGATGCCAAAGTCTGTGGCATCTCAATCGTGGATCGTCCGGCAGAAGCCAAAACCAAAATCGGCTACCTCCCGGAATCCGCTCCTCTCTACCGCGACATGACCGTCATCGGGTTTCTGCGGTTTTGCGCTGCCATCCGCGGCCTGTCCGGCAATGCCAAAAAAGATGCCGTGGAGCGGGCCATCGAAACCTGTTCGCTAGCCTCGGTTGCGGCCCAGTCCATCGACACGCTCTCAAAAGGATATCGCCACCGCACCTGCTTGGCCCAAGCATTGCTGCATGACCCCGAAGTGCTGATCCTAGATGAGCCAACCGACGGTCTCGACCCCAACCAAAAGCATGAGGTCCGCCAACTCATCAAGCGCCTGGGCCAGACCAAAGCCATCCTCTTCTCCACCCATATCCTTGAAGAAGTAGAGGCTGCGTGCACCCGTGCGGTTATCGTCGATCGCGGTACCATCGTGGCAGACGGCACTCCGGCGCAACTCGTCGCCCAATCCGGCAGCGGGTCGCTCACCGACCTGTTCCGCACCGTCACCACCCGCGATACCGAAGCCGCTCGCTAAGCCGCCCGCCTCTCAAGAGAAGCGCCGGCCTTTCCCTACCCCCCTTACACAGCCATCATTATTATGTCCTCTATAACCATCTACAAACGCGAGCTAGGCAGTTATTTTGCCCAGCCGACCGCCTACGCAATCATAGTGATTTTTCTGCTGCTTTCCATGGGCCTAGCCTTCAGCTTTGGCAATTTCATGCGAGTGGGAGATTCCTCGCTGGAATGGACGTTCTTTTTCTGGCACCCTTGGATTTTCATGTTGCTAGCCCCGGCCGTGGGCATGCGCCTGTGGGCGGACGAACAACGCAACGGCACCATCGAATTGCTAGGCACCTTCCCGGTTTCCACCAGCAGTGCCATCATCGGCAAATTCGTCGCGGCGGCCACCGTCTGGTTGGTAGCGCTGGCTTGCACCTTCCCGATCGTCCTCACGGTCAATTACCTCGGCAAACCCGATAACGGTGCGATCCTCGCCGGCTACATCGGCAGTTTGCTCGTGTGCTGCACATTCCTGGCTATCACCATGTTAGTTTCCGCCTGCACCCGGGACCAAGTCGTCTGCCTGATTGTCTCGGTATTGATTTGCGTGACGATGGTGCTTTGCGGCTACGATGATTTCACCCGCGAGCTGGGCAAAGCGGTATCGCCCTCGGCCATCGAGGCGGCCGTCTCGTTCGGCGTCTGGAATCACTTCAGCTCGCTTAACCGCGGACTTTTCCGCTTGCAGGATCTGGTGTGGTTCGGCTCCATCATTCTTGTGTCTCTGCTAGGCACCAGCGCTATCCTTTCCGCTAAACGCTCCTAACCTTTTTACATTTCAAACTTCACTAATCATCCATTTCATCCCATGGCCCACAAACCAACCCACCCCGTTACCCGTGCCGCCTTTGGCGTCGGCGCTCTGGTCGCCATCGCTGTGCTCGCCAACTGGCTTGTCGCCCTTGCTCCGGTCGGCAGCCGCGGCCACGATTTCACTGAGAACAAAATTCACACGCTCTCGGATGGCACCCGGGCGATTGTTTCGGAATTGGACACGCCGGTGGTGATTCGCTACTACGCATCTCGTAATACCGCGTACATGCCGGAGGCGCTCAAATTGCACATGCGCCGGGTAGACGAATTACTCAAGGAATACGGCGCGTTATCCAAGGGGCAACTGAGGATAGAGGAACTCGATCCGCAGCCCGACACTGATGCGGAGGATTCCGCGAATCTCGATGGCATCAACGGCCAACGGATGGATGATCAAAATCTCTATTTCGGTCTGGCAGTGTCCTGTCTCGATCGCACCAGCGTCATTCCTTTCCTTGATCCTAACGATGAGACGATGCTGGAGTACCACCTGTCCAAAGCTATCGCCGAAGTTACCACCCCCAGCAAACCAGTTATCGGCGTCATGTCCGCACTCCAACTGGGAGGGAAACCCGCGCAAATGCCCGGCCAACGCCCTGAACAGCCGTGGGTGTTCTATCAGCAATTGAAGCAATCCTTTCAAGTCAAGGATCTGGGCATGACGCCCACCACGATTGATCCAAAGGAGATCAAGGTGCTGCTATTGTTCCATCCTGCGGGGATCACGCCGGAGGCAGAGTTTGCAGTGGACCAATACCTGCTAGGCGGTGGCACGGTGGTGGCTTGTTTGGATGCCTTCTCGGTGGCGGCGCAACGCACTGGTGGTGGCGGTAATCCAATGATGGGTGGCGGCGGTGGGGTTCCCACCAGCTCCACGCTGCCTACGTTACTCGGTGCCTGGGGTATGAGTTTCGAATCAACCCAGGTACTAGCCGACCCCACCTATATGACGACCATGCAAGGACAGGACGGCCGGCCGACCGATGCAGTTGCCATTCTAACCTTATCGCAAAAGGCGATGCCGCAGAAGGACAGCATTGTTACCAAAGATTTGGAATCCATCATGATGTTGCTACCAGGTGGCTTCACTCAGACCGGCGGCGTGGGCGTCGCGGTCAATTCGCTGGTGCGTTCATCGCTGCAAGCCGGCTTTGTTGATTCCATGCGGGCCTCGACACTCGATCCATCGTTATCCACCTCACTCAAACCCAAGAGCACTGCCTTTGATCTGGTCACCCACCTTAAAGGCACGTTCAAATCCGCCTTCCCCAATGGCAAGCCCGGGGAAACGCCCGCAGCGCCCAAAGCCGACGAGGACAAAAAACCGCCGGTTGGCCAGTTGCCTGCCGAGGTGAAGAAGGAAGCGCCCAAGCCGACTTGGCTCAAGGAGGCCGTCACGCCAGGCGATGTATTTTTGATAGGTGATGTGGACGCTTTCTACGATCCGTTTGCCTATCGGATGCAAAACTTTGGTGGCATGCAAATGGCGTCGCCAGCCAATGGCAATGCGCCGTTGCTTTTCAATCTGCTAGATGAGGCAGCCGGTTCCAAATACCTGATAGGTTCACGTTCGCGTGCTGCCACCCGGCGTCCATTCACAGTGATCAAGGACATGGAAGCAGAGTTCAACAAAACGGCGGGAGCGGATATCGCCAAGTCCGAGGCCCGGCAGCAGGAAATCGCCCAGCAAGTGAATGCCTTGCAGGCCAAGAAATCGCAAAGCACCGATGCCCAACTCTCAGCCGAAGCTAAGGCCAAAATCCGTGATCTGCGCAAAGAGCAGGTCGCAGTCTCGCAGATGATTCGCGAAAAGCAAAAAGACCTCCGCCGCCAGAAAGACCGCCTCGCCGGTAACCTCACTCTCATCGACGTCGCCGTCATGCCTACACTCGTCATCCTGTTCGGATTCGGCCTCTTTATCAAACGCCGCTCCGCCACCCGCGCCCGCTGATCGCTAATTCCCAGTTTCCAATTCCCACTTTCAAATTTCAAATTTCAAACTGCACCCTCCATGAATAAACGCCAAGTGATCATCCTCTGGATCATCGCCATCGCCCTCGGCGGCGGTGTCGCCTCAATCAAATTCGGCCAGAAAAAAGCCACCGCCGCCACCACCGCACGCGTGCCCGGACAAAAATTGCTAGAAGCATTTCCGGTAGCGGAGGTAGCAGCGATCGAGATACAAGGTATAGGAGACGCGACCAATCTGGTAAAGACGGACGGCAAATGGGTGGTATCGCAGCGTGATAACTACCCAGCGAATTTCACCAGTGTGAACGATTTACTCGACACACTGGAAGAACTCAAAGTCACACAGGGGATACAGGCGGGGCTCTCATTAGCGCCGCGCTTCGGGCTTGATGAATCTGCCACGAGCGCTGAGAAGCGCGGTGTGACGGTCAGCTTGAAAAACACTGGAGGCAAGGAACTCGCCAAGGTTTCCATTGATCGGAAGGCTGCCGCGGAAAACCCTGCTTCGCCATACGGCGGTGCCCCTAACGGCCGGTTCATCCGCAACCACGACGACCCCAAAGCTATCTATCGGGTAAACGAGGGCTTCGCCTCCCTCAGCAATGATCCCAAACGCTGGCTGGCCGATGGCTTTATCCAAATTGAAAAAATCAAGTCCATCTCCGTTAGCCAACCTGATAAGAGCGACGTCGCTTGGAAATTATCCCGCGAAACCGAAGACGCCGCCTTCACCCTCACCGGAGCGGCCGCTAACGAAACCCTGGACACCGCCACCACCGATCCGCTCAAGAGCCTGTTTTCCTATGCCCGGTTTGACGATGTGATCCCCGCCGCCAAGACTGCCGAGCGCATTCAGGCCACGGGCAAACGCTGCGCCACCATCGAGACCGTCGAGGGCTTTACCTATACGCTCACGTTCACTCCGCTCAAGCCCGGAGCCACCCCGCCGCCCGCCCCCAATCCAGCGAGTCCGGCACCACCGGCCGCCGACAACTACGTCATGACGGTTGCGGTTACGGCGCAACTGCCCAAGGAGCGAAAGAAAGCCGAAGGCGAGAAACCCGAGGACGCAAAGGCGAAAGATACCGCCTTCACCGAGCGCCTCAAAACCCTCACCGAACGTCTCGAAAAGGATAAGGTCCTTGCCGGTCGCAATTTCGAAGTCAGCAAATCCACTGTCGAGCCCCTCCTCAAAGAGCGTGCCGCTTTGGTCAAGAAAGACGCGCCTGCCGCGGCCACTCCACCTGCTGCGGCCACTCCGCCTGCCGCAGCCACGCTGCCGCCGACCATTCCCCTAACGGTCAAAAAGCCCGTCGAAGCCGTTACTCCTCCCGTTAGCATCCCGCCGGTGCCCGATGCTGGCCAAGGCGATGCGAAGGATGCGAAGGATGCCCCGGCACCCGCGCCTGATGCAGGCAAGTAAGCGGTAGCATGAGAGCGGGGCGAGACTCTGCCGACTCATAATCCCACCGGTAACGTGGCTAAGGAGCCACCCCATTTTGTGGTGGTAGCGGAAGGGCGGACCATGAATGAGCGCAGAAGCCTCGCATCATGATCAATCCTTCCTCACGATGCCACTCAACAAGGTACAACCTTACCGGATATCCGTTTGAGCTTGCCGGTTGCTATAGCTGTCGCTAGTTCATCGGAGCCGTTACGGCTTGCGATTAATGCCGCAATCCACCCCCGCCCGTCATGTCCGCAAAACAATCCAAAACTAAGCAATCCAAGGCGATTCCGCTACCGTCGGCCAGCGACTGGCGCACCACCGACCAAGATGAGATCCTCCGTCGCGTTCAGCGTGCCAGGGATGAGAAGCACTCCATTATAAATCTAGATCCGCAATACCCGGTGTTCTCGCAGTTTCGCGTGGGCTCGCCGAGCGGCATGATCTATCAGGTCGAAATCCGCGATCTGCGCGAACGGGCTTTTTCCTGCTCCTGTCCTGATTTCCGCATCAACGGCCTGGGCACTTGCAAGCACGTTGAGGCGACCCTCATTTGGCTCAAGCGGCGCCACAAGGGTGATGTCCGCACGGCGCAACAACTTGGCTCCAACCGCATCGACATTGTCCCCGCCGAAAACACCCTGCGCATCGAGCGCAATCTAGCCTGCCTCACGCCGTCACTGCGCTCGCTCTTCGATAGTTCGGGACTTCTCCTCGTTGAGCCCGTAGCTGCCCTGGAAAAACTCCGCCGTTACCCCAATATCCGCATCTCTCAAGACGTCGCTCCATTTCTTGATTCCCGCCGCCGCACCGAGGAACGCCTGATCCTGCGCCGGGATTACGAAACCGGCGTCATCGATGGCCGCCACCCCGAACACGTCACCCTCTGCCCGCTCTATCCCTATCAACGCGTGGGCATGCTCCACCTGGCATTCGGCGAACGCGTGCTGCTCGCCGACGAAATGGGCCTTGGCAAAACCATCCAAGCCATCGCCGCCTGCGCCCTGCTCCACCACCTCGGCAAGGCTCAACGCGTCCTCATCGTCACACCCGCCTCGCTCAAAACCGAGTGGGAGGAACAAATCCGCAAATTCACCTCCCTCTCCCAGCGCCTTGTTTATGGCCCCCGCAGCGTCCGTGTGAAATACTATGCTGATAGTAGCCCGCCTGTTTTCACCATCGTAAACTATGAGCAAGTGGTCACCGACAGCCTGGACATCAACGCGCAGCTCAAACCTGACATTATCATTCTGGATGAAGCCCAGCGGATCAAAAATTGGGCGACCAAGACCGCCCAAGCCGTCAAGCGCCTGGTGAGTCGCTACGCCTTTGTGCTCACCGGCACACCCATCGAGAACCGCATCGACGAGCTATACTCGATCGTCGATTTTCTCGATCCAGAGTTGCTAGGTTCCCTATTCCGTTTCAACCGCGATTTCTATCAATTCGACGAAAAAGGTCGCCCGTCCGACTATAAGAACCTCTCAGCGCTGCGGGAGCGCGTACACCCCGTGCTGCTGCGCCGACGCAAACACCACGTCGAAACCGAGATACCCGACCGCAGCGACCGCAACCACTTCGTGCAACTCACCCCGGCCATGCGTGCGGAGTACGACGACTACAAACAGCAGGTTTCCCAACTCGTCCAGATATCCATGCGGCGGCCGTTGACTAAGAAAGAGCAGGATCTGCTCATGATTTTGTTAGGCATGATGCGCATGATTTGTGATACGCCATCGATCATCAAGAACCACGATTGCCAGGACTGTCCCAAGCTCGACGAGCTAGCCCGCGTGCTTGACGAATGCCTATCCGATCCAGACGTCAAGGTTCTGATTTTTTCCGAATGGGAAGGGATGTTAAAAAAGGTGCGTGGCTGGGCCGATAACAACGGCATTGGTTACGCATGGCACACGGGCAGCGTCCCGCAACAGCGCCGCCGCGGTGAAATCCTCGCCTTCCGCAACGATCCGGATTGCCGGCTTTTCATCAGCACCGATTCCGGCGGCGTCGGCCTCAACCTCCAAAACGCCAGCGTCGTCATCAACTGTGACTTGCCATGGAATCCCGCCCGCCTCGAGCAACGCATCGCTCGCGCTTGGCGCAAGCATCAACGCCGCGCCGTCACCGTCGTCAACCTCATCGCCGAGGGCACCATCGAGCATGCCATGCTGGCAACCCTGGCTAACAAATTGACCCTCGCCGAAGGGGTCCTCGATGGCAGCGAGAAATCACTCATTGATGCCAAGCTCAAACGCGGCCGCGAGGCCAATCTGGCCCGTCTCCAACAAATTCTGAGTATCATTCCCGTCGGCACGCCTGTGCCCAAGCCCCCGCCCGCCGATCCGGCGCTTGCCTTCGCCCAGCGAGCCGCAAAAATTGTTGGGACCGATCTTGTGCATTGTGAGGAAGTGATTCTGCCGGGCCAAAACACGCCAGTCGTGGTAGCCGTACTCCGCAACCGCGAGCGCCAACGCGCCCTCGAAGTGCTCCACCGCGAGATCGATTGGCGCGGTAACACGCCGGCACTTCACCTACTCGACGAAACCACCTGGTCGTCTATCCAACAACTTGTCGCCAGCGGTTTTCTCACACTCAATACCCGCGCCACACGCCCGCTCAGCGGTGAAGCCGCGCAAGCCCGCCCTGCTCTAACTGCTGATCAACTCCAGCGCATCCGCGATCTCAGGGCCTTCGCCGCGAAACAGGAAAAGGTCGCCCATTTTCTCAACGCTGAAGACCTCGCCGAAGACGCGGCGAGCCACCAAAAAGCCGCCGCCAAGGCCCTCGCCCAAGCCAGTGCCATCGAGAATCAGGTTCCGCAAGATTGAGGGGCTGCTTTCAGGATTGGAGGAATTGGCAATGCATGCTAAACCTGTGGCACCACCTTGCCCGACGCTACCGACATTCAGACGTTTCTCGGCAACTGCCGATGGAAGCAGCGCTTCGATGACGAGATTCTCGCCGCCGCGCCTGCGCTCGTGCCCAAGGTGCGGGACTTGCGCATCGAAGCGATAAGCGCGGACGCGTTATCTCTGTTAGGATCGGTGGCGACAGAAAATACCGAAATCAACATCTGGCTAAGCGGCGGTACCTGGGATTTTGAAACGACATGTTCCTGTGAGATCGGTAGCTATTGCCCGCATGCAGCGGCTTTATTTTTAAAGACCGAAAAGCAACGCGATACGCAGCGCCTACTCGGGCATAGCGTGGCCGCAGCGGTGGCGGCGGCTTTACCTGCCGCCCGCGAGGTGCTCAAAGAGCCGTCGCCTGACAGGCCGTGGCTCGCGCCCGAGCCGCGTTTCGAGTTGCACGTCACCCGCGAGCCGACTGACCGCACGACGCGACTCTTGCTCCAATCGCTAGGCCTCCCGGCGCCGGATCAATGGATATTCGCATCGGCGTTGGTCAACTACGACGGGCATCGTAGCCCGTTGCGCAGCGCTGCGCCGGAGTGGCTGAGCACAGTGGCGCTGCCCGACGGCCAGACGGCGATTCTCAAACACGATGCAGGCGCCGAAAACGCCGCCGCACAACAACTCCGCGATACCGGACTATCATCGCTTCAAGCGAATTCCGCTTGGCGCTTTCTGCTTAATCTAAAGTCCCGGGAAGCCGCATCTAACACCGGAGTCGACCGCTGGTTTCCCGATCCGGGCCGCGTGCCCATCGATGAATTCTGGTTTCAATTCCGCGGTGAAATGGTCGCCAGGCTCGAATCCCTCGGCTGGCGTATTGCCATCGATGACAACGTAGGCCACTGCGTGATCGATGCCGATCCGTCAAAGTGGGACAGCACGCTCGAGCCGGGCATCAGCGGCTGGTTCAGCTTATCGGTGGGCTTCGAGGTGGCGGGCGAGCGCCATGACCTACTACCGATCTTGGCGGGTTTGCTGGAAAATGATTTCCTGGAGGAAACTCTGGACCGCCCTAACAATGGCCACGTATATGCGCCGCTGCCCAATGGCGACGCGCTGCGTCTGCCTGTGGGCCGGGTGCGTATGATCCTCCAACACCTCGCCGCATTGCTCGACCCAAAGTTTCCCGAGCGCACCCGCCTACATGCGCTGGATGCCGCCTCGCTCGCCGGGCTGGAGGGTTTGGGGCTCACCCCGCCACCGGACTTGGCCGAGTTGACGGCAAAATTGCGAGACTTCTCCGGCATCTCTCCAGTACCCCTTCCGGCGGGCGTAAAGGCAACGTTGCGCGACTATCAACTCATCGGCTTTCACTGGATGCAATTCCTCGCCCGACATGGTTTGCACGGAATTCTAGCCGACGACATGGGCCTCGGCAAAACCTTGCAAACACTAACACATATACTAACCGAAAAGGAAGCGGGCCACTCGGGCGGTAAACCGGTGCTGGTGGTGGCTCCCACCTCGGTGGTGCCTAACTGGCGGGCCGAGGCTCTCAAGTTTACTCCCGCCCTGCGCGTGTTGGTACTCAACGGGGTGGAGCGCAAAAAATACTTCCGCTCGATCCCACACGCGGATTTGGTTCTAACATCATTCGCGCTGCTGCAGCGCGATATCGACAAACTACGCGGCGTGGCATTCCACATGGTGGTACTCGATGAAGCGCAAAATATCAAGAACCCGCGTGCCAAGGTGGCGCAGGCCGCCTGCAAACTCGACGCCCGCCACCGCCTCTGTCTATCAGGTACGCCGATTGAGAATCACCTTGGCGAGTTATGGAGTTTGATGCGTTTCCTCATTCCGGGGTTTCTCGGCAGCGAGGAGGCATTTAACACGCGCTTCCGAAAGCCGATAGAAAGAGATGGCGACGCCGAACGCAACGAAGTACTCAAGCGCCGGGTGGCACCGTTGATATTGCGCCGCACCAAAGACCAGGTGGCTAAGGAATTACCGCCGAAGACCGAGTTGGTCCACCTCATCGAATTGCACTCCACGCAAAAAGACCTCTACGAAACCGTGCGTGCCACCATGGACAAACGCGTGCGCCAAGCAATCGAAGCACGCGGCCTCGGCCAATCTCAAATCGTCTTCCTCGATGCCTTGCTCAAACTCCGCCAAATATGCTGCGATCCGCGCCTGCTTCCTGAAGATTTTTCTAACCACGTTCGTGAATCCGCCAAACTGGATTTTCTTGTAGAATTGTTAGAGCTACTCATTGAAGAAGGCCGTCACGTCCTGCTTTTTTCGCAATTCACGAGCATGCTAGCACTCATTGAGGAGCATCTCATTGCGGCGCACATCCCCTATCTCAAACTCACCGGATCATCCAAGGACCGTGGCAAATTGGTCGAGGATTTCCAGACCGGTCGTATTCCGCTGTTTCTCATCTCACTGAAGGCCGGCGGTACCGGTCTTAATCTAACCGCCGCCGACACCGTCATCCACTACGACCCGTGGTGGAACCCGGCCGCCGAGGCGCAGGCGACCGACCGCGCCTATCGGATTGGCCAAGACAAGCCGGTGTTTGTCCACAAGTTGTTGTGCCAGGATACGGTTGAGCAGCGCATCCACCTACTCCAGCAAGAAAAGGGCAAACTCGCTGCGGGTATCCTAGCTGGCACCGAGCTAGCCGCCACCCTGGACCCCGCTACCGTGCGGGCTTTGCTGGACCCGTAGGTCTCAAGGAGAGGGTGCCTCTTACCCCCATTCCTTGAGCGCCACCCGGTGGAAATATACCAAAGTATGCCTATCTGGCATGGCTGTAGTTTGCACAATGCCAGATTCAGCGTCGCGTTTTTCGGCTTGCCAGATGCTTCGGCAGCCCAAGAGCGCATGTCCAGGCATCCACCGATCTGCATCCCCATGACCCTCATCACGCCAACCGCAGAATGCCATACCACGGATCTTGCACCCGCAACCGATCCGCGCTGCGGCATGAGCGTCGCTGATATCAAACAATCCTTCCTCGATAACTTGTGCTGCGGCCTGGGCCGGATGCCACTTCTTGTTACACCTAACGATGCCTACACCGCCCTTGCGCTGAGCGTGCGCGACCGGGTTCTCAAGCAAGGCGTCGAGACGCTGGAAACCTACACGCGGCGCGACGTGCGGGTGGTGGCCTATCTATCGGCCGAGTTTATACCCGGCCCGCATTTGGAAAACAACTTGCTCAATCTCGGTATCCTCGAACCCACCCGGGTGGCGCTGGCGGATCTGGGCCTAGACCTTGCCGATTTGATAGATAAGGAGGAGGAGCCAGGCCTCGGCAATGGTGGGCTGGGTCGGCTCGCATCATGTTATCTCGACTCACTGGCATCGCTGGAAGTGCCGGCCGTCGGCTATGGTATTCGTTATGAGTTCGGCATCTTTGACCAGAAGATCCACGACGGCTGGCAAGTGGAAATAACCGATAAATGGCTGCGTTTCGGTAATCCCTGGGAGATCGCCCGGCCCGAAATCACCTACGACGTGAAATTCGGCGGCCACACCGAGGCGGGCACTGATGAGCATGGCCACCATCGCGTGCGCTGGGTGCCGCGCAGCGTCGTCAAGGGCATGGCCTACGATACCCCGATCCTTGGCTTCCGCGTGGGCACCTGCAATCCATTACGCCTGTGGAAAGCCGAGGCGGTGGAGTCGTTCGATTTCGCCGCCTTCAACCATGGCGATTACTACCGCGCTGTGGAAGATAAGATGCGTTCCGAGAATATCACCAAGGTGCTTTACCCTAACGACGACGGCATTCACGGGAAAACCCTCCGTCTGCAACAGCAATTCTTGTTAGTCACCTGCTCGTTGCAGGATATGATTAGCATTCACCGGTTGCTCAAGCGCCCACTCGATAGGTTTCACGAGAAATGGGCGGTACAACTCAATGATACTCACCCGGCCATTGCGGTGGCCGAGATGATGCGCCTGCTGGTGGACAAACACCAACTCGCATGGGACACAGCTTGGCACGTGACGCACCATACCTTCGCTTATACCAATCACACGTTGCTGCCAGAGGCGTTGGAAAAATGGCCGGTATCCTTGTTAGGTGAACTCCTGCCTCGCCACCTGGAAATTATTTTTGAGATCAACCGGCGATTTCTCGAGGAAGTTCGGGGCAGGTTTCCCGGCGACGAGGCTCGGCTTGCCCGGCTATCGCTGATTGACGAAACCGGGGAACGCTTTGTGCGCATGGCCCACCTCGCCACTGTTGGCAGTCATCACGTCAATGGCGTCGCCCGTCTTCATTCCGAACTTCTCACCCAAACAGTGATGCGCGACTTTGCCGAACTGTGGCCGGAAAAATTCTGCAATGTGACCAACGGTGTCACCCCGCGTCGTTTCGTTGCGGTGAGCAATCCGCCGCTCACCCGGCTCATTAGCGGGCAACTCGGCGATGGCTGGCTGCGCGACCTTGGGCAACTCCGCCGGCTTGAACCACTGGCGGGCGACCCACAATTCCAACAGTCATGGCGTGAGGTGAAAATCACCGCCAAAAACGATCTCGCCACTCTCATCGCACAGCGCACCGGTATCATTATAGACCCTACCTCGCTCTTCGATATCCAGGCCAAACGCCTGCACGAGTACAAGCGCCAACACCTCAACGTCCTGCACATCCTCACACTCTATTTGCGCCTCAAGCGCGATCCGCTGGCCACCATGCCCTCTCGTACCTTTATTTTTGCGGCCAAGGCCGCACCGGGTTATGTCATGGCTAAACTCATCATCAAGTTTATCAACGCGGTGGCCGCTGTGATCAACCACGATGCGGATGTTCGCGATCGGCTCAAGGTGGTGTTCTTTCCGGACTTCAATGTGAAAAACGCACAGCGTATCTATCCGGCAGCCGACTTGTCTGAGCAAATTTCCACCGCCGGCAAGGAAGCGTCTGGCACCGGCAATATGAAGTTTGCGCTAAATGGTGCCCTAACCATTGGCACCCTCGACGGTGCCAACGTCGAAATCCGCGAGGAAGTCGGCTCAGATAACTTTTTCCTATTCGGTCTCGACGCCGCCCACGCCATGCAACTCAAGTACAACGGCTACCAACCACGTGATATCTATCATAAAATCGCCGCCTTGCGTGAAGTGATCGACTTCATCGCTTCCGGCGCACTTGCCGGCGGCGATACCTCATTGTTCCGTCCACTTGTTGTCAACCTGCTAGATAGCGACCCATTCCTAGTGCTGGCCGACTATCAGGCATACGTCGAATGCCAGCAACAAGTCAGCAAACTGTGGTTAGATCCGCTGGCGTGGACACGCATGGCCATCCTTAACGTCGCTCGCATGGGCAAATTCTCTTCCGATCGCTCGATCCGCGAGTATTGCAAAATGATCTGGAAGGTCAATCCAGTGACGGTTATCTAACTAATAGGGTGCCGTCATGCTTTAACTATAAAAGGAAAAAATACTGATCATATGAACACTATAACGAATATTCAAATACGCTCCAACAAATGTTATGGTTGGCTCCCCGACATACCTGACCGCCGGGACCTGCGCTGCCCGCAAATGAGCAAACTCGCACTGCGCAAGTTGCCGCTAGCCGTGGATCTGCGCGACGGATGCTCGCCGGTGGAAAACCAGGGCAAACTCGGCAGTTGCACGGCTAACGCCTTGGTTGGCGCGCTCGAATTCCTCGAAGTCAAGGCCGGACAGCCGCTGGTCGATCTAAGCCGGCTCTTCATCTACTATAACGAGCGGGTGATCGAAGGCAGTGTCCAAGAAGATAGCGGTGCCTACCTGCGCGACGGCATCAAAGCCCTGGCTAAACTGGGTGTCTGTGCTGAAGCGTTATGGCCCTACAACATAGCCAAATTCACCCAAAAGCCCACCGCTGCTTGCTATGTCCAAGCCATGCAACATCTAATCGCCTCCTATCATCGGTTAGCCACCGTGGATGATATGCGTGCCTGCCTGGCTGGCGGCTATCCGTTCGTTTTCGGCTTCACTGTTTATGAATCATTTGAGTCCGCCGCCGTGACCGCCAGCGGTGTGGTAAACTTGCCCCAACCCGCTGAGACGGTCCTCGGTGGCCATGCCGTGATGGGCGTCGGCTATGACGACGCTACCCAACGATTCATTGTGCGCAATTCATGGGACCGCGATTGGGGGCAAAAGGGGTACTTCACCATGCCTTATGCCTATCTTGCAGACCGCGACCTCTCCGATGATTTCTGGATGATCTGCAAATAAACATTCCGTTATGGAGCGGAAGCCCCCCAGGGTGCTGGCTCTGTGGATCTACTAGGCAGGGCGGTCGAGGAAATGTCCCGCCGACTCGGGTTGGATGCCGCATTCAATGGTGTGCCCCGGCACGCCACGCTGCTGCCTGCCAACCAGGTCCCTATCCCCTACTAAGCCTCCCCGATTGTGTCTCTGGCGGATTTTTCGAGCCACACCATGAGGATGGCGAGATCCGCAGGGGTGATGCCGGGGATACGCCCGGCTTGACCGATAGTGGTGGGACGGATTTCAATGAAACGGACTTGCGCCTCTTTCTTGAGACCGCGAATGGCCGCGTAATCAAGGGACTCTGGCAGGCGTTTGCCTTCCTGACGGGCCATGCGGTCAATTTGGTTTTGCTGACGTCCAAGATGCCCTTCATACTTGAAATTTGTCTCGATGAGTGGCCAGAGGTCGTCGGAAAACTCGTGGCGCAATGCCTCAGGCAGAGAGTTCCAGGAATTTTCGCTGCGCCGCAGCCAGAGGTCGAGTTTGACGCCGTCGTGCGGTGTTTGTCGCACCCAACTCTCAGCCCGTGCCATGGCGGCGAGCTTGTCAGTGACCCGCCGCAACCGCTCGCCGGCGACAAGGCCGATGGCAGCGGCCTTGGGAGTGAGGCGGAGGTCGGCATTGTCCTGGCGCAACAACAACCGGTACTCGGCGCGGCTGGTGAACATCCGATAGGGCTCGGTGCAGCCGCGGGTAACCAAATCATCGACCAACACCCCGAGATACGCCTCATCTCGGCCAAGGATCCATGGCGGTTTACCTAGAACCTTGAGGCCAGCATTGGCCCCAGCTAGCAAGCCCTGCCCTGCCGCCTCCTCATAACCTGAGGTGCCGTTGATCTGTCCGGCAAAATACAGCCCTTCCACCAGCTTGGTCTCCAAGGTCGCTCGGAGTTGGGTCGGCGGGCAGTAGTCGTACTCGACCGCGTAACCAGGCCGCAGGATCTCGCAATTTTCAAGGCCCTGAATGCTGCGCAGGAAGGCGAGTTGCACGGCATAAGGCAACGAAGTGGAAACACCGTTGACGTAGTACTCAAGCGTGTGGCGGCCCTCCGGTTCGAGAAAAATCTGATGGCGCTCTTTTTCCGCAAAGCGCACGACCTTATCCTCGATCGACGGGCAATAGCGCGGCCCCACCCCCTCAATGACCCCACAGTACAGCGGGGATTGGTCGAGGTTGTTGCGGATGATCTCATGCGTCGCCGGGTTGGTGTGAGTGATCCAACATGGAATTTGTTCCACGTGGAACGTTGGGTCGCCCCAAGGATTGAGCGTGTACAAGTCATCCGGCCCGCGCTCCAATGTGTCGGCCATGAAACTGAAATGCGGCACTGGGCTATCCCCGTCCTGGCGCTCACAGCGCGACAAATCCAGCGAGCGACCATTGATCCGGCAAGGAGTGCCGGTTTTGAAACGTTCGACTTGGAATCCGAGCCGCCGCAAGGTGTCCGAGACATTGGAACTGGAATCCCCCATCCTGCCGCCAATCTCGCTGCGCAAGCCAACGTGCATGAGTCCGCGCATAAACGTGCCTGCACTCAGAATCACCGCTTTCCCGGCAATCTCCATGCCCAGCGATGTGTTCACCCCCACGATGCGCCCATCCACCACCTGCAAATCAGCCACATTGGCTTGATGCAAGTCCAGCCCCTGGGTTTCCTCTAGCAGCCGCTTGAGGCGGAATTGGTATGCTTTCTTGTCGCACTGCGCCCGGGGTGCGCGCACAGACGGTCCTTTGGAGGCATTCAACATGCGCCACTGAATAGCGGTGGCATCGGTGTTGAGACCCATCGCGCCGCCGAGGGCATCAATTTCACGCACCAAATGACCCTTGGCCAAGCCGCCGATGGCCGGGTTGCACGACATCTGGCCAATCGTGTCGAGGTTCTGACTGAGCAACGCCACCTCACAGCCGAGCCGAGTCGCGGCCAAGGCCGCCTCCACCCCGGCATGGCCGGCACCAATCACAATCACATCATAGACTTTGGGGTATCTAAACATCTTCCGAAGCACAGCCTAGCGTGTGACGTCCGCCACTCAAGCACCGATAATGCGCATGTTCCACGTGGAACATCCAAATGCTCACCCGATTGATTTTTGTCATATCACCAACAAGATTTTCTTTGGCACATTGAAGGAAAACCGCCATAGTCCCCGCCATGCAGCGCACGCTTCCACTCCTCCTCATCCTCGGTCTGGTCAACCCAAGCCCATCTGCGGTTTGATTTCTGAAACCTTCCATGAATGATACCTGAGTCATAACACCGCTGCTTACTCTCACCTCCGCCGCCCCGGCCCCTAGACCCCCACTCGCCCATCGCCTCATGTCCAGCGCTTCCACGACCGCCATCGATTTCGGCACCTCGGCCATCAACCAAGACCTCACCAACGGGCAAAAAATCGGTCTTTTCACCTTGATGGTACGCATCCGCCGTTTTGAGCAAGCGGCCCTCAAGTATTACAACGCCGGTAAAATGGGCGGGTTCCTTCACCTCTACATTGGCCAGGAGGCCGTGGCCGTCGGCACCATTTCCTTGGCTGGCCCTAATGACCACTTCATCACCGCTTACCGCGATCATGGCCACGCCCTGGCCGTCGGCATGGGCATGAACGAGTGCATGGCAGAAATGTTCGGCAAACAAACGGGTTGCTCCAAGGGCAAGGGTGGCTCCATGCACTTTTTCGCACCCGATAAGAACTTCTGGGGCGGCCACGGCATCGTCGCCGGCCAGACACCGTTGGGCCTCGGCCTAGCCTTCGGACTCAAATACCTCGAACGCGAGGGCTGCTGCCTGTGTTACCTCGGCGATGGCGCTGTCAATCAAGGCACATTCCACGAATCTCTCAACCTCTCCGGATTATTCGAAATTCCCGTTGTTTTCGTGATTGAAAACAATGGCTACTCGATGGGCACCTCACAAGAGCGCTCGTCGGCCTACACCGGCTGTCTTGCCCAGCGTGCCGAAGCCTATGGGATCGAGTGGGACGTCATCGATGGATCGGACGTGTACGAAGTGCGCGCCAAAACCCACGTCGCCATGGAGCGTGCCCGCAAACAACACAAACCCACTCTCCTCGAAATCGATACTTACCGCTACTACGGCCACAGTGTCGCCGATGCCAATGCTAAAAAATACCGCACGCCAGAGGAAATCGAAAACTATAAGCAAAACCACGATCCGATCACCTTGCTACGCCGCAGGCTCCTCACCGAAGGCCTGCTCACCGAAGCCAGCGCCGACGCCATCCAATTAGCCGCCACCGAGGAAGCTGCCTCCGCCGTAAAATTTGCTGACGAAGCACCGATTCCAAGCCTCGCCGATATCAGCACTGACGTGTATTGGGAAACCGATAACAATACCCCGGCGTCAAAAATCGGACGCCATTTCTTCAACGACTGAGTCATTACTATAAATCTAGTAATTCAACCCCAACAGGATTTTTTCCGGCACCTATGTCTCGCACACTCACTTACCGCGCGGCCCTTCGCGAAGGGCTTGATGAAGAACTCGCCCGCGATCCGCACGTGGTAATCATGGGCGAGGAAGTCGCCCAATACAACGGGGCCTACAAAGTCACCGAGGGTCTGTGGAAGAAATGGGGCAGCAAACGGATTTTCGACACCCCGATTTCCGAGGCTGGTTTTATCGGCATGGGCATCGGAGCGTCGATGCTCGGGGTGCGGCCTGTGATGGAATTGATGTTCTGGTCATTTCACTCGGTGGCTTTTGACCAACTCGTCAATAATGCCGCCTGTATGCGTTACATGTCTGGCGGGTTGTGCCACTGTCCTATCGTGGTGCGCGGCCCTGCCAATGGTGGCACCGGTGTGGGTGCGACCCACTCGCATATTCCCGAGGCGTTGTTTGCGGCCTTTCCCGGACTCAAAGTGTGTGCACCTGCCACCCCCGCTGATGCCAAAGGTCTGATAAAAGCCGCCATCCGCGATAACGACCCGGTGTACGTGATGGAAAATACCTTGCTCTATGGCAATACCGGTGAAGTGCCCGATCTTGAGGCTGGCGATCACCTCGTCCCTCTGGGTTTGGCCGATATCAAACGCCAGGGCTCCGATGTCTCCCTCATCGCTCATGGCCGCTCCGTCATCCAATGCCTCGCCGCCGCGGAAATCCTCCAGGCCGATCACGGTATCCATTGCGAGGTGCTCGACCTACGCTCGATCCGTCCCCTCGATCAAGACGCCATTCTCAACACCGTGCGCAAAACTCACCGGGTTGTTCTCGTCGATGAATCCAAACCCTTCGGCGGCGTATCCGCCATGGTTGGCATGCTCATCCAAGAACACGCTTTTGATTCTCTCGACGCCCCGATCCAGCGCGTTTGTTCCATCGACGCACCGGCGATTTACTCGCCCCACGTTGAACACGAACAACTCCCAAATCCCAAGCGGATCGTCGCCAAGGTCCTCTCACTTCGCTGATTCGTGGTGCTCGGGTGCCATCAAAACCGTCCATACGTCCCTAAATTTGCACCTTTGTGCTTGAATTTCCAATTCTCCGGTCTTTTTCATTGCCAAGCCCCGCAAGCTTTCTACCATATCGCCGGACATGAAACATTTCGTCACCGTCACCGCCGTTGTCGTCATCGCTTTTGCCCTCGCCTCATGCTGCTGCATGTAATTCAACCACTCCCTCTTCAAACCTAACCACCAATTAATCGCTCCATGAAAAATCTGCTCATGCTTGTTGCCCTAGCTGGCGCTTCCTTCGGCTTTTCCTCCTGTTGTACAATGTTCGGTAAACATACGAACACGGATGGCTATCGCACTGAAACTTATCAAGTAAAAACTGGCGGCTACGACTTAGTCACCAAACAATCGGTCGTCAACGGTGACGCAAAGAGTGGTAAGGGCGGCATGGTTGTCACCGTCACCGAAAAAGTGCCACGTTACAAAACGGTCACTAAAAAAGTGCGGGTCAGTAGCGGTCCGAATATCCACATGTATTGCCCGAAAAAAGATGGCGGCGGTTCCATATCCCAAGAAACACTTAATATGACATCGGCTCAAGGCTCCTCTGGTAGCCCGAACATCGGCTTGGTGCCTAGCATGAAAAAAATCGCACCCTGAGCCGCTAACCTAACAAAGATTCCAAAGCGCGGTGGTGCCCTGGCACACCGCGCTTTTTTGTCATCATTCCGACTACAAAAAGGCTGGAAATCTCCCGCCCTTACTCCATCTTGCCCCAAGCATCACCCACCAATAGCCATGCCTGTAAATATCGATATGCCTAAACTCTCGGACACCATGACCGAGGGAACCCTTCTCAAATGGCATAAAAAAGTCGGCGACACCATTGAAATAGGTGACATCCTTGCCGAAATCGAAACCGACAAAGCTACCATGGAAATGGAAGCTTTTGATGATGGAATTCTAACGGATATCCTGATCCAAGAAGGACAAAAAGCCGGTATTGGCAGCGTCCTTGCGATACTCAACGGCGTTTCTGCCAATTCTGCCAGTCCCACTCCTGTCACCGCTCCACCGACCGCTGCACCGCCGACTCCACCGACCGCTCCACCGACCGCTCCACCGACCGCTCCACCGACCGCTCCACC
>JBAXOP010000003.1:0-48717 GCA_037133195.1 Verrucomicrobiota bacterium | reverse complement strand
GGTGTGACTAAAGCGGCTAATGCTTTTAAAAATGCAGTTCGTGGCCTAGACTTAATGAATCCTGATGATGCGGCAAAGTTTGATGGCCGCAGCCTGTTCAAACACCGGCCGGTGAAATTTCTGGGCAACCTCCCCTACTCATCCGGCGGGGCGATCCTCAAAAACCTCCTCAACCGCCCGCACCCCTTCGAGCGCGCCGTCATCATGCTGCAAAAAGAGGTCGTCGACCGTCTGGCAGCCTCCCCCGGCAGCAAGGACTATGGCGTGTTGTCGCTGCGCACCCAAGTCAATTGGCTGGTCCGACCCTTGCGCACGGTGCCACCCGAAGCATTTTACCCGCGGCCAAAAATCGACTCGGCAGTGGCGGTGTTGCGACCGCGCGACACCGGGCTGCCCGCCTTTGACGCACGATTGTTTGATGAATTGATTCGCCGGGGGTTTGCGCAACGCCGCAAGCAACTCAAAAACCAATTACCGCCGGGCCCCGCCTGGGGACCGTTGGCCGCGAGTCTCGGTCACGCAGCGACCGTGCGCGGCGAAGAACTCACCCTCGCCCAGTGGGTGGAATTGACCCGAGCCTTCGATCCACATCCGCTCAAGGATTGCGCGCAACAGGCTGACGAACTCTTCGATGTGGTCGATGCCAACGACCAAGTCACCGGCACCGCCACCCGCGGCGAAGTCCACGCCAAGCACCTCCTCCACCGCGCGGTGCACGTGTTCGTTTTCAATAAGCGCGGCGACCTGTTGCTCCAACAACGGTCCCACCTCAAGGACGTGCACCCGGGATTGTGGGACTCAAGCGTCAGCGGCCACCTCAACACCGGCGAACATTACCCAGCCGCCGCCCTGCGCGAACTCGACGAGGAAATGGCGATCCGCGGCACCACCGCCACCGAGCTTGCCTGTCTCCCCGCCTCCGCCGCCACCGGTTGGGAACACGTCCGGGTCTATCAGGCTCGCCATGACGGCCCGCTCCTTTTCCCCTGCTCAGAGGTGAGCGCCGCCATCTGGATGCCCGTGGCGGAAATCAAGGTTTGGATCGCCGCGAGCCCCGCAGATTTTGCCGACGGCTTCCTCGCCTGTTGGCGTGCCGTCGGCTTGTAACAGCGGCTACTCGATGCCGTTTTCCTTGGCGAAGGCGGCGGCGGCTTCAATGGCCGCCGCATCGGTCTTAGGCCAGTTTTGATAGATCTGTTTAAGCGTGGCATCCCGCTCGTCGCCATCCGGCAACGTCAGCGCCCATTGTGCGGCTACTTGCGGATGGTAGCTGGCCACTGTCTCGGCATAGGCGCGAATGGCGGTATGCTTGGCCGCGCTGTCGACCGCGCTGCCGAGCCACTGGCCGGCAGCCTGGCAATCGTTCTGCGTCCACGTGCTAACAAATCCGCGGATTCTCTCCTCGGCTTGCTCCGGCGGCAGTGCGTTGCCGAGCCACTCGATCCAGCGGCCGGTATCGGCGCTCTTCGGCTGCGGCGTGAGGCCTGCGGCAAAATTTTCGAGTTCCGTTGGGGTGAGTCTGGCGCTGGCGAGCCACTGGCTGGCGGACTCAAAGCCGTCGCGCATGCTGCCGAGGGCGAGGTCGTGGAAGACACTGCTAGCGGTTGCCTCTCTGGCGGTGGCATCGTTGAGGGTGTCGAGATAGGCACGTAACCCGGCGATGGTAGCGCTGCGTTGCTGCGGAGTATCTGCGGCATCGACCACGCATTGGATGGCATGCGGCGCGTCGTTGAGGTCCAAATCCGCAATAAGTTTGAAGGCAAACTTGGGATACTGGATCGCGGCGGCTGAGACCATGCCAAGTTTGGTGTCTTCAGTAATTAGCTCAGCTTTTTTTCCGGCGTGGTGGTGCAGCCACTTGAGCGCTGCGAGCGGGTCATCCTTGGCCCAACAGGCGAGCGAGGTGGCGAGCACCCGCGTGCCAACCCGGGCGTCGGTGAACAGCGCGGATGACTCATCGAAAATCCTCAGCGCGGCGTGCGGTTGTTCGTTGGCCAACGTCATGATAGAAAACCCGATGAGGTCTTGGCGGATTTCATCCTTGAGTTCGTTGTTAGCCGCAACCTCGGCAATGAGCGCCTTGAACTGGGCGGAATTGAGTACCATCATGCGGTCCATGAATTCCATCAGCCGCTGTTGCATGGGGCCTGCGAGCTGGTTGCCGCCCGCTTCCGTGTAGGCTGCCATATCCTTGGCAAACGCGATGAATTCGGCGGCCGCGAGTTGCACGCCCACCTCGCGGCCAACACGCCCGTGATTGGTTAGATACAACAAGTTACCGGGGTGTGCCGGGTCCATGGTGATACCTAATTGGGCGGCCGTACCAAGCAATTCTTCATGGGTCAAACGAATGGAGGAGAGCTGTTGTTGTGTGTGCCAGCAGAGGCCGGCCCCACCGGTGAGGATGACAAGGGTCGCGATGATGGGAGTTTGCATGGGTTTGAGTTTTGGTTATTCGAGCCGTTTGAGGGTTTCGGCGCGGCGTTTGGCATCGGTGATTTTGGCGGCCAACTCGCGTCCCTCATCCTTGTTGGAGCGCGCGGCCCAGTTTTCTACAAAACTGATGAGCACGTCGTCGTTGCCGCTGGCCTGGCTATATTGGACGGCAAACTCGGCAGCTTGCGCGAAATCAAGCTTGCGGTTGCCCAAGGCCGCGGTGCAAAGAACTTTGGCCGTGACGCTGGCGGTCTCTTGCGGGGCTTGCGTGTTGACCCATTCGCGCATGGCGTCGAGATCCGCAGCATTAAGCTTTTTGTTAGTTGAAAAAATCTGGGTAGCCACGGCTTGTTCGATGCAGGCTAGGCGCTCATCCGGGGAAAATTTGATAGCGTTGAGATATTCGGTGGCGCTGCCATATCCGCCCTGCGCCACCCAGAGAGCCGCCTGCTTGGCAAAGGCACCGGCTTGCTCGCTAGCTGGCACCTGGCCGCGGACCAAGCGTGCGTACCATGTTAGATCAATCTTAATGCCCGGGTCCAGAGCGGCATTACCGATCGCCTCCGCGCGTTGATCTTGCGGCAGAGCGGCCAAACGATCGACAGCGGCGGAAGGGTCGGCCGTGAGCAACACGCCGAGCAAGGCCGCTTCAAATTGCAGCCGCGTCTGATTTCTGCCGTTGAGCGCCGCACTATCGAATTTGCCGGAGGCGACCTGTTGATCTAACCAATCAACAGCTTGGCGCGGGGATATTTTAGCGAACGCTCTGAGGGCCATGGCCAGGAGCCGGTTCATCACCTCATCTGGGGAGTCGAGGCGGGACGAGAAACGGGTAAGGACGAGTGCCGGGTCCTTATCAATGAGCGGCGCGAGCAACAATTCCTCGAGCATGGCACGCGAGTTGGCCGGCAATTCGAGCGCGGTGATTTCATCCAAGGCGGCGACGAGTTCCTCGCGGGTCATGGTTTGCAGGCGCTGCTGAAAATGCACAATCGTACGCAAATCGCCCAGTCCGCCGCTTTTCTGCCTTTCCATGAGCACCCCGGCCAGCTTGCGCCAATCGAGCGGACCGCTGTCTTTAGGCAATTTGTCAGACGAGGCGGCGGCGTGGGGCGCGCTAACCGGCGGGCCGCCGAGACGAGCGGCGGCAATGTGCTGGCCCAGCATCCGGTTCTGGCTTTCCAACGAGGCGATAGACAGGTGCAGGATTACGAGCCAAGTGCCCACAATGACCAGCGCCACGGCGGGCGGCAGCAGACGGATGAGGTTCACGCAGCTACGCATAGCGGATTTTTACCATCTGTCAATCGCAGATCCCAGGCCGCTGGCGCATCAGGTTAGCGAGGGACATGAGACTTTGCACGGAAGACGAAACCCAGGGGATTGGGGCATCTTTGCCGGCTAGGATCATTCTAAGAACACAACTGGCAGGATGCGCCCACTCCTTGAAGCGCCAGACGGCGGACAAGTGGGCTGCCCGGCGCTCAGGAAATTACCTTACGGGGTGGTACCAGAGGGATTGCCAATAGCGTTGATCGGTCTGATAGGTATTGATAGTGGCATCGGACGGGAGTTCGGCGGGGAGCACGCCGTAGCGTTTCATTTCGCGGAGATATGCGGGGCGGGGAATAAAGTTAGGCATATCGAAGCGGGTGATGGATTCCAAGTGTTCTTTGCCGGCGCTGATCATAGCCAGCAATGTTTGATAGCCGGGGTCGGAAGTATCGGCAAAGACTGCTGAGGAGTCGTCAGGTTTATGGCAGAGTTGATAGCCGCCGGCGGAGCGTGCGAGCGGGGCTAGCAGGATCAAGGATTTTTGGGGGCGGCTGAGGTTATAGACAAGGTGGCGGCTGGTAATGTGCGTGCGGTCTGGGATTGTCGGCTGCCAGAATGAAATACCGCGTTCATCGGAGAGCGAGCACGGCAGCAGCGGGGCTCCCTTGTTGGTGTGGCAGGCATCGCAGCGGTTGTCGAGTACCTGGGCGACGGCGCGAGTGCTGGGCCAGTCATGGTCGGTGCCGACTTGGTGGTTTTCTTCATAGCCACCGATCATGCCGGTACCGAGGGCGGCGTAGGTGCCCGGATAGGTGGCGGCGGCGTCGATCCAAAGTCGGAGCATGGTGGCTTGGTGTGGGGTGACGGTGGCACCGTAGTGTGAGCCGTCGATGAGTTTGAGCAAGCGGCTGGCGGAGGAGCCATGGGTGCGCGGGGCGTGGTTGCTGGTTGCTTGGTTGCGCCCATCAGAAAACAATCCGGCGATAGTGAGCATGAAATAACTATGACTGAACATCGGACCATGGTCACCCGTTAGGATGAGTTTACCGGCATAGGGGCCGCCGCGGGCGGTCTTATCGTAGTCGTGGCAAGCGACGCAGGCGGCGTTGAGGATGGGTTGGATATCGCGCGGAAAGTCGAACACTTCGGGTACACCGGGCACCGGAGTGATCTGGCTGGGCGGGCGATCCAAGGCGGTGGGATGGAGCGGGGGCAGGGTGGTGCGGGTGCGTTGCTCATGGCAGCCGATGCAACTGGTGAGTTCTCCCGGCTGGACAGTTAGAAAACTCTGCATGCGTTTGACAGCCAAGTCATTTTTATCCAACGCGATGAAGAAGAAGCTGCGGCGGGCGGGCAATTCGAGATAGGCGGAGCCATCGGCTTCCACCGGCACGGTGCCTACGACGCGTTCGAGGGTGAACGAGCCGCCATAGGTGAGCGGGTCCATGCCGCCGGTATAATTGATAGGTTTAGGCAACGGTTCGATGACGAGCAACTTGCGGATATCGCCGGGTTTAACGCCCTTCATATTGCGGCCTTCGAGGATATTATAGAGGATAAGTTTGCCGGTGGCTTGGGTGGGATCGGTGTGGTTAGCAATGATTTTTCCCAATGATCGGGGCATGACGGGGCGCGGCTCATGAAGCCAGAAACCGGCCTTGCGTTCGGCTTCCGGCAGGGAAAAAAGCGAGGTGGTGGCCCCCTTGCCATCCATTGCGAGCAATTCGGATCCGCGGGCGACGAGGAACGCGTCGGCGGCCAGCGGCCAGGGGTCGCGAAAGTCCGCTGCGGTTGATACCACATGGACGGCGGCCGGGTCGTCGGGGCCGAGGCGCGGGTTAAGTGTGACGACTTGGCCGGCGTGTTCCATTTGGCCATGGCCGGGAGAGAAGATACTAACGATTTGATCGGAGTCCGGGATGGGTTTGGCATCGATCATGACAACCCCCGGGGTTTGATTGCCGAAGTAGATCATTTGGTTGGTGCCATCCGGATTGGCGCTCCACAGGTGATGATAGTGGACCTGCGAGCGGTCGATGTATTCCCAGCGCTGATAGAGGATGCGGCCATCGGGCAATGGCCATGGGGTGTTGTCCTGTTCGAGGTTGGCGGAGATCAGCTCGATGTGGCGGCCGTCGGCGTCGCAGCGGTGGAGGGTAGCGACCTGAGTGAGCCAGCAATTGACCCAGCGTTTGCAGCGGCTGGAGACAAACACGATGCCGCCATCGGGCAATTGGCTCGGCTCGAAATCATCCCATGGTCCGTCGGTGAGTTGGCGCATGTCTGAGCCATCGAGCCGACACTCATGAAGGTGATAGTGCGGATCGTTGCCTTTGCGCCAGGCAAACAAAATGCGGCTGGCATCAGCGTTGAGGACCGGATCACGGATACCGCCGAGCGGGTCGTCGATTAGGTTAGTGACTTGCCCGCTAACAACATCGAGTTTACACAAACGGCCGCCTGGCTGGTAGGTACTGCGGTTTTCATTGGGCCCGTAATAGCTGAAGTTGGCATACCAATGACCGTCGCCGGGATTATTTTTACGCACTGCGAAAACAATTTCCTTGAGGGCTGGGGCACGGCCGAGCACGTCGCTACGCACGTCGGCGGCGGCCATGTCCAGCCCGGCGGCCAGCGCGAATGCGGCGGCCAGGAGGCGGCGCGGGCGAGCCAGGTTCAGGGGACGCGCATGAGTCCAGCTCTTCAGAGCCGGATTGATTGACGCTTGATGATTGATGGAAGTTGAATGTTGATGGGTCATCTGGCATATTCATCCTCTGTTTATGTGCTGCTCACGAAGATTGGGATGAGTTCATTGCACTCGGCAATGGCACCTGTGGGATCTCGCTACAATGGCCGGGGCGCTTGCGGGCAATGATCTTGAGCCAGATCATGGTTTCCCGCAGTTCCTTTAGAGAGATTGCAAGTAAGCTGTGAGGTCGTCGATTTGTGCTGGAGTGAGTTTGGAGGTGGAGCCGTGTTTGTCTTTGCGGTTTTGCTCGACGAGCACCTCGCGGATAGTCACAGCGCTGCCATCGTGGAGATATGGCGGGGTGCGCCACAATTCGATGAGCGAGGTGGTATCAAACCTGATAGCTCCCTGATCGAAGGGGCGGGTGGTGCCCACATCGTACATTTGGAGGTTGGTGAGCAGTGGGCCGGGATGGCACTTGGCGCAGGCGATTTGCGGGTCGTTGTAGAGTTTTTCGCCACGCTGTGCGGCTTCGGTTAGGGATCCATCCGGCTTGCGGTACGGGCTAACAATCGGTTTAAGTCCTTTGATGTAAGCGGCGACTGCTTGCACATCCGCGATTTTGGGTTCGGTGAAAAGAATGTGGACGAATCCGGCCCGCGTGCAGGCTTGCAGAGAATCGCGAGCACCGTGAGACATGAGCGGCGGGGTGTCATTGCTGAAGACTAACGAGCGGGCATTTTTGGGATTGCCGAGCCCGTCGTTGAGCAAATCCCAGTTGAGTCCGTCGGCCCGGGCGTCGGGATGGCAGGAGGCGCAACTGAGCCAACGCTGGAAGCAGCGGCCGGCATCATGGAAGAGAGCTTCGCCTTGGCGGGCAAGATCGGGCTGGGGTTGCGGCCCCAGTGCGACAGCGACCGGGGCGGCGCCGTTGATGTCGGTTAGGACAACGTCGCCAGAGAAATAACCGGTGGTGGCGACGCGTTTGCCGCTGGGCGACACGGCGATGCCGCGGGGGCCTTTGGCTGGCAGATCGATGCGGCGGATAAGGTTATGGCGGTATAAGGCGGCGAGGTCGTTAACGAGTAATTCGGGGGTTTCCTTGAGGATTTCCGGCAAGCGTTCGAGGTCGATGAGGGCGAGTTGGTGGACGCCGGAGAGGGTGATGAACAAGCGCAGCCCGGCGGGATCCAGAGCGATGCCCCAGGGGTCGGCCGCCCCATCCATCACCTGGTCCAACAAGACGGTGGCGATGATTTTGCTGGCTGGCACATCGATGATGGTCATGGCATTGGTGTTGATCCAACCGCGGTCGAGCTGAGTGGTAGGCAAGTTGAAACGGCCGAGCGTGTGGACGACGTAAGCGGTGTGGCCATCGCCGCTGATGGCGATGCCACGGGTATTGGTGGCACCGAGAGGCAATCGGATAGGGGGTTTGGCACGGAGTGTTTGGAGGTCGATAACCGACACCTGGGTGGCGGTGTCCGGGGCGACAGCGGAGGTATCAGGAATGAGGTTACTGACCAGAGCGAGCGACTCATCCGGGGTGATGGCGACGGCGGTGGGCTGGCGGCCGACGGTGATGTTGGCCTTGGTGGTGCCGGAGGCGAGGTCGATGACGGTTAGTTTGTCGAGGCCCCAATCGGCGGCTAGCAAGAGATTGCGGCGTGGGACCAAGGCGAGGCCGCGCGGGTAACGGCCGGTGGACAGGCGGCGGGCGATGGCACCGCTGGCCGGATCGACTTCGGCGATGGTAGCGGCACCGGTTTCTGCGACGTAGAGGTGTTTACTATCTGCCGCCCAAGCCAGGCCAGCTGGGGAACCGGTGAGTTTCACGGTGCGCGAAACCGTGTTTTTGGCGGGGTCGATCAGGACGACGGCCGGGCTGGTGGCATCGGTTACGGCGAGGGTTTTGGCATCGGGAGCAAAGGCGGTTTCCAGCGCCGAATGCACGTCGGCACCGGTCGTTGACGAGAGGAAAGTAGCGGTGAAAATGGCTATCAGCCATGCGGTGGCATGTTTCATAGGGTCGAGTGGTTGGGCGATGGCAAATCAGCGGGGATGGCTTATTGCCACCCTCACGACAATTCCATCATCGCAATCATTGTCGTTACGCCGCACGGCGCGCGGGTCTTTCGGGATTTTTTTTAGATCCTGGCGAGCCAGTTGCAGAAATTACGCAAAGGAGCAAAAAAGCGAAGGCAAAGAGCGGAGAGAATTGCGCAGGTTCTTCCCATGCGACAAGCGGTCATGCCAAGTTGCTGCGTTTGCGGCTATAGGTGAAATAGATGATGAGGCCCGCGGCCATCCAAATGAACAGGCGCAACCAGGTATCGGGCGAGAGGAACGCCATCATGCCCAGACACAGCAGCGCGCCGATGATCGGCACCACCGGCACCCATGGGCAGCGGAATTTACGCGGCAGGTCCGGGGCGGTGCGGCGCAACACGACCACCCCGATGCAGACGAGCACAAACGCCAGCAAGGTGCCCACACTGCACATTTCACCAAACAGATTGCCTGGCAACAAAGCCACCGCCACACCCACCACCACCGCAAACAACGCGTTGCTTTTCCACGGCGTGTGACGTGTCGGATGAATGTCAGAAAAAAACTTAGGCAGCAAGCCATCCTGCGACATGGTGATGAAGACCCGGCTCTGACCTAACAAAAGGACCATGATTACGGAGGAAAATCCGGCCAAGATAGCGGGCACGATAAGTTGTTGGAGCCAGTGGAATTGTTTGGGCAAGTGGCTCAGCGCGGTGGCCACAGGAGCGAGCTTGTCCACCACGCCGCGGAACTCGGTGTAATTGGCGAGGCCGGTGATGACCCACGAGAACAAGATATAGAGAATCGTACAAATAAACAGGGATCCGAGGATACCAATGGGCAGGTCGCGTTGTGGGTTTTTCGCCTCCTGCGCCGCCGTGGACACTGCGTCAAAACCGATGTAGGCGAAGAAAATCATGCCCGCGCCGGTCAGAACGCCCTGCCAGCCGAAGTGATAGATGGTGTGGCCATTGACCACCTCGGAGATGCGCTCTGGGATCATCGGACTATGATTGGCCGGATTGATATAGGCCCAACCGATGCCGATGACCAGCAACACAATCATGAGTTTGACGGCAACCATGATCGTGTTGAACAGCGCGCTTTCCTTGGTGCCTCGTATCAGCAATAGCGACATCAATACCACTATCGCCGCCGCCGGCAAATTGGCAATGCCGTGAATCACCGTGCCGTCGGCCAGTTTTTCCGAGTCAAACGGCGAGAGCGCCCATTGCAGCGGCATGTCAAAATTCAATTGGTGGCAAAATTTCACAAAATATGCGGACCAACTCACCGCCACGGTGGCCGCGCCGATTGCGTATTCCATGACCAAATCCCAGCCGATGATCCAAGCTAGCAACTCGCCCATGGTAGCATAGGAATACGAATACGCGCTACCGGCTACCGGCACCGCCGAGGCGAATTCCGCGTAGCACAAACCCGCGAACGCGCAGGCGATACCGCTGACCACGAACGAGAAAACCACGGCGGGGCCGGCGTTATCCGCGGCCACCTTGCCGGTGAGCGAAAACAGGCCAGCCCCGATGACCACGCCGATGCCCAGAGTGACGAGCTGGAATGCGCTGAGTGTGCGTTTGAGCGTTGGGGTATCGTAAAACGCCTCGGTAGAGCAGGCGTTGGCGACGATGCTATCGATGGGTTTCTTGCGGAACAAGTTCATGGGTTGGTGAGGCGGTGGGGCTGAGAGTGGGCAAGTCACCCGGCGGGACCTTGCGATGAGCGGCGACACTAGGCCGTCCCATTAGCATCTGGCAACCCCATATTGTTTTCCTGCGAGCGAAATTGGCGACTTCTTGGGGCGGAGGTGGGTTTAGCGATTGCTTAGTGGCGTGGTTCCTGTCGTTATGGGGGGCCGCCCGTATTTCTTCCTTCATGGCCCGTCCCTACACGCTTCACCGTCCGCTTGCCGATTCCGGCATCGATTACGTTGCTGCGCTCAACGCCGAGCAATATGCGGCGGTGGCATCGCCGGCGGGCAAGGCGCTGGTCATTGCGGGGGCGGGTTCGGGCAAGACCCGCACGTTGACGTACCGTGTTGCCTGGTTGCTGGATCACGGGGTGGAGGCGCGGCAAGTCCTGTTGTTGACGTTTACCAACAAGGCGGCACGCGAGATGGTCGGGCGGGTGCGCGAACTCATTGCCCGCGATACCTCGGACCTGTGGGCGGGCACCTTCCACTCGGTCGGTAGTCGCATCCTGCGCCGCCACGCCGAGGACCTCGGCTACACCCGCGCGTTTTCTATCCTCGACCGCGATGATCAAAAGTCGATGATCTCCAAGGTGGTCGCCGCCTGTGACATCAACACCAAGGAACGCCGTTTCCCCAAAGCCGATGTGCTGGCCTCTATCTTCAGTCTGATGGAAAACTCCGGCTCCAGCCTGGAGGAAATCATCGCCACCAGCTATGACCGGTTTTACGATTGGATCGATAAAATCGAGCAAGTCAGGCTCGGCTATATTGAAAAAAAGCGTGCCACCAACGCGATGGACTTCGATGACTTGCTGGTGCTCACCGTGCGCCTGTTTGAAGAACGGCCCGAGGTGCTCAATATCTATCAAAATCGCTTCCGCCATATCCTGGTTGATGAGTACCAGGATACCAATTTGGTGCAGGGCCGCATGATCGATATGCTGGCGGGCGAGTCGAATAGCCTGATGGCGGTGGGCGACGACGCCCAGTCGATCTACTCATGGCGGGGTGCGGACATGGCGCACATTTTGGGATTTCCCAAGCGCTATGCCGGGGCGCAGGTGTTCACGATCGACACGAACTACCGCAGTGCGCCAGAGTTGCTCGACCTATCGAACGCAGCGATCCGCGCCAACCAAGGGAGGTTCGAGAAAGACCTGCGGGCGTCGCGGCCGGCGGCCGGCGTGAGACCCGCGCTGGTGGCGCTGGCGGAGCCGCGGATGCAAGCGGCGTTTGTGGTGCAGCGGATGCTTGAATTACACGACGCGGGCACCCCGCTGAGTGAGATGGCGGTGCTATACCGGGCGCATTTCCACAGCTTGGAGCTTCAGATGGAATTAACGGTGCGCAAAATCCCCTTTACCCTAACCAGCGGCTTGCGGTTTTTCGAGCAAGCACATATCAAGGATGTGTCGGCGTTCTTGCGCTTCGTGGCCAACCGCCGCGACGAGGAAAGTTTTCTGCGCTTGGTGATGATGTTGCCTGGCTGCGGCCCCATCGCCGCCGATAAACTCTGGCGCGAATGGCTCAACTCCGGTTGGGCCGCTCGCATCGATCTGCCCGTCAAATTTTCCGAGGTCATGCTAACCTTCAAAAAAGTGCCCAAAAAGGGGCTCAAGGCGTGGCAGCAATTGTGTTATACGCTCGACGAACTCGCCCCCAACGGCTTCCCGGCCAAGCCCGCAGCGATGATTTATTGTGTGATGGAGGGTGTCTATAAGGAGTATTTAGAAGCCAGCTTCGAAAATTTTGAGAGTCGGCACAGTGACTTGGACCAGCTCTCGCGCTATGGAGAAGGTTTTGAGGATATCGTCGAATTCCTCTCCCAGTTATCCTTGATGGGCGCCGTCGATGGCGAACCGGGTACCGCCAATGGCGCCGCCAACGAGGATAAAGTGACGCTGTCGTCGATCCATCAGGCCAAGGGCTTGGAGTGGCAGCTGGTGTTTGTCATCTGGCTGGTGGACGGCCAATTCCCTAATGGCCGCATCCTCGAAACCGAGAACCTGCCTATGTTGGAAGAGGAGCGGCGGCTGTTTTACGTAGCCATCACCCGCGCCAAGGACCACCTGTACCTCACTTATCCGCAGACCAATCCCAAGTCATACACCGGCGAGGTGAGTTGCCGCCCATCACGCTTTCTCGGGGATTTCCCATCTGAATTGGTCGAGGAGTGGGATGTCGCCAGCCCGGACCCGTGGGGCGACGATACGCCGTTTTGAATTCGTGAAGATCGCGCTTGGAAACGGCTGGCTCCCTCGCTACGCTTTTCCCATGCACGACACACGCATCGACGCGCTGGCCCGTCAATTGGTCCGCTATTCCACCGCACTTAAAAAAGACGAAAAGGTCCTCATTGATTTATTTGATGTGCCTGATTCCATCGGATTGGCGCTCATCCGCGAAGTGCGGGCGAAGGGAGCGCTGCCATTTGTGCGGGTCTATCAGGCACGGCTGACCCGCGAGTTGCTCAAAGGTTCGCAGGACGCGCAATACGCCGTGATGAGCAAGCACTTGCTGGCGGAAATGCAGGACATGGACGCCTACATCGCCATCCGCGGTGGCAACAACATCGCCGAAACCTCAGATGTGCCCGTCGAACGCATGCAACTGGCCATGAAACATCTGCGGCCGGTGCAGGATTACCGGGTGAAAAAAACCAAGTGGAGTGTGTTGCGCTGGCCGAGCCCGTCGATGGCCCAGCAAGCCGGCATGAGCACCGAGGCGTTCGAGGATTTCTATTTCAAGGTCTGCCTGCTCGATTACAAGGCATTGGTCCCTGCCATGAACGCCCTGAAAAAACTCATGGACAAAACCGACCGCGTGGAAATCACCGGACCGGGCACCGACCTGCGTTTTTCCATCAAGGGCATCCCGGCCCTCATCAGCGCCGGTTGCTATAATGTGCCCGATGGCGAGGTATTCACCTCACCGGTGCGCGATTCGGTGGAAGGATATATCACCTACAACGCACCCACGATCTATCAAGGCATCGGATTTGATAGTATCCGCCTCGAGTTTTCCCAAGGCAAGGTGGTCAAGGCAGAGGCAGGTGCCAAGACCAAGGCCCTCAACAAAATTCTCGATACTGATGAGGGGGCGCGCTACATCGGCGAGTTTGCCCTGGGCGTCCATCCATTGATTCTCGAACCGATGCGCGACATCCTCTTCGATGAGAAAATCGCCGGCTCGTTCCATTTCACCCCCGGCCAGGCGTACGAGGACGCGGATAATGGCAACCGGTCGCAAATCCATTGGGACATCGTCAACATTCAGCGCAAGGATTACGGCGGCGGCGAGATCCGCTTCGATGGCAAGCTCATCCGCAAGGACGGCCTGTTCCTGCCCAAGGCCTTCGCCAAACTCAATGGCTGAGCCAACCCCATGCCAAACTGAGGATCCGCGCGAGAATATCCGCGCATTGTAGCGGGGCGTCTATGACCGCCGCAGCCCATGAACCGCCGATGAACCCGCGTATCCGCCAAGCGCCATCCCATTCGCATCGGCGCTCACAGAGCGCCGCTACAACTCCTCTCAGATGCCCCGCTACAGCTATTATTGCCCGGTTATCCTGTTAGAAACGCTCCTTCTGGCAGCTGCGGCATTCGCTGCCGATCCACCTGTCGTTGCTCGCATCGCCCCCCAGGCTAGCGCGGCGCTGCGCAGCGCAGTGGAGGATCTAAGCGCCACCTTCGCCGAGCGCTATCCCGATGGCGCGTCATTCATCAAAGAACTCGATGCCCTGCAACAAGCCGATAACTCCGGCGGTCAGGCCGAGCTAACGGGCAAATTCGCGGCCCTGCAGCAACGGGCGCTATTAGCCAATCCACTGCTCCGCGCCCAACCGCTGGTATTTGTCGCCAGACCTCAATACGCGGCCATCTATCATGCCATCGACACCCTCTTCCAGGTCGGCGAGGCCACCGAGGGCAAATTCACTCCCGGCGGCACCCTCAAGTTGCTAGATACCACCACCCGCACCACCCGCACCCTCGTCGATGCCCCGCTAGGCACCGTGCGCAGCCCCTGCGTCCACTTCGACGCCAAAAAAATCCTTTTCTCGATGCGTCGCAGCGTGCAGGAGAATTTCCATATTTTTGAAATCAACGCCGATGGCAGCGACCTCAAGCAACTCACCTTTGCGCCGGGCGTCAGTGACTTTGATCCGATCTATCTGCCGGACGGAGGCCTGGTATTTTCCTCCACCCGCGAGCCTAAGTATAACATGTGCAGCCAGGATATCGGTGCCAACCTCTACCGGATGAATGACGATGGCTCTAACATCATTCAAATCACCAAAAGCACCCTCTTCGAAAACCAGGCCAGCTTGATGCCAGACGGCCGCATCCTCTACAAACGCTGGGAATATGTGGACCGTAATTTCGGCGATGCCCACGGTTTCTGGACCGTCTATCCGGATGGCACCCAGCAATCGATTTTGTGGGGCAATAACAAGGCCGACCCCGCCGCCGTGTATTACCCGCGCATCATGCCAGACACCTGGCAATTGCTGTGCATCCTCAGCACGCACCATCAGAATATGTGGGGCGCACTGGCGATCATCGACCCTAACCTCGACACGGATCGCAACGCCTCGATCTTGCGCACCTGGCCATCCGGCGTGCGTGCCACCCTGCGCGATAGTGATAACTTTGATTGCGACCGCCTCGGCAGCGTCAATCCCAAGTATGAGGACCCGTGGCCCCTGAGCAGTAAGTATTTCCTGTGCTCGCGCAGTGATGCACAACGCCAGATGGGTATCTATCTGCTCGACGTATTCGGCAATGAGTTATTGGTCCACGCCGAGGCCCCCGGCTGTTTCAGCGCCATGCCGCTGGGCTCCTCACCCCGCCCACCGGTCCCTCCTGTCCGCCGCGACTTCTCTACAGCCAGTGGCCTGATGTACGTGGCCGACGTCTATCAGGGCACCCACATGCGCGGCGTCAAACGCGGCGCGGTCAAGAAATTGCGCGTCGTCGAGTCGCCTGAAAAACGTGCCTGGACCAACGGCAAGTGGTTTGGCCAGGGGTTCCAGGCACCGGGCATGAACTGGCATGATTTCACCGCCAAACGTATCCTCGGCTGCGTGCCTGTGGAGGCCGATGGCAGCGCTTATTTCTCATTGCCATCTAACACATTTGTCTTTTTCCAACTCCTCGATGAAAACGACATGATGATCCAATCGATGCGCAGCGGCACGGTCGTCCAACCGGGCGAACGGACCGGTTGCGTCGGCTGCCACGACAATCGGCTAGCCGCGCCGCCGCCTTCGCCGGTTGAGCCGCTGGCACTGCGCCGCGAGCCTAGCAAACTGGCACCATGGTATGGGCCGCAGCGTTCATTCAGTTTCATGGCGGAGGTGCAGCCGGTGTTAACTAAATATTGTGTTAAATGCCACGACTTCGGCAAACCCGCCGGTCAAAAACTGTTGCTGGCCGGGGACCGCGATCCATTTTTCAACGCCGCCTATACCGAGATGTGGCGCAAGCATGCAATCAAGCCCATCGGAGCCGGCCCCGCAGGAATCCAGCAACCCTATGCCTGGGGCTCCCATCCCAGCCCGCTTGTTAAAGTCATTCGCGAAGGCCACCCCACCGACAAAGGCCCAAGCCTCAGCCAACTCACCCTCGACAAGGAAAGTTTTGATCGCATCGTCACCTGGATCGATATCAACGCCCCTTACTATCCAACTTACGATAGCGCCTATCCAGACAACCCAGCCGGGCGCTCGCCCCTAACGGCTGAACAGCTCGCCCGCCTCAGCGCCCTCACCGGCGCGCCCTGCGCCCAGGACAATTTTGCCACCAGCACGGGGCCGTGGCTCAGTTTCGACCGGCCGCTGCTCTCGCCAGCCCTTGCCAAGCTGGACCAGAATTGCGCCGCATACACCGAGGCTCTAGCACTTCTGCGAGTGGGCCTCGTATCGCTCGCCCAACGCCCGCGCGGCGACGTCCTGGATTTCACGCCCTGTCCCAAGGACCGCCAGCGTGAGGATTTCTATCGCCAACGCCTGCAGATTGAAGCATCTAACCGAGAAACCATTCGCGACGGTGGCAAGCGACACGAGACAGAAAAATAGGTGGCACCCCGGAGCGGGATGCCACCTATGACAAGTGACGGTGACCGTTGGTATCAGGGAGTGGGCACTGAGACGATGGTCTTGAGAATACGTGAGGCAATCTGATAGGGGTCGCCCTGGGAATTTGGCCGGCGGTCTTCGAGGTAACCCTTGTAGTTAGCGTTCATGAAACTGTGGGGAATACGCACTGAGGAGCCGCGGTCGGCCAAGCCGTAAGAGAACTTGTCGATAGACTGAGTCTCGTGCAGGCCCGTGAGACGCAGATGATTGTCTGGTCCATAGACTGCGATGTGCTCTTCACGATACTCTGCGAAGGCTGCCATCAAGGCTTCGAAGTATGCCTTACCGCCGACTTCGCGCATGTACGTGGTGGAAAAATTCGCATGCATGCCAGAGCCATTCCAGTCGCCACGGATCGGCTTGCAATGGTATTCGACATCGACGCCGTATTTTTCGCACAGGCGGTTGAGGATATAGCGAGCCACCCAGACTTGGTCCGCTGCGGTCTTGGATCCCTTGCCGAAAATCTGGAATTCCCATTGGCCCTTGGCCACTTCGGCGTTGATGCCTTCGTGATTGATGCCTGCGTCGATACAAAGGTCGAGGTGTTCCTCGACGATTTGGCGGGCGACATCGCCGACAGCCTTGTAGCCAGCGCCGCAGTAGTAAACCCCCTGTGGCGGGGGATATCCGTCGGACGGGAAGCCCAGCGGGCGGCCTTCCTGAAACAGGAAATACTCTTGCTCAAAGCCAAACCAAGCACCCGCATCGTCGAGCACCGTGGCGCGGTGGTTGGTGGGATGCGGTGTGGTGCCGTCGGGCATCATCACCTCGGCCATGACCAGCACGCCGTTGCGGCGGGTGCTATCTGGAAACACGGCCACCGGCTTGAGCATGCAATCGGAGCTGCGGCCCTCGGCCTGTTGGGTGGAGCTGCCGTCGAAGCCCCATTGCGGGAGGGCTTCCAGCGCCGGGAAGCTATCAAAGTCTTTGACTAAAGTCTTGCTGCGCAGGTTCGGAACCGGCGTGTAGCCGTCGAGCCAGATGTATTCCAATTTGTATTTTGCCATGTTCGTGGGGTGTTGGGGGTGTTGTTGGTGGGGGGGGGTTGTCGTTGGGGTTGGTATTTCGTGCACGCCTGAGAATGGGATATACTCCGGCTTCTCACTGAAATATCCGATGAGCGCAAAGCAGAATCCGTGCCAAATTATGGCCTGTTTTACCTTTTTTGCAATTTCGGTTTTAGCCAGCGGTACCGGCGTGCAGGCGTGCAATCTGGTAATGACAACGCCGCGCTTGTCAAGCACTCGTTGGATTAAGGGACAGAGAAACAATTCTGCTGATGCTAGGGAATGATCAAACTTCGGCTTTCGGGTTGAAACAATCCTGAGGCTAGCGACGTAAACGCGGGCAGCAAGCCGCGCCGGTCGCGCTATGCCGGACAAGACCAACCAATCCACCCCATGCCCAGTTTTCCAACACACAAATCGGCCGCCATCGTCGTGGCCGCCGGGATTTTTCTAGCTGGAATTTGCGGGAATGCGGCTGGAGCGACCCCGCCTGTGGCCATTGCCGAGAGTGATCTAACCATCGTAGGCGAGCTTGGCTCATTTCGCACATCGTGGGACATGCAGCGTCCGGAAGCGAACTTGCTGTTGGCGACGTTGGTTCTAACATCCAAGGAAGCGGCCAATCCGCCACCGCTTGAGGTGAGATGGCGGTTTGCGGCGGTGGATTTGGCAGGGGTGTGGGTATCGGACAATACCAAGGCGAATTTTGACCATCAGGGGGTGGGTGTGGAATCGCGGGCGGTGTTACGTGCGCCCTTGATGATGTTTCTCGGGTCGAATCATGCCAATCGCTTCACCGTCGCCCTCTCCGATGCCTTGCGACCGGTCAAACTCGGCGGCGGCGTCCAGGAAGAGGACGTCAATATCCATGCCTCCGTAAAATTGTTCGCCGGCAAGCAGGCCCCGCTCAAGGACTATCGGATCACTTTCCGCTTCGACACCCGCCCGCTACCCTTCTATCAGGTATTGAGCGACTCCGCCCGGTGGTGGGCGGCACAGGATGGCTATCAACCCGCGCCGGTGCCAGAGGCGGCGCGGGTGCCGCTCTACTCGACTTGGTATAGCTATCATCAAAGCGTGGACCCCGCAGCAATCCTCAAGGAATGTGTCTTGGGCGGCGAGATCGGCCTCGAAGGGGTCATCGTCGATGACGGATGGCAAACGCTCGATAGCAACCGCGGCTACGCCTTCACGGGTGACTGGAAACCCGAGCGCATCCCGGAGATGAAACACTTCGTCGATCAGGTCCACGCTCTCCATCAAAAATTCATGCTCTGGTATGCGGTCCCCCTGGCCGGCGAAAAATCCGCCGCGGCCAAGCGTTTCCAAGGCAAAACACTGGCGCTGAGCGCCGGCCTGCACGCATATATCCTCGATCCCCGCTACCCGGATGTGCGCGAGTACCTCATCGGTCTTTACGAAAACGCCGTGCGCGAGTGGGGCGTCGATGGCCTCAAACTCGATTTTATCGAATTGTTCGCACCGCAGCGCGACACTGTCCTAACAGCTGATGGTGGGCGTGATTTTGCCTCGGTGGACGAGGCGGTGGACCGGTTATTCACGGACATTATGGCACGGTTGCGCAAGGTCAAGCCGGACATAGCCATTGAGTTTCGCCAACCCTACAACGGCCCGCTGATGCGCAAGTACGGCAACATGCTCCGCGGCGTTGATTGCCCCAACGCCGGGCCGGTCAACCGCAAGGAGACCATTGATCTGCGGTTATTGGCCGATCACACAGCGGTGCACAGCGATATGATCGTGTGGCATCCTGGCGAACCGGTGGAAAGTGCCGCGCTGCAGATTCTCAACGTGTTGTTCGCCGTGCCGCAATTGTCGGTGCGCCTCGCCGAGACCTCGCCGGAACACCGCAAAATGATCGGTTTCTGGCTGCGCTATTGGAAGGATAACCGCGCGGTGTTGCTCGACGGTGACTTCCAACCCAGCTCACCGGCGCAGAACTATCCGCTGGTGCAGGCCCGCACCTCCGACAAACTGGTGGCCGCCATCTATCAGGACATTGTCGTTGCGCCAGGCCCGCAGTCCCCGGGGCAAATTGACGTGGTCAATGCCAAGTCCGGTTCATCAGTGGTGTTGCGCTTCGAGCAAGCCTACGGGCCGGCCCGTGTGCGCATCCGCGACTGCCGCGGCACCCAAATCAGCGAGCAAAAACAAGACCTTGGAGCCGGAGTGCAAGCCTGGGACGTACCGCCGGCCGGGTTATTGGAGATCCGCCGCGAGGCCCAAAAAAACTGATGCGCTCAATTAATGCTTGAACAAGCTCGCCGTTTCAACCATGCCTCGCCCATGAGCCAAAAGCCCGCGCCGGAAAAAACACACCACGAGTCAACCCTCGACGACGTCAAACAACTCGGCTTGTGGGCCGCGCTCGGCAGCCTCGGCTATGTCTTCTGGATCGTCGGCGGCATGGAAATGGTCGAGCGCGCCGCTTTCTACGGCGTAAAAGCCGTGTCTAACTTATATGTGACCCGCGCCAAAAGCGACGGCGGCCTGGGGGAGACGATGGCCACTTACGGCACCCTGATAGCCATCTGGGGACTCATTCAGTCTGGGGGCTCGATTTTCACCGGGGGGATTTCAGACCGCTACGGCTACAAGCAGACGATTTTTGTGGCCACCATCATCCAGAGTTCGGGCTATCTGCTTATGGCGTTTAACCCGAGTTATTGGGGGTTTTTTGCAGGGGCGATGTGTCTGGCCTTGGGCACCGCCATCTTCAAGCCAGGGATCCAAGGCACGCTGATCCGCAGTTGCACCCGGACGAATAGCTCCGTCGCCTGGGGTGTCTTCTATCAAATCGTCAACATCGGTGGCTGGATCGGGCCGCTGGTGGCCATGCAAATGCGCGAGCAGTGGGGCTGGAAATATGTCTTCCTCACCAGTGCCATCCTCATCACCCTCAATTTCCTCTTGCTCCTTACCTATCAGGAACCTGGCAAACAGGAACGATTGGAACGCCGCGCCGAAGTGAAGGCCGGCCGGGTTCGTGAGACGAGCTTATGGCGGGAGTCGTTGCAGGAACTCAAGAAACCCCACCTGCATTATTATCTGCTGATTTTCTCACTGTGGTGGTTCATGTTCCCGATGCTGTGGGACGTGCTGCCGAAGTATGTGGAAGACTGGGTGGATACAGGTGAGATCGTGCGCTCACTGTTTGGCACGGGTGGCACCCGCAGCAACCTGATGCATTTCTTGTTGGGGATGAAAGAGAACGGTCTGAAGATCGAACCCGAGGGCATCGTCAATATCAACTCGGGGGCGATCATGCTTACCTGCTTCATCATCGCAGGCCTAAGTGCCAAAATGCGTGCCACCAACAGCCTGTTGCTCGGCACCCTCTTGGTGGTGGCCGCACTCACGCTTTTCGGGCTGTTCAATCTCGCCTGGCTGTGTGTCGCCGCGATGCTCGTATTCAGCTTGGGCGAAATGCTCGCCAGCCCGAAATACAGCGAGTTTCTCGGCAATATTGCCCCGGCAGACAAAAAAGCGATGTGGATCGGTTTCTCGCAAGGGCCGATGCTCATCGGTGCAACCATTGAGGGCAAGGTTGGTCCCCAGCTCTATCATATTTGGTCGGACAAGGATGTGTTCGCCCGCGATATGCTAATGAATAATGGCTGGACCCCGGCGCAAGTGGCCATCGACGCGCTGCCTCCCGGCGAGGCCTTTAAAAAGTTGGTTGAGACCACGGGAAAATCCCCGGAGGAACTCACGCGCTTGCTCTATTCGACGCACCACGTCGGCTCCACCTGGTGCTTCTTCGCCTGCATCGGCCTGCTTGCCGCCGCCCTGATCTGGGCTTACGGCCGCTGGGTCCGCAGGCTAGCCGAACGCCAGACATCAGCGCCACGCTAGGACACATGGAGACATGGCGGAAATTACTATTGCAGACTGCATTCACCCATTCATATGTGATTTTAATTCCATACACGCCTCAGCGACCATCACCGACCCACTTATGAACAAACACACATCAACCATCCTCCGCAGTTGCCAAGCGGCCATCGCGGCTATCCTCACATGCGCCCCCATGCAATCGCCAGCCCAAACCTATATCCATGATGCGCGACTCGACGAGCGCCTCCACGACTTGAAGGGACCATTCAACTATTTTCTAACACCCAGCGACGCGCTCGGCTTCATGGATGCGCCCAAGGCGTTTCAACTCACCGGCGACGGGGCAATCAGCAGCTACTTTGGTGAACTGACGCTATGGGCAGGCACGCCGCTCAAACGGCTCAACAGCCGGGTGCGCACGCTCGACGGCGGTTGCCTGCCAGTGATCAACTACGGCTCGCGGGTCGATGGCATCGAATACCGGGTCAAGGCATTTGCCGCACCTGCGGGACTCGAGCCGCTGGCTAATTTGCTAGGGTTTGTGCGCATCACCGCCACCAATACCGGCAGCGTGCCACAGCGGGCGGCAGTGGGGGCGCGGGTGTACGATCATGAGGGGCCGTGGCGGCATCCATTTTTCGATCACACCGAACCGCGCTGGTGGACCGGGCGCTTCATCGACCAAGCGGCCTGGAAGCCGTGGAAGTTATGGGAGCCCACCGAGGTGAGCAACGGCAGCGAAGTTCACCGGACGGAGAGTAAACACCTGATCTTTAACTATCAGCCAGACAAGTCCGGATGGAAAGTGCTGGAAGCGGCCGCCAACGTCGAACCTTTCGAGTTTGTGATCCGACTGGCACCGGGCCAATCGGCCTCCGTCGATGTGACGGTGCCGTGGGTGCCGGTTGCCGATGCCCACGCCGAGCAGGTCAAAGCAGTGAAAGCGGCGGGTTTTGATGACTATCTGGCTAGCAGCAGTGCTTTCTGGCAAAAGCAATTGAATGCGGGTGCCATGTTTGAGGTGCCCGAGCAAAAAGTGATGGATATGCATAAGTCCTCACTGATGTATGATTTGATGGCCCGCGATATGCAGGAAGATGGCAAAACCTTCATCCAGACAGTCAGCGACGTCCAGTATAACCAGTTTTTCTCGCGCGACGCCGCTTTCATCATACACACTTATGATATGTTAGGGTTGACCAAGGTGGCCGAGCAATGCCTTGAGCACGTTTTGCTCAAGGATGAAAATGGCAAGCTAACCGGCCTGCGAGCGACCCACCCGGATGCCTGGGGCCAGGCGCTGTGGACCTTGGCGGCGCATTACCGCATCACCGGCGAACGGGCATTCGCCGAGCGCGTCTATCCGGCCGTACCGGGCCACATCGCCAAGCTTGAGGCGGAGACCGCCAAGGACCCGTGGGGTTTGTGGCCGGCCTCCGGGCCCTATGATAATGAGCGCATCGACGGCCATTACACCGGTCACAGTTTCTGGGTGCTGCGGGGCTTGAAGGATGCCGCCGAATTGGCCACAGCCGTCGGCAAGGACGACGACGCCCGCCGTTTCCAAAAAATCTATGATGAATATCTGGCCAAGTTCATGGTTAGGCTCAAGGATATCACCGGGAAAACTGGCGGCTATATCCCGCCCGGCTTGGACGACCCGCTCGCCGGAATGGACTGGGAGAATGCCTCGGGTGGCGTCTATCCGTTCGGCATCATAGCCGCCGCCGACCCGATGGTAAAGAACACGGTCAAGACTGTGCGGGACTATGCCTATCAGGAAGGTATCATGACCTACGAGCACAACGCCTTCAAGGTCCGCAAGGCGAAGGATGGCAAGCCTCTCGATTGGTCGCAGCCCGAGCACACCGTCATCCATCACTACGAAACATTCCAAGTGCTGGAAACCCTGCTGGCCCTAGGCATGGACCGCGAGGTAATCACTGACTTTTACTCGTTCCTGGTCCACACCGGCAGCACCAACACCGGCTTCGAATATGATATCTGGGCCTGGCGTGACCGCAATTTCCATAATAACTATCCGCCCCACGGCTGGTGCGCCGCACGCTTCAATGAATGCCTGCGCAACATGCTGCTGCGCGAAGACATGCAGCAACCGGTCCTCCATCTCGCCTCCGCGCTCGCCCCCACCTGGCTGGAAGCAGGTCGCCGCGTGCGGGTTAGCAAGGCCCCGACCGATTTTGGATTGCTGTCCTACACGATCGACGCCACCGCCGAGGGAGCGAGCGTGCATCTCGACGCCCAATGGCGCAAGGCCCCCGCAGCACTGAGATTCCACATTCCGTGGTTTATGGACCTGAAATCCGCCAAGGTGGATGGCCGCGCGGTGGCAGCCAAGGATCGCGTGTTAGAGCTACCGGCCGACGCCAAGCAATTGGATCTGCAATGGACGCGCAACTCCTCACCGAACCTGAGTTATCGCAAGGGCGTGGAAATCTATGTGGACCGCTACTGGAAAATCCAGCACGGGGAAGCCATCCCCGGCTTCGACAGCCGCTGGATCTTCCCCGAGTAAGTCAGCTCGGTGCGTGCTACCGGAATATGAACTCAGCCGGTTTCAGGGATGTTTGATGGCTTTTGAGAAGCTTGCTTGCCCCGACCATCGTGTCGAACTCCTTGACCTTGCAATCGAGGCCGATTTTGATCACCGCAAGCTTGCCCTGCGGTGTATCGGCCTCACCGAGTTCCACAAACAGCCGCTTGCCCAATTCATTGGCGGCGGCTTCGTCGGTGGTCATCTGAAGCTTTTTTGCCAGCCCGCCCTCCTTGCTCACACGGGTCAGTAGAGCCGGTTCCCTGAGCAAGCGTTTGAGCAGTTCCATCTTGTCGGCGCGTTCTTTGGGCGTCGCCTCAGCAGGAATCGTATATTGCAGCAACACCGGGTGGAGCGGCTTATTGAGCCGGTACTCCCGGTAGCCAAATAAGCCACCACCGAGCAAAAGCGCCAAGAAAACACCTGCGGCAATAATCCATCGTTGCATGCCGTCGGTTTATGCTTCATTCCCGGTGTCCCACCAAGCCTAAATTTATGGAATATCCGATTTCTGCCGCCACCGTCGAAACCTTGCCCAACGGGCTGACCCTCATTCTCGATGCCGACCCGAGCGCCCCGGTGGTCAGTGCCCAGATCTGGGTGGCCACCGGCAGCATCCACGAAGGCGCTCATCTGGGCGGCGGGCTATCGCATTTTCTCGAGCACATGGTGTTCAAGGGGACCCGTGATTATGATGCGGACACACTCGCCGACACGGTGCAAGCAGCGGGGGGGCACTGGAACGCCTACACCACATTTGACCGCACGGTTTATTACATCGACGGGCCAGCGGAGTCGCTCGCGGTGTTTCTCAAAACCCTCACGGGACTGGTGTTTTTCCCGTTGCTCCCGGAGACAGAGTTTGACAAGGAAAAGGAGGTCATCCGCCGCGAGATCGACATGGGCCTGGATGATCCCGACCAAGCCGCCACCCGCCTGCTGTTTGCCACTACCTTTGTCCACGACCCGCGCCGCCACCCGGTAATCGGCCGGCGCCAACTCTTCGATACCCTCGCCTATCAGAACCTCATCGGCTATCACCGTCAGCGCTATGTCCCGGAAAATTGCGTAGTGGTCATCTCCGGCGATTTCGATCCCGCACTAGCCCGCCAGAGTATCACCGATCTCACGGCCGAGTGCGTCGCCTCCTTCGCCCGCACGCCGCTCGTCGTCTGCGATCCTCCCCAACTCGGGCCGCGTCGCGCCAGGGAAACATTTGCCATCCCCACCAGCCGAATTTCGCTGGCGTGGAAAATTCCCGCCCTGGACCACCCCGACGCGCCCGCCTTCGAGGTGCTGGCCGCGATGTTAGGCCGGGGTCGCTCGTCCTTACTTCACCGGCGCTTGCGAGAGGGCAGCGAACTCGCCCTCGAAATCTCCGCCATGGCTTGGACCGGCCCCGGCCGCGAGGGGCTCTTCGCCGTGTCCGCCGACGCCACCCCAGCCAAGCGCGACGCCCTCATCGAAGCAATTTTCGCTGAACTCGCGAGTTTGCCAGACCTACCGCTCGACGACGATCTATCCAAAGCCAAACGCCAGATCGCCGCCAGCCAGTTCAGCTCACTGACGAGTGCCTCGGGGCGTGCCTCCGATCTGGCATCCAATTGGCATGAGGCCCGCGATTTGGATTTTACCCGCCGCCACCTTGCCTCCGTCCAGGCCGTCACTACCGAGGCCATCCGCCGCGCAGCCGCCACCCTCAGTGACCAACGGCTCACACTGAGCATCCTAGATCCGATAGACGCACCAGCCCCGGCCCGCATAGCCAAGACCACGCGTCGCCGCGAAGAGATCGAGGTTCACACACTGGCCAACGGCCTCACCCTCGCGCTCATCCCGGATCACCGGGTGCCGCTGGTCCATTTGCATGCTGCGGTGCGTGCCGGTCTGCCCTCGGAAACTCCCGTGAGCAACGGATTGAACCAATTGGTGGCCGCCACCCTCACCAAAGGCACCGCGAGCCGCAGCGCCCAAGAAATCGCGCTGATCTTGGAATCCCTCGGTGCCTCCATCGGTGCCAATACCGGTAACAACGCCATGCTCGTCAGAGCCAGCGGCCTCGCCCCCGATTTTGCCACCATCGTGGACGTTTTCGCCGAGGTACTGCACTCACCCGCCTTGCCAGATGACGCCATGGCCCGAGAAAAGGCCAGCCAACTCGCCGCACTCGAAGAGGCGTTGCAAGACCCGCTGCACACCGGTTTCCGCACCCTCCGCCACGCCATCTTCGGCGGCAACGGCTATGGCTTGGACCCGCTCGGCAAGGTCGCCTCTCTCGCCGACCTCCAACGGGCTGCCCTCGTCGCTCATCACTCGCGCCATTTCTGCGCCGCCAACATCGCCGTCGCCATCGCCGGCGATTTCGACCCCGCCGCCGCCCTTGCTATCCTAACGGAAAAATTGGTGCCGTTACCACCGGGCCAAGCCTGGGACGCGCCCGTCAGTGTGCTGAGCCCCGGCAGCCACCTAACCGCCCGTCTGCCAAAGAAACAAGCGGTTATAACTATTGGATTCCCCGGTGCCAGCGTCAGCGGAACCGACCGTTATGCATTGGCGATGTTACAGGAATACGCATCAGACATGGCTGGGCCATTGTTTGGCCGCATCCGCGAGGAGCTTGGCCTGGCCTATCAAGTCGGTGCTACCCAATTCCTCGGTTTCGATGCCGGCCTGTTCACCTATTATCTGGCCACTGCCCCTGAACAGGTCGAAGTGGCCCGCGACGAATTGCTCGCCGAAATAGCCAAAATAGCAGCTACCGGTATTCCTGCGGCTGTCTTTGATCGCGTGCGTGCCACTGTCCTCAGCGGTCTGGCCATCCAACAACAATCCGCCCCGGCCATTGCCCAACACGTTGCCCTCGACTTACTTTTCGGGCATTCTGCGGATGCCCACCGCCAGTTGCCAGACATCTACCGGGCGCTCACCCCGGACATTGTGCAGGAAACCGCCTCCCGCATATTTTCCCACCCTGCCACCAGTGCCACCATCCTGCCAGACCTCTCTCTGCCGGACCCCGCACTGCCGCCATCCAGTGACAGACCGGCCGATGCGCTATCCAACGGAGCGCTGGCTTCAGCCGGCGTGTAATCCGTGGTTCCCATTTTCCTTTCTAGCACCAGAACCCGGCGTGCTGGGTGTGGAACGTTGAGTCACTCAGGCTAAGGAGCCACCCCATTCTTGTCATGGGAAAGGTGGCCCATGGGTTCGTGCCGTAGGCGCTGTTTCATCGCCGGCCCTTCCGCACGACGACAATAAAGTCGTCGCTCCTTTACGGGCCGCTGCCGGGTCAAGTGACTCGGGTGGGTTATGGCGACTCAGCGGGCGCTGGCTGTGGACCCGGTGCCGTCGGTGCGACCGGTGCCGTCGGTGAAGCCGGTGCCGTCGGTGCGACCGGTGCCGTCGGAGAGGCCGGTGCCGTCGGAGAGGCCGGTGGGGTGGGCTTGGGCAGGGTATCGGTCCATTCATGAAGCGAGTAACCCACGCCGATTCCGCCGATTTCGTTAAGGAGATCGGAGCAACGCAGCTGCCACTTGGCATAATCCGGGGCAGCACGCTCGGTATCACGGCTGCCGGGAAAGATCACATAACTTACTTTCAAATCGGACACGGGGCGGTTATTGGAAAGGGCGCGCGGATTGATTTGTTGGGCCATGCGCAGCGACGCCTCACCCACTTTATAACTCGGGCCGCCATCGCCGACAATCGCCGGATAGATGTGGTCGCCGTAGATGACCGCAGCGAAGTCGCCGGCTTTCGGTGCGAACGGATCATTGTGGGCGGCGAGCACGGACACCGGAACCACGATGAACGGATCATGCTCGGCAATGAGAAAACTGCGGCTTTTTAAATCCGCCACGCCTCGCTTGAGATATGCGATACGCTCGCGCAACCATTTTTTGCGCTCAGCCGTCGTAGTCCGCTCCGCCAATTCCTTTTCCGCATCCTTGATTCGCCGCCCCCAGCCAGCAATAATCGGATTGGGCTGCGTCCCTTTCTTCGGCCATGCATAACTCGTGAACGGCTGATAGTACGTCGAGTTGACAATCGCTTCGGGCATCGTCGGCAGGCGGTCGCCGTCTGAACCGTCCGATACCACATCCATGTCTGCTTGTAGGTAAAACACCCGCCGCCCATTCTCCGCTCGCAGATTGAGCATCGTCTCGCAGTCAAAAAAATTGTGCTTTGATAGAATTTCATTCAGCAGCGTCGCATCCTTGCGGACACGCGCCATTTTGTTATCATATAACTTGCCATACCATGCGGAAACTTCCGCCTTGGCCAGCAAGGCGGGCAAACCCGGCAATAGTTTAGATAGATGAGGGTTTGATGCTTCCAGCTCGGCGAGTGATTTGGCTGGGGCGGGCAGGCGCAGGCTAAGTTGATAGAAAGCGACAAAGCTAGAGGCATCGGCCCGTTCCCTGGATGCGATGCCACCTTTGTCGAACTTAATTTCGGTTTTGAACGGGATGCCCGTGCGAAGCATGCGCACGTCGCTGAGCGTGCCAGGCAGGCTAGGCAACAGAGGCGGGGCGGTTTCCTCCGTGTTCTGCTTATCCTGATCGGGTTCTTTTTTAGCGGCCGCGTCGGCGGCTCTGCGCATCGCGGCGAGTTCGTTCTCGAGTTTTTCTTCCATCTCGGCACGCAGGCTCGACTCTATCTGGCGGCGCAGGTCAGCTTCATCTGCGGTGATGATCTGCGGTTTCGGGGTACGCAACTCCCGCAGGCCGCGCTTAATTTTTCCGGGGATGGAAGTGAACAACATGCCGAGCAATGTACCGGCGACGAGCAATGCTCCGGCGCGAAACCATGGCAAGCCCTGCCGCTGGCGGTTAGAAATGCCTCGGTTGCGACCCAGCAGCAGATTGCGCAAGTTGGCCATAGGCGGGACCTTAGCAGGAACGCGTCGACCATCAACCCCCATCCGCCGCCCGGTCAAAAATTTGTGGCAGCGATGCGTACGACATAGCCCCCCATGAACCGTCAGAGTCATTTGCCAGGCAGCACCAAGTTTGTCTCCTTCACCAACGGGTCCCGGCGCTTTTTCCGCGTCGTGGCACAACCGCCGTTGCCTTAAAAACCCGACCCACTTGGTGAAATAGCAGGATACGCGCAGCTTATGATGGGATATGCGCGTATTTAAGTAGGATATGCGTAGTCAATTGGAGGATTTGCGTATTATCTCCACTTTTGCTATGAATTCTAGCCAAGAAACCGGCATCAGACCTCCCGTTCCCTAACCAGAATGCAACATGCAAGCCCATCCGACATCCGCCGTATTAATCGCGCTGACCCTCGGCAGCGCTGTGGCTGGCACCAGCACGAACTACAGCACCAGCCCACAAGTCATCGATGCGGGCGGCCAGGGCGCGGCCAGCGCGAACTACACGGCCGACGGGAGTGTGGGCGGGGTGGCCGGGGTGGCCAGTGCGACCTCGCCGGATGCCATTGCCAAGCAGGGTTATGCCGGTCAACTCTATGAGATAAACGGCGTGACGGTGGCCGCCACCCCCGCCACCCTCAATGAGGGGGAAACCCGCCAACTCAGCGCCCAGGCCACCCTGGACGACGCCACCGCGCTGGCGCTCGATCCGCTCGCTGTGGCCTGGAGCGTGCTCAGCGGACCGCTCACCGGCATCAGTGCCGCCGGGGTGGCCAGCGCCGCCATTGTCTATCAAAACAGCGACGCCAGTGTGCATGCCGCCTGGAGCGGGCGAATCGGCAGTCTCACCCTCACGGTACTGGACACCAACCCGGACAACTACGGGAGCTACGGCGGCGACGGATTGCCCGACTCCTGGCAGGTGCAATCCTTCGGTCCCGACAATCCGAATGCCGCTCCCACTGCTGACCCGGACGGTGACGGCCAGAACAACTTGCTAGAATACCTCGCGGGCACCGTACCTAACGACACTGCGTCGCGCTTCAGCTTGCGCATCGAAGAAGTGCCCGGCTCTCCCCAACAAAAATCGCTGGTATTCGGGCCGCTGGCGACAGGGCGCAGCTACACGGTTCTAACTGCCACCGACCTGAGCGCCGCCACTCCCTGGCAAGGACTCGCCGGTGGCAGCGTCGTGGACACCGGCTGCACCCGCACCGTCACCGACTCCGCCGCCAGCGCCCCGCGCCGGTTCTATCGCGTGCAAATCACCCAGCCGTGAGATGGAAATTTTGAATTTTAGATTTTAAATTATGGATTTCAATGATCAAATACGTACAAACTGCTATGAATGTTAGATACTTGCTCTCTGTTGCCGCCTGGATATCCAGCGTGTGGCTGGCCGCCGCCCAAAGTTATGACTACGGGGATCTGCCCGATCCTGGCTATCCCACCAAGCTGGCATCCAACGGCCCGCGGCATGTCGTCACGCCCTACCTCTATCTCGGCAGCACGCCGCCAGATCCAGAGACGGATGCCTATGCCAGCGCCGACGCCCGAGGCGACGACACCCACGGGACCCACGACGAGGACGGGATCGATCCGGCGAATGTCTATCTAACGGCTGGGACGACCTGTAACCTACGGGTCAAGGTCAATAACTGGATGACCCTCGGCAGCGCCTGGCTCTATGTGTTTGTGGATTGGAATCACGACGGTGATTTCAGCGATGCCGACGAGGCAGTAGTCGTGCCGGTGCCCGCCGGCAGTCATGATGCCACCATCGTCGTGCCACTCCATGTCCCGGCCAACGCCGTGACCCAAGGCAACACCGCGTTGCGTATGCGCTTGTCCACCAACCAGAATCTAACATCGGCTGGCCCGGCGAGCGACGGGGAGGTAGAGGATTATTTTGTAACCGTCTATGCGCAGGGGGTACTGCGCGATTGGGGCGACCTGCCGGATTCCTTACCCGGCACAGCGCCCGGCACATTTTTCACGCAGGGGGTAGCGCCGCCGGATTACCGCACGCGAGCTGCGGACGGTGGTCCGTCACACGGCATCCGCGCCGGACTGAACTTCGGCTCGAGTTCCTCGATCATGGGCGATAGCGGAAGCGGTGTTGATGCGGAATTGGACGGCCAGCCGACAGCCGACGCGAGTGGCGACAACACGCACGGCGACAACGACGAAGGGGACCTCACCGTCACAGTTCTCAAGCAACAGTTTGTCAAATGCGTGCCGGCAGCGTCGTCCTACTTTGACGTCGAGTTGCGAGCCACCCTGCCAGTCACCAACACCACCGGCCAAGCCGCGCATGCCATCGGTTTCATCGATATCAATAGCGACGGCGATTTCAGCGGTGCCGGAGAACAATCCGCAGTGGTGAGCGTGCCGAGTGGCACCACCTCCGCGTCCACCGCAGCGCTGACATTTTCATTCCATATCACGGATCCGACGATGGCTTCCACCTTCATCAGATATTTTGGGTTGCGCATCCGCATCACCACCGACGCGACCATCGGCCCCGATGGCCCGGCCAGTGATGGCGAGGTCCACGATGCAATCTACTCTCTTCCCTTCACGATACCGCAGGAAGGCAACCTAGACCTCGATTTCGGTGATCTCGACGCCACCCGCTATCCCACGCTCGCCATTCAAAACGGCGCGCGGCATGTGATCGTCCAGGGAATTTTCATGGGCGACGTGCCACCTGATGCGGAGGCCGATGGCCAGCCGGATGCGTACGCCCTCGGCGACAATACCAACGGGGTCAACGACGAGGACGGATTCGATCCGGCGGGCGTCACTCTAACACCCGGCAGTCCAACGGTTTTTCCGGTGAAAGTAACCAGCAACCCCGCAGCGGGCGCGTTCCTCTACGGCTTCGTTGATTGGGACAACAACGGGGATTTCAATGGTCCTAACGAGCGCTCGGTCATTGCGGTGCCGGCCGGTTCGACGGGAGTGATGGTCAATCTGCCGTTTGATGTGCCGGTCGGCGCCGTCACCAACCAGATGTTAGCGGTGCGCTTGCGCCTGTCGAGCGATTTGAGCCTCGGCCCCGCAGGCCTCGCCAGTGACGGTGAGGTGGAAGACTATCATGTCGTGATCAAGGACGGCTCGCTGGACTTTGGTGATTTGCCGGATGTGATCGCAGGCAATGCTCCCGGCGTTGTCGTCAATGGCAGCACGGTCAGCCAGGGAGACTATCACACGCGCCTCGCTGACAACGGCCCGCGCCACGGCATCCGCCCGGATTTATATCTGGAAATGGCATACAACGAGGCACCCGCCGTGGCGATTGATGCTGAGACGGACGGTCAGCCCACCACCAATGCCGATGGCGACGATACCCATGGCATCAATGATGAACAAAGCGCGTTGTTCGCGATCGTCAAGCAGGAGGTGGTGTCCATCGGCCTAGAAACCATTGACTTGCGCATCACCTTCGTGGCCAACCTTGACATGATTAACCGCAGCGGTTCGACTGCCTATCTGACAGGTTATATTGACGCCAACAACAACGGTGATTTCAACGATCCTGGGGAAACCGACACCCTAGTGGTTCCCAGCGCTCTGGATCCCCAAGTTCATAATCTATATTTCAAGCCGGTATTTCATTTTCGCAAGCCCGGCACCTCATGGAATATCGACTTACCGGTTCGCTTCAGGCTTTCCACCCAAGCCGGCTTGGGTCCCGACGGCCCGGCACTCGATGGCGAAGTCAATGACACGATTCTCCACTATGTAATAACTGTCGACCCATGGTGGCAAGATATTGCCATGGACTACGGCGACCTCGATTCCACCCGCTATCCCACGCTGTATTCACAAGACGGCGCGCGGCATGTGATCGTCCAGGGAATTTTCATGGGCGACGTGCCACCTGATGCGGAGGCCGATGGCCAGCCGGATGCGTACGCCCTCGGCGACAATACCAACGGGGTCAACGACGAGGACGGATTCGATCCGGCGGGCGTCACTCTAACACCCGGCAGTCCAACGGTTTTTCCGGTGAAAGTAACCAGCAACCCCGCAGCGGGCGCGTTCCTCTACGGCTTCGTTGATTGGGACAACAACGGGGATTTCAATGGTCCTAACGAGCGCTCGGTCATTGCGGTGCCGGCCGGTTCGACGGGAGTGATGGTCAATCTGCCGTTTGATGTGCCGGTCGGCGCCGTCACCAACCAGATGTTAGCGGTGCGCTTGCGCCTGTCGAGCGATTTGAGCCTCGGCCCCGCAGGCCTCGCCAGTGACGGTGAGGTGGAAGACTATCATGTCGTGATCAAGGACGGCTCGCTGGACTTTGGTGATTTGCCGGATGCCCTTGATGGCAACGTGCCCGGCATTGTGACCAACCTCACCACGGTCACCCTGGCGGATTACCGCACCCGCCTGGCTGACAACGGCCCGCGGCATTGCATCCGGCCGGATTTGTATTTCTCTGATCCCGGACCGCCTGACAAGGTCGATGCCGAAACTGACGGACAACCGAACGGCGACGCCACCGGCGACGAGAACAACGGCGCGGATGAAGGTCCGATGTATGCCCTCATCATGAAACAGGTCGCGAGCAACTTCTTGCCCGACTCGCTCGACCTCACTCTAACAGTAGGGGCCGAGCCCCCGTCTGGCTGCAACTACACCGGCAGCCTGGCTTACATGACCGGGTTCCTCGATCTGGACGGTGACGGATTGTTCGATACCCCGGGCGAACGCTGTGTGCTCAACGCCCCCAGCGGTCCCGGAGAAACCTTGGCCTTTTTCACCTTCACCCATACCTGGCATGTGACCAAACCGATCTCGCACTTCCATGTGAAAGCCCCGCTACGTGCCCGCATTTCCACCGAAAGCGGCCTTGGGCCGGACGGCCCAGCGCGTGACGGCGAAGTGGAGGACTCGATGATGGAGTTTGAGGTGCAATTCGACCCTGCCTACTGGGACAGATTCCCCAACGGCAATGATCCGACCTGCGGCGATGTTGCGAACCTCGTTGACCAAGGTTCGCCAACCCTCATGCATGCCGCCAAGTTCTTCCCGGCTAACGGCCAGCGTGCCGGCCAACAATTCACTTGGCATATCGGTGACCAGACACTCAGCGGAGCCGACCCGCTGCTGGATTCCACCCTGCTTGCCGCGTTGCCAACGGGGAGGGTGCCGTTTGATGTCGTCACCCACCTCAGCAACACGTCCTCTGCCATTTACATCGGCTATATCGAAGTGCGCGACCTAAGCGGCTTCCGCAGCTTCATGGGCCGGCACGGGCTCACCGGGGACGCCGCCGTGCCCGGTGCCGACGCGGACGGCGACGGCAGAAGCAACTTCATGGAGTACGCCTTCGGTAGCAATCCGGCTGTGGCGGATGCCCAACTGAGTTCGGCAGCGCAAGCCATTACTATCGGCAGCAGCCGGTACGGAGCCATTCCTTACTTGCGCCGCAGCGGTGGCACATCGATCACTGCGGACTATGCCACGGCCGAATTGCTCTATCAACCGGAAGCCTCCTTTGATATGACCGACTGGAGCGTGCCGTTAGTCGAGACCGCGGCACCCGGCAATTTACCGACACCGCCAGACGGCTATGAATGGGGAGCGCTGCGCTTCACAACGCCAATAGAAGCCGCCCCCAAGGGTTTTGTGCGCTGGCGAATCAGTGCGCCAGCCGTAGGAAATTCGGGATTTTAGATTTTAGATTGCAGAAAAAAGAAATATCGGGTCAGAGGCGAGGCCGCAGATGAAAATATTCCACCCGAACAACGCCACCTGCCATTTGAGATTGGACAGAGTGCCTGACACGAAACCAACCACCCGATCGGACAATCATGACCATGAATTCAAGTGAAGAAAGGCGGCGGACAGGATGCCCCCGCCACCGTGGCCCGGGCATCCTGCCCGGTGCCAATCGATTGCACTTTTCTCTCCCGGGCCTGACAAAATTCTGGCGGATGGCAGGATGCCTGGGTCTCGCCGCTTTTATGTTAGCCAACTCACCCGTGGCTCGTGCCCAGGTCCCGCAACTCATCAACTACCAAGGCCGGGTGGCGGTGGGCGGCGTGAATTTCGACGGGTCTGGCCAATTCAAGTTTGCGCTGGTGGATGGCACCGGAGCCACGAGTTATTGGAGCAACGACGGGACGAGCAGCGGTGGGTCGGCGCCGACGGCGGCAGTCACCCTAGGAGTCGCCAAGGGATTGTACTCCGTTTTGCTAGGTGATGCCACGCAAGCGAACATGACGATAGTTCCCAACAGTGTCTTCAGTCATGCAGACGTGCGGTTGCGCGTCTGGTTCAATGACGGCAACCACGGGTTCCAACTTCTCACACCTGATCAGCGCATCGCAGCGGTGGGCTACGCGATGATGGCCCAGACCGCCCAGACGGTGACAGACGGTGCGATCACGGCATCCAAGATTGCCGCAGGGGCAGTGGGTTCCAGCCAACTGGCCAGTGCCGCGGTGCTCTCATCCAACATAGCCAGTGGTGCAGTGGGCACGGCGCAAATGGCGGATTTCGCCGTCACCGCCAGCAAACTGCACCTCGGCGGCGAAGTGGGCACGGCGGCCGATGGATCACTTGGTGGCAGCGGCGGCACACTCACATTCAGCCGGACGTTTGCCTATCCATTCACCGCGGCCCCGACGGTGAGCCTGCTTACTTCGGGCTGGACGCTGGGTTCTGTTAGCGCAACAGGATTCTCCGCCACCACCAGCTTTTCTCCGGTCACTATCGATAACTCCGGCAATGCCGGCCAATTCACCTCGTTGAAAGTTGTTAACGGCACTCCAGCTATCAGTTATTATGATGTGGCCGGCGGTCACTTGAAATATATCCGCGCCACCAACGCTGGTGGCACGGCGTGGGGCAACCCCGTGACCCTCGACACCACTGGCAACGTCGGCCAATATACGTCACTCGCGGTGGTCGATGGCAATCCAGCCATCAGTTACTATGACGCGACTAACGGCGATCTGAAATTTGTGAGGGCAGCCGATATCAGTGGGATGGATGGCACGACGTGGGCACTGCCAGTAACCGTGGCCAGCGCCGGTGACGTGGGGCAATATTCCTCCCTGGCTGTGGTCAACGGCTTACCCGCCATCAGTTACTATGACGCCACCAATGGTGACCTCAAATATGTGCGTGCGGCCAATTCCACCGGCACACTTTGGGGAGTGCCGGTGACCCTTGATAGTGCTGGAATTGTCGGCCGCTGCCTGTCACTCGTGGTGGTCAATGGCAATCCCGCCATCAGCTACCACGACCAAACCAATGGCCTGATCAAATATGTACGTGCCAACGATCCCAGCGGCATGAGCTGGAGTGTGCCGACAATCGTCAGCACAACGGGCACCATGGGCCAGAACACATCACTGGCGGTGGTTGATGGTAATCCTGCTATTGGTTATTGTGACACCACCACCAATGTTCTCAAATATGTGCGTGCCACCAATGGCAATGGCACGGCCTGGGGCCTGCCGTTGATCATCGATAGCACGGGGATTATCGGTTGGTATGCATCGCTGGCAGTGATCAGCGGCAGTCCTGCGCTCAGCTACTTCGATCCTGCCAACGGCGACCTCAAATATGTGCGAGCCACCGATACCAGTGGCTCCGTGTGGGGCGTGCCGGCATCCATCGATGGCTCTAGCAATACCGGTTCCCATACATCATTGGCGATGGTCAATGGCAATCCTGCCATCAGTTATTACGATATTGCAGCGCACACCCTGAGGATAGTCTCGATCCCGGATTTGCGCTGGCAGGCGGGCGACGGAACTGTAGCACCACTCACTGCCGCAACCGTGACGAGCGGTGCTATCGGCACCGCCCAACTGGCATCCAGCGCCGTCCAAAGCTCCAACCTCGCCCCCGGTGCCGTGCAATCGTCCAACATTTCTTTCGGTGCCGTCGGCAATGCCCAGCTAGCATGGAATTCCGTTCAGGCCAGCAATATCGTCACCGGGGCGATTGGTAGCAACCAATTGGCCGCAGGGGCGGTGGGCACCAATCAACTCGGCGCAGGAGCCGTGCAAGGCGGCAACATTGCAATAGGTGCGATCAGCGCAGACAAGATTGCCAGTGGTGCGATCACCTCATCCCAACTGGCCAAGCCACCGAGATCTGGCAGCATAGCGTCTGCGGAGATGGATCTCCGGTTCAATCAGGCAGCCTACACGAAGCACTTTTCCCCGATCTTTGCCACCACGCCGATGGTGACTTTGGCAGCTCACTCCAACTCCAACACCCAGTGGCAACCCTCCTTGTGGGTTACCGACGTCGATAACTTTTCCTTTACCGCCAACTTCTCGGTTCCTACCGAACCCATCACTCTGGACCGCGATGCAAAAGGTGGCCTGTTCTCATCTCTCACAATGGTCGATGCCCTGCCGGCCGTCGCCTATTTCGACGGAACCAACAGAAAACTCAAATTCATACATGCCGGGGACCCCAATGGCTTGGAATGGCAACAATCCATCAATCTCGACAATGCAGGTTGGGTAGGCACTTATCCCTCGCTGGCGGTAGTCAATAACTATCCGGCTATCGCTTACTATGACGAAGATCTGCGCGATCTGAAATTTACCATGGCGACGAATACCAACGGCAGCAGCTGGTCCGCACCCGTCGTTGTGGAGGCCACCGGATATGTCGGTAAATACCCGTCGCTGGCAGCGGTCAACGGCAACCCGGCCATCACCTATTACGACGAGACGAATGGCTCGCTCAAATTCATCCGTGCTACGAATGCCAGTGGCAGTGTGTGGGCCGCACCCATCACGCTTGACGCCACGGGGAATGTTGCGCCACACGCCGTGATGGCGGTCGTCAATGGCTATCCGGCGGTTGCCTATCTGGTAGCACCTGCCGATGTTCGCTACATTCGTGCGACCAATGCCAGCGGGACGGCATGGTCCGCGCCGATCACCATGGACGGCACCAACACACTTTACGGTGCCGACAGCATGAACGCGCTGTCCATGGCAATCGTGAATGGCAATCCTGCCGTTGCCTATGTGGGTTTTAGCGGCATTAACTTCATCCGCGCATCGAATGAGAACGGTACGACCTGGGGATACCGGCTCTCCCTCACTGAGAACTCATCTTGCCGTAGCTCCATCTCATTGGCGGTGGTAAACGGCCAACCGTCAATCGCCTATTATAGTTATGACTCTATCCACTACGCTAACGATTTAAGATTCATTCATGCCACCGATGCCAATGGGCAGTCGTGGAGTTCATCCGTAACGGTGGCAAAGCAAATCGGCAGCAATGTCTCCCTGGCGGACGTCAACGGCAAGCCGGCCATCACGTATTTCCCCTCCGCCAGCGACGAACTCACCTTCGTCCGCGCCCCGGAACTGCCACCTTCATTTAACATCGACTGGATCTCGATGGAGCCATGACCACACCAACCCACCACCAAAACTAAATTTAACATGCAAGCACGACCCACCACCATGCCTCACCTCATAAGAAAACCCGTGTCACGAGTGTGCGGTCTTCTGCTAGGCACCGCGCTATTAAATGGGGTGCCGCTGCGTGCCGATACCTGGAGTGCGCAGCGCATCGGTTCGATCACCAATATCTCGGGTCCTTTGGCAGACATCGGAGGCGAGCTATATCTGAGCGGCTACGACGCCACTAATGGTTACGAACTGCGTAAATTGAATGCCACGGATAGCGATGTGGATTTGGTCAAGGATTTGACCGCCGGCACCGGTGGGACCACTATTGATCGGATCACCAAAGTGGGTGATAAAGTGTTTTTCCGCGCCACGGTGGGCGGCTCGGGAATCGGCCAGGAACTCTATGTCACCGATGGGACAAGCGCCGGAACCGGCTTGGTCAAGGATATCCGCACGGGGTCGAATGTTTCGAGTTCAATCGATAACTTGGCGGCTTTCGGCTCCACGCTGTTTTTCACCGCCAACGACGGCAGCAACGGCAACGAACTTTGGAGCAGCGATGGCACCAGCACCGGCACGAGTCTGTTTAAAGACTTCCGGCCGGCGACCAACGACTCGAGCGCATCAGCGAGTTCATTTACGGCACTAAACGTGGGCGGCACCGACTATCTGTACTTCCGCTCCACAGCCCCCACAGCGGGATCGGAGTTGTGGCGCACCGACGGCACGGCTGCGGGCACCACGCAGGTTGCGGATCTCTATGCGGGAGCCACCGGCTCGAATCCCACCGAGCTGACCGCAGCGGGTTCGGGGTTTTACTTATCCGCGAGCAACGGCTTCTCCGGGCTGTTTTTCTGCAACGGCAGCACAGTGACAAGTATCAAACCCATCTCAGTGGGGTCCCCCTCTAACCTGGCCTACATTGGCGGCAACCTGTATTTCACGGCCTATCAATCTGGCGCCGGCGAGGAACCCTGGATCAGTGACGGCACAACTGCAGGCACCAACATGATCAAGGATCTGGGCAGCGAATTTAATGGCAACAGCAATCCCAGCGGATTCACCGGCACCGAACATGGCGTGATTTTTCAGGCAGGCGTCAGCCTAACAGGTCATGAGTTATATGTGACTGACGGCAGCTCGGCGGGCACCAGCCTGCTCAAGGACATCAACCCCGGCACCGCCACCGGCATCTCCAACGCGGCCGCCTTCACGCGCTGCGGCGACTCTGTGTATTTTGCCGCCAATGACGGCGTGCACGGCAACGAACTGTGGGTCACGGATGGCACGGCCGAGGGCACCTGCTTGGCTTTGGATATGTATCCAGGTTCAGGCAATGGCTTCCCGATCGGCATCACCTACATGGTCAATCTTAATGGCACCCTGTATTTCAAAGCCTACGACGGTGTTTCCACCAACCTCTACAAACTCGTCACCACCTGCGATTCAATGACCCGGACGATGACCTCCCGCGAGCGCGCCCACATGAGCAGCCGCAGCAGCCATGGCTTGGGCAGCGGCAGCACCTTGCGCTTCGAGGCCGCCTCCAGCGCCTACACCTGCAGCCTGGCCTATCGGGAACGCACCAGCCTGGAACTACCTCTACTACTCAGCGACGTGCTGGCCGTTAGTGGTTCTGGCAGCACGCCCTTTTTGCTACAGCTCGAATGCTCCGCTGACGTGCAAACCGCCCTCGGTGCCACCCGGCCGATGCTCGGCTGGTTCCGCAGCACCACCAACACCTGGGTCAATGCCATTTTGGGAAATACCGGCATGACCGGGCTTTCACAAACCGAAATTGATGCGCTCTATGTGGCCGGCCCTTACACCGATGGGCTGGCTCTCGGCAGTTGGGGATATGATAGTGCCACGCACGTGGTGTGGGCGCTGCTCGACCACAATTCGGAGTTTGCCGCCACGCCGCTGCTGCCCACTGCGGCCTACGGGTCCTGGATCGATAGCTACTTTTCGGGCAGTGTGGATCCGGCAGTCATCGACGCGTCCGCCGACCCCGATGGCGATGGTCTGGCCAACTCCATTGAATATGTGTTGGGAACTTCACCGAAGGATTCGCTCCAATCCCGCTTGCCCACCCTGAGCCAGTCAGCGGCCACGATGACCTATCACTTCATCCGCAGCAAGGCCGCGGGTGCCGAAGGATTCGTCACGACCGTTCAATATTCGAGCACGCTCGCTGCGGGAAGTTGGACCACTGCCACGCCTGCCATGACCACCATCACAGATAGCGGCACGGAGGAAATCGTCGATGTGCTCATTCCATTGCCCACACCAGCCACCACGCTCTTCGCACGCCTCTGCGTCTCGTCACTTTGAATCCCACCCACTTCTTTGATTATAAATTCGCCGTCCGCAAACCCGTTGATTATCTGCGTGAATCCGCGTCCATCTGCGGTTCTATTTTCCTCATTAGGTTTATCTCTATCAAAGACAATGACGAAAATAATTAGAAACGAGAGGCTCAGCGGCGTAACGAAAAGAAAAAATTAATTTCCTGCTTGACGTCTGAGTTTGAGAAATCAGTCTCACAAACTTTACCCATGTTCACGTCAGCTATTACCACACCCCCACAGGAGCAGCGCCTTGGCCGGCGGTTGTCGCTCATGCCTTTGCTGCGTCGGCTAGCGGTGCTTCTCGCGCTGCTGGGATTTGCGTCGTCGGGGTGGGCTTTGCCGACACAAATGATATCATTGCCGGCGGGTTTCGGCTGGGCGGATAGTAGCCGCACGTCGGTGCTAGAGACAGAGCTGGAATTTGCCAATACCGTGGGCAAGACATGGCAGAGCACCCATTTTGGCGCGATCTATGTGATGGAGGAATCCAAGCCGGTATTTTTCAAGGTAGCGCATGTGTTATGGGATTCGACGACCGAGGAGTTCAGTTTTGTGCCGGCGGATGCGGTGGGCGAGCGGGCAGTGTGGCTGCAGGATCTGGCGAATGTGAAGAACCAATTGGTCGATGCGGCGATGATGACCAAGCGCAGCAACGACCATTTCTTTGCATCCACCTCGGCGGCGGGGCCCATGACCGTGGTCACCGATGCCGATGGCATGGCCCGCCTCAGTGGCGTCATCACGCTGGCAGCGGGTAGTTTTCAAACGCATTTCCCCTACGACGTGGAGGTAGCCACCGCTGGCAGTGGCCAGGTGACGGTCAATAATAATGCCATAGTCACGGATACCAGCCACCTGGAAAAGGTGGCGGATCTGACGCTCACATACGCCCAAACCTGCAATGACTGTGGGGAATGGAGTCGCGCAGGACAGAGCAGCCAAGTGGTCAACCCGGTGAATAAACGCATAACCATTCTGCCAGACGGAGGTTTGTTCGCAACGGTCAACTCGGGTGCCGCCACGCCACTTGGCTGGGGCGGCTCGCAGGGCGATCCTATCCATGTGATGGAGCAAGCGTTTCCCTCAGGCACCTTTGAGGCGGCCGGCAACTGGCTGGCTGGCTCCCTCGGCGGGGCCGACGGCGAGGGACCGGGACGCTTGCTGCTGACCGGTTGGGACGTGATCAACAACACCACGACGTTTATGCCAGAGCGGCTCGGCAACATCGGATATCGCGCTGGCAATGCGGCCTACCCGGGTCTTAACTATGCGTGTGATAGCGGCGCCACATTCAGAGCTACGAGCCAACTCGCAGGATCAACCTACGGCCCTTACGTCCTCGCGGCGGACAGCAAGTATATCGTTAGATACTCAGGAGTAACCGGCCGCCATAATGGAGCAGCGCTGGCAGCCGGTGCCGCGGCACTTGACCTCTATGGTTTTGCCACCACCCTGAGTGAGTATGGGATGACCTTTGTGGAAAACGCGGGCAACCATTCGTTTGCGGCACCGGTCTCTCGGGTGCGCGGCACCATCTCGATCGGAGGGCCGTGCGATCTGCTCATTCCGTTTAAACAGATGCTGTTCACTTGCACGGGTAACATCCATAAAATCGTGCCGGGGGACTCGTTTACAACACCCACGCTCGCCTACTGGCAACTCCCATTTGAGCCGGTAGCACTGCGATTTCCCATCGCGAGCGCATGTGCCGGCACCACGCCCGTACCGCTTGGCATCATGATGAAAGTCAAAGCCGCACACATCACCGATCCCTCATTGAACGACGTGCCTATGTTCGGCGAAGTCGGCATCTGGCCCGATGGCCAGCTCGTCACCAAGTGGGATGCGTCCGACGCCAATCCGGTCGCCACCAAGCGCAACACCGGCGGCATCACATCACGCTTCCCTCTGCCCTCCACAGTCAAACTCGATGGGCCGGGCAGTGAAAAATTCTCCTTCACTCCCTGTGAGGACGCCTACCTTAACACCGAGGAAATCGCCGTCAAAGCTGGTGCCACCGGCGCAGACTCAGTGGGCCCGGCGACTGGATTTTTTAATCTGGCCGGGTTGCTAGATGTCCCCTTTTTCCAGGACATGATGGTGCATGTGCATCTGAGTTCGAAGGCGGCACTCAATCAGACGATCCACATGATGGGCGGCTGGCCGGCGGGCGGGTTTAAGGATGCGAATGGCGGGCATTATTTCAATCGCGCTTTCTTCGATGAACGCAACCAAGGGTGGGCCGGCGACTCAGTGGAAAAGTATCGCAACGGTTCAGTGGTGGCCTATCAGCCGCGGGCGATGCAATCGTGGATGGGCATGGCGGTATTTGACAATCCGGTGCAGTGGAACCCGGCGCGGCGGGTGTTCAGTTCCACCACAACCAGCGATCAGGACCTATTTATATTCCACGCAGACTCAGACATTCCCATCATCACCCCGCGCAGTACCGAAATCCACTTCGGTGCCAGTTATAGCGCTCTGCCGCGAATCAGCTTGGCTAACATCGCCTTCAATGCTATCGACGACACCCACGGCCTGGTGCAGGCGTTCGAGGACTGCGCGCTGGGCCCATTCCGCGAGCACTTGCAAGCCAGCATCGACCATGTGGCTGAGGTGGTTAGTGATGACGCGGAAAAACTCATATGTCCGGCGATCACCCTGGCACTCACGGCATCGGATCTGAACTGGCCGCCGGTGGCTGGTGATCCGGCGGCCGTCGCTCTCGACGCCGCGCTGAACATAGACGCCGCCGGGAATCCAGGCGCTGGAGCCAAACATTTGCTCAATGCATTCGGTGCGGGAGGACCGACATCCCAGCCCGCCGTTCTCACCGAAATCGACTCCAGCCTCTCAGAGATCGAGACCGTGCTCGATGAATTCGCTGGAGCCGATGCGGTGCTCGACAAGACATTCGCCATGCAACAATTGTTAAGCGCATTACTCTCCGCCGTGCCGGGCGGCATTGCCTTGCCCGGCAATGACCTAGCCGTCCTCTGGAATAAGGCCCAGCCCAACCTCAACGCCCTGAAATTATCAGCACTCGAACTCAAAGCCCGCATTCATGAGCTGCGCGTCGGCTTGGGGGGCATCGGCGGATGGCATCCCGAAAGCATGATTGCGGCCAATTTTCAGGCGCTCACCGGGCCGCTGGAGGGCCCCATGAAAATTGCCATCGGGCAGGCACGCCAAGCCGTGGAGGATGAGATCCAGCGCACCATCGCGCAAGGCCACGGATTCGGAGATCGTTCTAACGACGAGTGGCGGGCGCTGCTGCGCTCGGAACTCATTCACGCCTTCAGCAGCAACTCCAACCTCAAGCGCTCGATCCAACAAATGACGCGCAATCACCTGATGGTGGCCGAGAGCGCACTGCGCGAGACGATTGACCAATGGTTCCAGACCCTCAACCAAACACTGCGCGAGGCGGTCGCTCTCACACTCGGCGGTATCGATCAAAAACTCAATAGTTATGTGGGTGGCAAGTTAGGCGCAGGTCAATTCGATGGCTACGCCCACATCAACGGCGATACGCTGCGCGAGATGCGCCTCAACGCGAGTCTGGAATTGCATGTACCCGACACCATGGCGCTCAAAGGCTACCTATTGATCAAGGACATGCAGGCCAGCGGACCGAAGGGCTGCTACGGTAACGCGGAAAGCGCCTATCTCGTAGAACTCGGTGCCGAGGATGTGCCCCTCAACTACGGCGCACATACCTTGCATGCAGATCTGGCGGCCAAGTTCGCTCTCATCAACGGCTTGCCCGGCGGGTTTGGCGGTAACTTCGAAATGCGCGGCGAACTGGATTTCAAGACCTTTAAAATCAATGCGCTCAAGGCAGCTGTGATGGTCAGCGACTCGCAGAATGACAATTATGTGAGCGGATTTGCGGATGTTGAGATAAAGAACTATGGGCTGGCTGGAGGAATCTTCCTGGGACGCGCCTGCTCGGTCGAGCCTATCAAAATGTGGGACCCCTTGGTCGCTGATTTTCTCGGCAGCAACCGGAAATTCACCGGCGTCTATGCCTACGGCGAAGGCCGTATGCCCCTCGTCGATTACGGCTGCACCTTCAACGTCGTCGCTGGCGTGGGCCTCGGCGCGTTCTTCTTCACCGAAGGCCCGGAGGTCGGCGGTCGCGCCCATTTGGAAGTTAAGGGCGAGGCGCTGTGTGCCTTGAGCATCAAGGGCGACATCGACTTGGTCGGCTCAGCCAGCGCGGATCACGGTCTGCGAATGAAGGGCACCGGCAAACTCAAAGGCAAGGTCGGATGGTGCCCGTGTTGCGTGAAGTTCCGTAAGAAGGTCACTATCAACTATGCCAACGGCGAATACTCGGCGGACTACTGAGCCACAGCCACCATCACCACTCATCACCCCATGAAATCTAACACACCCATGGTTTGTGGCCTCAGACATTCTGACCACGGAAGAAATGCCATGACCTCAGATGCAATTTGGCGGCGGAAAGGATGCCCGCGCCACCGTGGTCCGGGCATCCTGCCCGGATTCAAACAACTTCAATCACGCTCACTGAATGCGGCCATTTGCAGGCTTTGGTCCGGATGCCTGAGCCTCGCCGTCGCGGCCATTTTCGCCGCCACCTTGGTGACTGCCTCCGCCCAGCAAGCCGACGGACCCGAGGCGTTGCGCCACGCGCTGGTGTTCGCCGGTACATCTATCCGCACCAACAACCATAACTGGGCCTACCTGCTCTGGCAAGCAGGCGACGACTCGTTGCTCGAAGGCCGCACGCTGGCGCTTTACCGCAAGGTGGGCGATCCGCAGGCGGCGGCACTCTATAAGATGGAATGCGTTATCACCCACTCCTGGGATACGCGCTTGGCGGAGTCGGTACTCAAGCGCGCCACCAACGTCGGAGATGACCTCACGCTGCTGGCTAACGCGCTGCAATCTAACTTTCATGACATTCTGCCGCCGTCCAGCGCTGGCCTCGCAGAGCAGGCGCTCTACTGCATCCAGACCGCTGTCGCCAAGCCTGAGTTGCGCGGGCACATCGCCATGCTCGCACGCAAGCACCCGGCCATGGCTATGTTGTTAGGAACGGCGCACGTCAGTGAGTTACCGGCTTCCGGGCAGGTGACCTATGAATTGCGCGACTACGATCCGGTGAAAAAGTCAGATCGCGCGGTCATTGGGCGCAGCACCGTAACGGTGGGCCAGCCGCTGGTGTTGCCGAATCCGGGGGTTCCGGTGTTGGTGCCGCCGCTGCCGGGTGAGGGGGCGCGCACCCATCTATCAGCTCGGCTGCGCTGGGCCACGCCCACTGACCTGCGGGGGGTGGCGATTTTGCAATTCGGCTTCAATGTATATCGGGTTTCCGCCAGTTATGTGCAGCAACATGGTTTCCCCTGGGAAAAGCCCAGCCTCGCCCAACTCCAAGCTGCGGTGGCCAATCCGGGTGGGGCTGACATGGCAGTGAAAGTCAACCGCCTGCCGGTGGTGCCAGATGACGACCTTGATGCCGACCCTGCAGGCGACATCGACAATGATCGCAGCACGGTGTTTTTCATTGACGACAACGATGCACTGCAAGGCGGTAACCGCTTCGATGACGGTGCCAAATTCTATTACTACATCACCGCGCGGGATGTGCTCGGCCGCGATGGAACCCCCTCGCCGGGTGCCAATATTCAAATCTGCGACACCATGCCGCCGCTGCCACCCGGCCATGTGCGCGCCACCCCGGTCTATCACTTCATCCCGGCTAACGGTGCTACACCCGCGTCGGGCTACCATCATTTCCGGGTGAGCTGGCGCGACCCGGGGTTGCGGGCCTCGGACCGTCCCGGGGAAGAAAGCATCGGTGGGTTCTATGTCTATCGCTGGGACAGCGTGCAAACCATGAATCATTACGCGCCCAAGGTGAATCCCGCCACCGGTGTTATTATGGGAGACGCACCGGTGACCCCGGACCAAGGCGCGCTGATTGCCGATGTGCATGCCGTCGCCGGCCAGGATCTCTACTCGTGGGACGATGTCAATGGCCCGAAAACTCCGGCTAACACCGGCACCAGTTATGTGTACACCGTCCGCGCTTACGATAACGGCGCCTGCGCCCGCAATCTATCCGGCGACAGCGGCCCGGCCATTGGCAATTTGTTGGATCTGGAACTCAGCGCTTCGAGCGGCGGCACCAGTTCGATCATCTATACCACGCTGGTGCCCAAGCTCACCGCCAAACCCGCCTACACAGTCCCCGGCGCGACGGCTGCCGACCCCGCCAAATGGGCCTTCGAACTCCAATGCACCGCAAACTCCGGCGGCACAGCCGACTATGCCGAGTTTGAGTGCCCGGTGGGCACTCTGCTCGGCCACGTTAGGTTCGGCGCAGGCGTACTTGCCGGCCAACAACTCGCCCGCCTCAGCGTCCTAATCCCATTCCAACCCGGCATCGATATGCCACTTTGCCGCATCCACCTGCGCAGCGGCACCGTGACCACCTCCACCGCTGCTGCCCTCAACATCGGCAAGCCCTCGTCTGGCTATTGCGTGGTGCCATGGGAACTCTCCGTGGATCGCAAAACACACTCTCACGAGGGCCTCCCCGGCGACTACACCACCGCCCACGTGCCCGACCCTCCCACTCCGAGTGATCCTGCTGTGCCCGGTAACGATTACGTGGGACCGACGCTCCATTTGGTATTTCCGCCGGGGGCCACGCGCTGGCAATTACTGCGCCAAATCGACGCTGGAGATAAGGCGTTTTATCTGGAAGGAAGCGCCGTGGGCATCCCATTTCTTGATGTGCCCGACGTGCAACCCGCCCCTGGCAACTGCCGGTATTGCTATTACTTGAAAACCTTTGATGCGGCTAACAAACCTAGCGAACCCTCACTCGTCGATTGCATCTATCAGCGCAGCGCCAGCACCTTGCCACGCCCGGTCCTCGCCGCCCTGGAAAACGCCAAAACCAGCGCCGGCCAACCTGCCATGCGCGTGCTTTGGACATGCCCGCCATACTCCGTGGAGCGCTTCCTCGTGCAGATCGAAACCGATGGCGACGTGCCAATGACCGGATTGTCCAACCTTTCTGACAATTTATTAGGTTGTGGCCAGGAGAACCAGGATACTGGGGCGGACCGCTGGCACTGGGTGGCATGGTATCAGACGACGCGTGTACAGGTGATGCCGGATTATCCGCGCAGTTCGTTCAGCGCGCTGGTACCAGTACATGCCGGCCAGCATTACCGCGTCACCGTGCAAGCGGCTGGTCCTGGCCAATGGCGGGACAGAAATATCCCACTGGGCGAATTGAGCGATGCTCAGGAATTTCTCTGGAACAATCTCGATAGCACCGGCAACGGCGACCCCACCACCGGCGCACCTCGCGACCAAAGCGTCGATGGCGGGGCTGGCGGCACCCTGCCTAACAGCACACTGCCATGGCCCGCCCGCCCGCTGCCGCCGCTGCTTGCGCCGGACGCCCGATTTGCCCTCACCCTCAAGAAACAGAGTGACCACACTGCGTTGCTCGACACACGCTTCGGGCCAATGGTGCGGGTGGGAAACTCTGGCGATTTCCAGATTGGCTCGCGGCCCCTCACGATTTATGAAGATCCGCTCACTCACGCCATCACCACGCGTATCCAGCGCTCGTTTGACCCCAGACTGTTTATCTATCAAATAAATAACCGCGGGCTGTTGCCCTGCATGTTGTATCGGCGCCAAGCCACCGTGGGCGGTGTGAAGCATGCCTGGATTCAAGTGACGCCACTCATCGAGGACATTGCCTACGAGGCGGCCGCTGTGGCCAATGACAATACCACCATCATCCATGACCCCTGGTTTGTGATCCCCGAACCGCTAACCGGCACCAAATCGCCCGAGTTGTTCCTGGTGGACCGCCATCCGGTGGTTAGAGGAACGACCTACGAATACGCGCTGCTGCTCTTTGATGCCGCCACCAAGGAACCTAGCTCCACACTGCCGCTAGGGGAAATAACCGTCCAATAACCCATTTCCCATCTAACACGCCATGAAACGCTTCGTTTCCACACTCGCCGCGTTGATCTTCTGCTGGCCTATTCGGTGTCCGGCACCGCAAGTTGGAGAATGTCCGGATTGCGCGCCACCAGTGTATGACAACGGGCCGGTGAATGCCGCCGGCCAGCCCCTGCCTGTGGGAGAATTCACCACGGTGGGTGATTTCAATGGCGACGGGACCACAGACGTGCTCATCCTCGACAAAGCCACCGGACTCTATCGAATCGGCACGCTCTCGCCGGTGGACTCCGCACTGTATTTCAACCCGCAAGCGCAGGCCACGGGCATTGCAGAAGTCACCGGAATGGCCGTCGGCCGTTTCACCTCCGATACGCTCGAC
>JBAXOP010000002.1:0-51295 GCA_037133195.1 Verrucomicrobiota bacterium | reverse complement strand
AATGCCTGCGCCACCTCCAACAAATGTTACCATGCAAGGACTGACCCCATCGATGCCTGCGCCACCTCCAACAAATGTTACCATGCAAGGACTGACCCCATCGATGGTAAGAAACTCGGGTTAGGCGTGCGTGACCTGCGGGGTGACGCCAATGAGGGCGTCGTGACTGCGCTATTCCAGGCGAACCTTGAGGCGATAGAACATCGGCGCAGCGGCGTCGAGGGTAACGGTCTGATCGTTGCCTAGGATGTTCGATTGAAAGGTCTGCCAAGCCGTGAGGTCGTTGCTGGATTCCACCTGATAGATGCGCGTCAAGCCCGCGTAACCTGCCCCGGAAGCCGCGCGGGCGAGGAAACTCAGGGTGAAGGGGGCACCGGCACGCGTCAGCTCAAGGGGTTGCGGGCTGAAGCTACGTGGATCGGTGCCTAAGATATATTCGTCGAGGTTGCTCAGGCCGTCACCATCGGCATCCGCGCCATCGGCCGCCAGGCCGGCCAAGATTTCCGCAGAGGTGAAATGAGCGGCCCGCCAAATATCGGTGAGTGCCGCGCTAATGACGAGCGTGCCGCTGGCGGCCCCGGTGTAGTTCACGTCACTGACACTCGCCAGCACGCCGTAGCTACCGGCGTTGGTCGGTACCGTGGTAACTCCATCGTAGGTGACGGTGACAAGAAGTCCGGGCGGGTCGCTGCTCGCCGTGGCGGCCTTGGGTGTGCCGTCATAGCTGTGTGCCAGGTTGCCGAGCGTGACTGTCGCCGTCGCCTTGTTCACCGTGTAAGCCAGCGAGGTGCTGGTGTTGGGCGCGAAGGTAGTATCGCCACCATAACTCGCGCTGATCGCATGACTGCCCACCGCAAGCGAACTTGTGGTATAAGTCGCTTGGTTCGCATTCACCGTTGCCGTACCTAAAAGCGTTACGCCATCACTGAAGACCACCGTGCCGGTTGCACTCGCCGTTACCGTTGCGGTAAAGGTCACCGGTGCGCCGTAGGAGCCCGAGGTAACGGGGGACGATGCCAGGGATGTTGTGGAGGCAAGGCCGACAACTGCCGCGCTCACCTGGCCGGAGTCAGTGCTTTCGCCGATGCCATTGGTCGCGGACACCACATAAAAGTAGGTGATGCCATGGGGCAGCGGGCCATCAGTGTAAGTGGTGCTATCGGTATTGCCCAGGGCGATGTATGGGCCGCCGATGGTGGCGGCACGTTTCACCGTATAACTCGACGCGTTGCTGGAAGCCGTCCACGCAAGGCCCACGGTGTTGATACCGGCGGTGGCGGCGAGGCTGGTCGGCGGTGCGGGCGGGCTGGTCGTTATTACCACCTCGATGGGCATGGCTGCGGAGGTGCTGGCGGCGTTAGTTGCATTGCCTGCGTACTGGGCGGTGATGCTGTATGAGCCAGTCGCCAGCGAGCTGGTGGAAACACTCGCCTGGGACGAACCGTTCAACCCGCTGCTGCCGATGAGTGTGGTTCCAGCATAGAAGGACACGTTGCCCGTCGGGGCGTTGCCGCTTATCGTGGCGGTGAAGGTGAGGGAGGCACCCACGATGGATGGCGTGGCACCTCCGGTTAGGGTGAGTGCCGTGGTGGTGGCCGGGCCTACACCCAGCACGCCGCTGCCGGAAAACCAGGTATCATTCTTGTAGGTGGCGTTTGAGGAGGTGGAGCCGTACGATCCATTTGCCTGAGCGATACCACCGAGGGAAAGTGAGGCGACTTGGCAGGAGCCTGCGAAGTTCAGGTTGATCTTGGCGCCGGAGCTGACGGCGAGCGCTCCGTGGCCGAGAGCAGAGGTGCTGGCAATGGCGAGGGTACCGGCGGCCACGGTGGTGGTGCCGGTGTAGGTGTTGGGGCCGGCGAGGGTCAGGATAGCGGTGCCGGCCTTGTAGATACTGCCGGTGCCCACCGCGCTGGTGATTGGCCCGGAGAGCAGCAGGTTATTCGACGAATCCGCATAGACATTGAGATAAGCGCCTGAGGCGATGTCGATGGCGTTGGCCACACCGGGAGCGGCCGATAGATTGGCGGAACTCACCAGCAGGCCGGAATTAGCCGTGGTGCGCTCGGTGCGGAAGGTTCCGGTACCAAGCGCGTTGGCATGAAGGATGGAGACCTTGTGATCCGCATTGGTAAGACGCACGCCACCGCTGAAGGTATTGGCGGCGGCAAGGGTCAGGGCCCGACTGCCGCCTTGAACCGTGATCCCACCGCTGCCCGAGACCACCTGGCTCAGCCAGATATCCTTGGCTCCGCCGAAGGGAATATTCATGATCACATTGCCGCTGCCGTTCAGCACAAATGAATTCGGCAGCGCGCCGGACGGACCGTTGCCCTCAAAATTCGCCTGCTGGAAGGTGGTGCCCGCCGCCAAGGTCACGGGCCCGCTGCCACAGCCCTTGAGATTGCCGATGGTGAAGGTGCCGCTAGTGACCGTGGTGCCGCCGCTGTAGGTGTTTACGCCGGAGAGAGTGACGTTGCCGCTGCATGTTTTGGTTAGGGCGGCATTGCCCGAAATCACGCCGGTGAGCGTTAGCGCCCCCGCGCCGGTGCCGCCGATGGAGAGACTGGATGACAGCGAAAGATTGTTGGAAAGCGTGATGGTGTTGGCACCGTTCTGGTTGATCTGGGGAGAGACCAATCCGCTGTTAGGGATAAACTGGAGGCTGGTGCCGCTGGCAGGGCTGATGGTGATGGCCGGCAGGGAACTGCCCAAGTTCACACGGTTAAGTTGGAAGACACCGCTCAGGTCGTCGTTACTGGCAGTCGCATACGGGCTGGTGTTGAAAACTAACAGGCCGTCGAGGTTACCGCCAACGGCCGGTGCGACACCGCCGGACCAACAGGTGCCTGCCGACCAATTTCCCGGCGCAATATTGGTCCAAGTGACCCAGCCGATGACGTTGAGGGTGACAGTGGCAGGAGGGGAATCGACCGTGCCGTCGTTGGTCTTGAAAGTGAAACTGTCCACGCCGTTATAACCGCTCGCCGGCGTGTAGGTGATGTTAGGAGCGGTGCCACTGAGGTTGCCGTGTGCGGGTGCGGTCACGGTGGCGAACGTCAGCGGGTCGCCATCCGCGTCGCTTGCAGTCAGCACGATTGCCTTGGGGACATCTTGTCCCACGGTGACGGACTGCGCGGTCGCCACCGGTGTATGGTTGAAGGGCGCTGCGCCAACCTCGCTCGAATTGGCACCCTCACCCGCAGCGTTGGTTGCGGACACCACATAGTAGTAGCTCGTGCCATTGGTCAGCGGCGTGTCGGCAAATGTTGTTAGACTGGTAAAACCGAGCGTGGCATAGGGGCCGCCGCTGGTTAGGGAGCGCTTCACCACGAAGCTCGTCGCGGTGCTTGTGGCGCTCCATGACAGGCTGTTGGTCTTGCTGCTCGGGGTGGCTACGAGGGAGGCGGGTGCGGCGGGTGGGGTGAGGGCACCGGCGATTTGAATGGCCACGGCCGGGGAGTTGCTCGCGACGTTGTTCGTATCGCCGGCATACTGGGCGGTGATGGAATAGGAACCGACCGCGAGCGTGTTGGTGGTGAGGCTGGCTTGGAGCGAGCCGTTCAAGGCGCTGGTGCCGAGCAGGCTGGCACCGGCGTAGAATGTTACGTTGCCGGTGGGCGTACTTCCGCTCACGGTGGCGGTGAATGTCAGTGAGTCACCCAGGTTTGAGGCGGTTGAACCACTTGTTAGATCAAGCGTGGTCGCGCTCGCCGAAGCGACGGTCAGCGTGCCGGTGCCGGAAAAATAGGTGTCATTCTTGTAGGTTGCCGGTGAGGACGACGAACCATAAGTGCCGTTAGTCTGTGCGACGCCAGCGAGCGACAAGGAGGCGACTTGGCGGGAAGCGGAGAAATTGAGGTTGAGCTTGGCGCTGGTCTTAATGGCCAGCGGGCCGTGCCCGAGTGCGGCGGCATTTGTGATTGTGAGTGTGCCGGCGGCGACGGTGGTACTGCCGGTGTAGGTATTGGTTCCGGAGAGCGACAAGATGGCCGAGCCGGATTTGTAGAGGCTGCCGCTGCCTGCGGTGCTGGTGATTGGACCGGAGAGCAGCAGGTTGTTATTGTTGAGCACGTTGAGGTAGGCACCTGAGGCGATGTCGAAGGGGTTGGCGACACCGGAGCCGGCGGACAGGGCGGCGGCGGCTTCGAAGGTGCCCGAGCCGGCGGTGGTGGTTTCAGACCGGAAGGTACCGGTGCCCAGGGCGTTGGCATTGGAGATGACGATTCGGTTGTTGGTGTTGGTAAGACGGATGCCGCCGCTGAAGGTATTGCTATTGGTTAGAGTCAATGACCGTGTGCCACCCTGCACCGCGAACCCGCCGCTGCCCGAGACGGGTTGGCTGAGCCAGACGTCCTTTTCGCCAAAGGACATCTGCATGGTCACGTAGCCGTTGCCGCTTAGCACGAACGCGTTGGGTAAGGCCCCGCTCGCACTATTACCCTCAAATGAGGTTTGCTTAAAGGTGCTGCCGGCCGCCAGGGTCAGCGGCCCGGTGCCCAGGCCATTTTTGATAGCCAGGGCGAGGGTACCGCTGTTGACCGTTGTGCCGCCGATATATGTGTTCGTATTGGAAAGCGTCAGCAGGCAAGGTGCGGCGTGAATCAGGCCGCCGGCACCCGAGATTACGCCGGAAAGCGTCAACGCGCCGGTACCGGTGCCGCCGATGGTCGTGCTTGCGGCTAGCGCCAGGGGGGTGGAAAGGACGAGGGCGCTGGAACTGGCCTGGTTGATCTGAGGTAGGACGGCGCTGTTAGTGACGAACGACAGACTGCTGCCGGCGAGCGTCATCGCTGGCAAGGAACTGCCAAAATTTATCCGGTTGAGTTGGAAGGCACCGGCCAAATCGTTAGAACTGGTTCCCGCGTACGGGGTGGTATTGAACACGAGCAGAGCGGTGGCGCTGCCGCCGGCACTCGGGGCGACGCCGCCGGTCCAAGGGGTGCCAGCCGACCAATTTCCGGCTGCGATATTGGTCCACGTCTGCCACTGCACCACGTTGAGGCTCACCGTGGCTGCGGCGGAATCGCTGGTGCCGTCGTTCACTTTAAAAGTAAAACTATCCGCGCCGGTGTAGCTCGCCGTCGGCGTGTAGGTGAGGTTTGGCACGGTTCCCAAAAGGGTGCCGTGCGTCGGTTGGGCGATCACTGAAAACGTCAGCGGGTCGTTGCAATCGTCGCTACCGGTCAGGGTGAGCGGGGTGCTGGTGTTAGGTTGGAGTTCGAGATACTTAGCGTTGGCCACCGGCGGGTTGTTGATGACGGTGAGGCTGACCGTCACGGCGGGAGACAGCGCGCCCTCGCTATCGGTCACTGTGAAGGTGAAGCTGTCCGAGCCATGAAAATTAAGCGCCGGCGTGTAGGTGAGATTCGGCGCGGTGCCGGCCAAGGTGCCGTGGCTGGGAAAGGTGCCGACGGTGTATGCCAACGCGTATCCCTCGGGGTCTGTGCCCGTCAGGGTAATGGGGTTGGCGGTGTTGACCCATGCGCTGATGCTTTGCGGCGTCGCCTGGGGGGCAGCGTTGACTGGGGTCACCGTGATGCTTACCGACGCGGCGGCACTGGCCAGCGAGCCATCGCTCACCGTGAATGTGAAGCTATCAGCAGCGGTGAAATTGTTCCCTGGATAGTTGGGCGCGGGTTGATAGACCAAATTCGGCGGGGTTCCGCTCAAGGTGCCGTGGGATGGTCCGCTGGCGATGGCGTAGCTCAGCGGGTTGCCATCCGGGTCGCTCCCGGCCAGCGTCAGGCTTTTGGCCGTGCTTTCGGGAGTGGTCACCGCTTGGTTTGAGGCCACCGGGCGCCGGTTGCCGGTGGTGCCCACGTCGATGGTGATCGTGGCGAGCGGTGAATCCAATTTGCCGTCATTGGCATTGAAGGTGAAGCTATCGAGTCCTGAAAAATCAGTCGTGGGCGTGTACACCAAGTTTGGCAGAGTGCCGGTGAGCGAGCCGTGCGACGGCTGTGAGACGACGGCATACGTGAGGGCGTCACCGTTCGGGTCGGTCGCCAACAAGGTGAGCGGGGCGGTGGTGTTGGGGACGGTTGTTAGGCTTTGGTTTTGGGGAACCGGAGCCCGGTTCGGATCGCCCCCGACGACGACCGTGATATCCTTGGTGACCGCCCCGAGGATTTGGTTGTAGGTTTGAAAATCGTAGTAGCCGAGGTTGTAGGTGATCCAGATGTTGCTATCGAGGATCGAGCGGTCCACGGCGGACGCGCGCAAGACATAGGTTCCCGGAGTGTCGAAGGCTACTGTCCTGTTAGAGTCAGCGGTCAGGCTGTTCGGTGTGAAAGAAACGTTGCCGGCCCCGCTCACCTTGCTCCACAGGTAGTTGGGCGTGCCGCTATCCAAGTCGGTCACCGCGGCACTGACAAAGGTGGTGGCCAGCGGCAGGGTGACGCTGGCGGGAGAGGCGGCGGCGGTGATGCTTTTAAAATTGGCCAGCGTGGGAGGACTGGAGTCGTTTTTGATAGCGGCGATGGTTGAGGCGATGTTTGAGGTGATGTTAGCCAGGCGGGTGCCGATGTTGACCGAGCTGTCGGCGGCGAACTGCGGCAGATGGGCCTGCCATTTGTAGAGTGTGGGCAACGCGTCGGTGGCGGCTCCCCGGTAGTAGGTGGTCAAGACATTGAACGGAGTCCAATCGTCTGAGTGCCACTCTTGCTCCTTGTTCATCAGGCACAGCGGAATGCCCTCTTCCACTTTGAATTTTCCCAGCGTTTGCAAGCCGGCGTCGCGGATACCGTCACTGAACATCCGGTCCGCCGGTGAGCGCTGCGCCACGGCACCGATGATGCTCGGTGCCACCGCCTGCACGTCAGCCCAGGTCAGGCGGCTCTGGATAAAACTGCTCAGATACCCTCGCGCCGCTCCGTCGGGTTGTTTGAGGCCGGCCCGCACCGCCGGATAGAGCAGGGTTTTGTCGGCTGCGATGGTGCTAGCCCCCATCGTCTGGAACAGGGTGTTGGCCAGATAGCCATTGGAGATTTGGATCGGGTCGGTCCACACGATCACGTTCGGATCCGTGGCGTTGGCCACAAACGCCGTGAGCATGGTCGTGAGTTGCGGGTTGGCCGCCGTGCCGAATTTCATCAGCGCGTTGGAGGCCTTGCCGCGCACCCAGTAATCGGAATCTGATAATCGGCGGCCGAGTGCGGGCAAGGCGGCGGTGGTCAGGCGCAGGCCCAGGGTTTCGCAGGCACCCATGCGGGTGTTGGCATCGCTGCCCTCGGCCAGCGTGATGAGGGAGGTTTCTTCGGTTGTCGTTAGAACGCGCTTGGCCAATTCCGTCGCGGCGTACGAGCGGATGGCCGGATCGTAGTCGCCGATGTCTGTCATCAGGCGTGAAACGGGAAAATTGACCGGATCGGTGCAATCAAACTTATAGGTGGCGGCGGCGATGCAGTGGGCCACCTTCGTGCTATCCAGGGAGTACGCAGGATTGGTGTTGGCACCCGTCAGGTAGAGCCGCTGCAACGGCAGGGAGTAGGTGAGGACATACCATGCAGTTGGAATCATGCCGCCATACAAGGCACTGGTTCCCAGATAGGTTCCGTCCGAGGTGGTGCCCGCGCCATATTGCTCGCCGCCGTCATAGACGAACGAGCCATCGCTGCGGCGTTCCAAATCGAGGTGCCAGCGCACGTTGTTGAGGTACGCCGCGACGGCCGCCCGCCCGCCTAGGTTTGCCCCCATGGCACCCCACAAGTAGCTGAAGCCTTGGCCGGTATGACCGTACTCGCGGCCGGTGCAGCCCGCCGTGGTGACGCGGGTGAAATACTCCGCTGCCGTGGGCTGGTTATCCTGCAAGCTGAACAACACGGCGCACATCGCGTCCTTGCCGTTGGAGGCATGACCGTTCGAGTACGGTTCGTGTTCGCCGTAGGGAATGGACCCCTTGTTGACATACCAACCAAAGAAATTGCTAGCCCGCTGGATAGCCGGATCGATTTCCGGGTCGATTGGCTGGGCAGCGGTCACCAATGCCTTTTTGCCGATAACGACGCCGATATTGGCGGGAATACCGGCTGAGTTGACCGGGCCATACCAAGCGATCGACCCGTGCAGGCTGCCATCGGCATGTTGTTCGGCACCGCCGTGGCCGTAGGTGCCATACATGCTCTGGCCCTTAGCCAAGGCGACGGTGTAGGCGTTGATGGCGGGCAGCACGGTGGCGTCGGGAGAGCCGTCGGCGATACTACGTAAATAGTACTCGCTGAGGAAAATATTGATATACCCCCAATTCCAGGTATCGCAACCGGTGAGCGGAGCTTTGGGAGTGAGTCCGTGGGCAAAAGTCAGCAGACGGCCCTGCACCGTGGCGTAGTTGGGATCACCCGGTGCCACCCCGGCCAACAAAGCCAAGCCGTTCACGGCTCCGGCGAGGTTGTTGGTGAGAAACGAAGGGTTGGCGAGGAGTTGGGCGACGAGGAAGTTGCGGGCGTTGGCCAAGATCTGCGCGGATTTCGGACAATCGTAGGGAGCGGTGGCGGTGTAGGAGCCCAGCACCGGCAGGGTGATAGAAACCGTGGTCGTGACGCCCGCGCGCCAACATAGCAGGCTGAGCGTGCCCGCGTTGGTCGCAGTTTCCGCATCGCAGATAGCCCAACCCAGCGCCTTGCGGCAATCACTGGTGAAGGCTGGCACAGTGCTCGTCCCCGCTTGTGCGCCGAGTATCACGTCGTCGGGCATCAATACGCCGCTCGCCGGCGTGCCGGTGCCTACCACGGTGACGAGGATTTGTCGGCTTTGGGCCGTCTGCAACCCGTCGGCACCCATGTTATTGCGGTCGATGAAAATCCAGCCGCGCAGGCCCGTGGAGCCGAGGTTGTAGGACTGGCCGTACACGGGTGAGGCGTTCAGATCGGTCTTGAGTGTGGCGATGGCACCTGCTGCCGTTAGGTCTGGATTTGGTGAATAGGCCAGCAACCGCGAAGGACCCGCCAGAAACAAGGCAAGCGAGAATGCGGCGATTGCCGCACGAGGAACGCGTAGGATTTTCATAGACCGGCATTAAAGAGCAAAACCGCTGATCGCGCAACCCCGTATCCGATCACCGAACCGATCATCCCGCCTTCGATGAATACGCCATGATGATATGCATCCCGTTTCAGCCGTAACGCATAATTGCCCGCCTTGTCTCTTCCCCATATCTCGTATCCTAAATTCTAAAATCCATATTCAAAATTCATGAAACCGCGCATTGTATCCGCCGCCCGTCTATCCATCCCGCTTGCCGCTGCCAACACCTACACCGGCACCACCCATATCAAAGCGGGCATACTGAGCATCGATACATCCGGCGCTACAGGTGCCAATTTCCTCGCCTTGAGCGGCACCGTCACGCTGACACAAAAAGCGTTGCTCATGACCGGCGGCAATGACTTCACCATCCAGAGCGGCACTCTTGGCGCATCCGCCAGCGAAGTCATAGTTCATCAATTGGGCACGGGTAATCTGACCATCAGCAGCACAATCAGCGGCGGCACCGGCTCTCTCACCAAAGACGGCTCGGGCACGCTGACTGTCACCAATGGTTTAGCGGTGTCGTCTCCGGGGCCGGCAGCTTAAAGGTGACGGGTGGAAGTGGCGTGGGCAGAACGGTCTCACTGGCCGGGGCCAACACATTCACAGGCGGCGTGACATTGGACACGACCTCCACGCCCGCCTGGATCCAGCTGGGAAATGCCACCTCACTTGGCACTGGAATCCTTACCATCAACGCAACCGGCGGCAACTTTGATCGCGGTCTCGGCTCATCGACGGCGCTGACCAGCGGCTCCGGCGTCGCCAACAACCTCGTCATCGATGGCAACGCCCTCAAACTCAATGCCACCGCCTCATACTCGACTTGGTCGGATGGCTCCGCCGCCAACCTCGATCCGAACAACGACGGCGTCACCAATGGCGTCGCCTGGGTCCTGGGCGCGGCCGGCCCCGGCACCAATGCGCTGAGCCTGCTGCGGAGAACGAGAGAGGATAGGACGATTTATCCCTCCCATGATTCGTGGTTTCGGAAGCGCTGTTGAGAGTCTGGGATGGCCTCTAGAGCAGAAATGTTGAAAATATGTGAGTCTAGGGTTGCCAAAACGCGTCTTCTGACTAGGAATGCGCCGCCGCCACACCGAGTTGGCGAGCAATCCGTATCCCATTCACCGCATGAAAGACCTCACCAAATACCGCAACATCGGCATTTTCGCCCACGTTGATGCGGGCAAGACGACGACCACCGAACGCATTCTCAAGCTCACCGGCAAAATTCACAAGATGGGTGAGGTTCACGACGGAGCGGCTACGACCGACTTCATGGAACAGGAGCAGGAACGTGGCATCACCATCCAGTCGGCCGCCACCACGTGCTTTTGGAAAGATTATCAATTCAACATCATCGACACCCCGGGCCACGTCGATTTCACCATTGAGGTGTACCGTTCGCTCAAGGTGCTGGACGGCGGCGTGGGCGTGTTTTGCGCTTCGGGCGGCGTCGAACCCCAAAGCGAAACGAACTGGCGCTATGCGACGGATTCGCACGTTTCCAGGATCATTTATGTCAATAAGATGGACCGCATCGGTGCGGATTACTACCGTGTGGTGGACCAAGTCCAAAACATCCTCGGCTCCAAGCCGCTGGTGATGGTGCTGCCCATCGGGGTCGAAAATACCTTCGTCGGGGTGGTCGATCTGCTCACCCGCAAATCCTATGTCTGGGATGAAACCGGCCTGCCGGACCATTTCACCATCGGCGATGTGCCTGCGGATATGCAGGAAAAAGTCGAGCAATACCGCGCCATGCTGGTGGAAACCGCCATCGAACAAGACGACGAGGTGATGGAGAAATACCTCGACGGCGAACAGCCCGATATCGACACCCTCAAGCGCTGTATCCGGGAAGGTACCATCAAGATGGATTTCTTCCCGACCTATTGCGGCTCGTCGTTCAAAAATAAAGGTGTCCAGAACATCCTCGACGCGGTCGTCGAGTACCTGCCCTGCCCCACTGAAGTGCGGCCGCAACCGGAAGTTGACCTCGAAGGCCACCCGACCGGTGAGTATGCCCACGTGGATGTGACCAAGCCATTTCGTGCCCTGGCCTTCAAGATCATGGACGACAAGTTCGGTGCGCTGACCTTCACGCGCATCTATTCTGGCGTGCTCAAAAAAGGAACGACCGTCCTCAATACGTTCACCGGCAAGACCGAGCGAGTCGGCCGCATGGTGGAAATGCACGCCAACGACCGCACCGAGATTGACGAGGCGCAAGCCGGCGACATCATCGCCATCGTGGGCCTCAAAAACGTGCAAACCGGCCACACGCTGTGCGATGTGGATCACCCGGCTACGCTTGAACCGATGGTGTTTCCAGAGCCGGTGATTTCCATCGCGGTGGCCCCCAAGGACCGGGCCAACGCCGAAAAACTCGGTATTGCCATCAGTAAAATGGTCAAAGAAGACCCGTCGTTCCATGTGGAAACCGATGAGGAAACCAACGAGTTGATCCTCAAAGGCATGGGCGAGTTGCACCTTGACATTAAAATCGATATTCTCAAGCGCACCCACAAGGTTGAGGTGAATGTCGGTGCCCCGCAGGTGGCTTATCGCGAGACCATCACCAAAGCGGTCAAGGACAGCTACACCCACAAGAAACAAAGCGGCGGCTCCGGCCAGTTTGCTAAGATCGAATACACCATCGAGCCGCTCGAACCCGGATCGGGCTTTGTGTTCGAAAGTGCCGTGGTCGGTGGTAATGTCCCCAAGGAATATATCCCCGCCGTGGAAAAAGGCTTCCGTACCTCGATTTTCAAGGGACCGCTTGCCGGCTACCCCTGCCTGGACTTCAAAGTCACCCTCACCGACGGTGGTTTCCACGCGGTGGACTCGTCGTCCATCGCCTTTGAAATAGCCGCCAAGGCAGCCTATCGGCAGACGATGCTAAAGGCCGCCCCACATATCCTTGAGCCCATCATGAAGATCGACGTCTTCACCCCGGAAGCCCAAGTGGGTGACGTCATTGGCGACCTCAACCGCCGCCGCGGCATGATCAAGAGCCAGGACACGGTGTATCACGGCGTGCGGGTCAAGGCGGAAGCTCCGCTGAGTTCAATGTTCGGCTACATCGGCGACCTGCGCACCATGACCTCCGGGCGTGGCCAGTTCTCGATGGAGTTCCTGCAGTACTCACCCTGCCCGCGCAACATCGCCGAGGAAGTCATCGCCGCCGCCAAGGCCCGCGAAGAAGCCCTCCGCAAGTAATCCTAAGAGGCTAAATCTGCGAGTCGAGCTTAGGCGTGATCCGCTCCGCCGTTGTTCCCGTTGCCGCCGTTGGTGGCAGCTAGGCGGCGGAAATGGATTTGGCCGACGCGGCGCCCGTCGGTGCTGGTGACTTTAGCCTCGTGGCCGCGGATCGTGATGGCTTCGCCGACTTCAGGGAAGCGGCCGAGTTGCTGAGTGATGTAGCCGCCGACAGTGGTCACCTCGCCGCTTTCCAGATAGAGGTCCTCATCGTAGTCGGCCAATTCGTTGAGGGTGGTGGTGCCGGCGGTGACGAATTCGTCGGGGTTGATACGGGTGAAGGCGGAGCTTTCGTTGTCGAACTCATCTTGGATATCGCCGACTAACTCTTCGATCACATTGTCGAGGAAGACCACCCCGGAGGCATGCCCAAATTCGTCGGCCACTAACGCCAACGAGGTTTTTTCCTTGAGAAAAAATTTCAGCAACACATCAAGCGGCATGGTTTCGGGCACCACTTTCAGGTCGCGCTTGATGACCATGATGTCGGGTTTGGGCTCGCCGACGAGTTTCAGCAAATCCTTGACGTGAATGAATCCGATGGCGTGGTCGAGGTGGCCCTTGACCAGCGGGAAGCGGGTATGCTTGGTGTTGCGTACCAAATCGAGGGTGACGTCGAAAGCGGCATCGGCATCGACGACAACCACTTCGCTGCGATGAGTCATCACATCACGCACCCACACTTCGTTGAGTTCGAGGGCGTTTTCCAGAATCTCACGTTCCGTTTCGGTCACTTCCTGCGAACGCTCGCTTTCAGCTACTAACAGGGCAAGTTCCTGGGCGCTGTGAGCCTGGTCATGCTCGGTGGCCGGCTCAATGCGGAAAATTACCTGTGCCAGCCAATTGGAAGCACCGCTGAGCATACGGATAGGCACGCTGCAGAGCTTGTAGAACAAGCGCATCGGTCGCGCCAGCAGCAGCGTGGTGGCCAGCGCCCGGCGGATGGCTATCATTTTAGGCAATTGCTCGGCGAGCACCACATGCAACATGGTGAACGATCCGATCGCCAGTACCCACGACAAGCCGGAAACCAGGCCGGGCGGAAACCACGGAATCTGCTGCATGAGCGGCCCCATCAGCTTTTCGATGAATGGCTCGCCTAAGGCACCGAGGGCTAGCGAGGCGACAGTGATGCCGAGTTGGGAGGCGGATAGATACGGGTTGATGTCACCGATAATTTTGCGCGCGGCGCGTGCTCCGCTTGATTTGTCCTTGGCCTCTGCCTCGATCTGGCTAGGCCGGACTTTCACAAAGGCAAACTCTGCCGCCACAAACAAGGCATTGAGGATCAGGAAAAACACGATCCCACTCACGTATAGCAGCCACTCGCCGACCGTCGGCCATTGATAGGGAACCCCGTCCGCCGTCGCCAGCCAATAGATGCCTAAGCCGTTCATAGCATCAGAGTTTTTCGTACACCCCCTGGTCGCGCTTTTCCAGCACCGTGAATCCCGCTTTCTTGGCGTCGCTCACCGATAACGGCTTGGTCACCGTGGGCGTGTTGATTCGCGAAACAAGCTTCTTCACCGGGTGCTTGCACATCGGGCAAACCCTTAGCGGCGCCCGGTCCACAGGCCTTCTTAGCTCAAATCCGCGCGCACAAATGCGGCACGAATGCGCTGGGTCATCCGGGGTCTCGGCAACGTATTCGTAGATGGGCATTGCGTGGACGCGGGATCGGGAGGATGCCATCCCGCGTCAAAAACCAAACCACCGGCAGCTTACCAGCTGGACTTGGTCACGCCGGGGATCATGCCGGCAGAGGCCAGTTCGCGGAAACTGATACGGGAGAGGCGGAAGCGGCGCAGGAATGCGCGGCGGCGACCGGTGACCGCACAACGGTTCACCAAGCGGGTCGGGCTCGCATCACGCGGCAGTTGGGAAAGACCGATATAGTCCTTCTCCTTCTTGAGCTTCATGCGAAGCTCAGTGAATTTCTCGACAGTTCTCTTTTTGCGCTCATTGCGTGCGATCCAACTTTTCTTAGCCATAATTTGGGAAGGGGTGAATAACCAATGCTCACCACGATGCAAGCCCAAAGTGGCAATTTATGTAAAATTTCCGTCTTACCGACCAATTTTCAAAAAAACCCCGGAGATTCGGCAACTTCCAAACTGAGTGTTCGTCCTTAAAACCGCGAAGCTATCGAGCAAGTTCTGGCATGATCGAGGTCGAACGCTGAGTTCTAATGTTATCTTCTCTTGTGTCTTATGCCTGAGGCGTGGCCGCGTTAGGGTTTGTCGAGTATGGCTTGGAGTTCCCAGGTGCGTTTGTCTCGGGGGGTTGCTGGACCGTTGTAACCCAGTAAACGGTACGGTTTGGCTCCGAGCTTGCGCGCGGCCAGCTCTACCTCCAGGGCCGCCTTGGCCCTAGCCAAGTTGGCTTTGTTGTTCGGGCCTTGCCAGGTGTAGCTGAGGGCTTTGGCGGCAGGCACGTCGCGCACCTCAACCCGTTTTCCATCCGCGCCCGGCATGCCGACTTTGTCATTGCGATAAAGGAAAGCCATCGACGACATTTCAATCTGCTCGCCCGCCGTTTCCAGGGTCAGTTCGACCGGCGCTGTCATCGGAATTTGGTGGCGCTTGATATGGGCAAAAAGTGTCCAAAAACCAAAACTCTGCCAATGATTGCGCGTGAACGCCGCTCGGTACCCAGGGTAAATTTTGAGGCTCACTTGCTCGTAGGGCCCCGGTTGCGGCCAGCCCTCGGGCAACGGGGCCTCATTCACGTAAGCGGGCGCGGCAGGCGGTTCCAGTGCTTGGATGGTGCAGCCGCACATTGCCGTGAGGACAGAGAGCAGGGGGAGTTTCATCGTTTCGATTAAAGCACGGATCCGCCGATTCGCAAATGAGGGGGGAAGGAGTGTCGTTCAATCTGACGGATTGGCACATCTCATGGGTAAATGTGGGCAAGATGCCCACATTCCTTGAAGGCGACACTCGCCAGCAAGCTGGCCGCCCTCTTCTTGCCTGGCTCTCGCTCTGCCTTATTTGAACAGGATTGGGCCGGGACGGCTGTGCTCCAGTATCGGTCCTTAACTTGACTCACATGCCCGTCGCCGCCGTCGCATGCCCGTCGCCTCCGTCAGCCAGCGACCTCCGCCACCCACCCCGACAAAAAAAGCCGCACCCCGGTGAAGAGTGCGGCTGGAAGAAAAAACCGGCGGGTGGTCTTAATTTGCAGCGGCAGCCGCGGTGGCGGCCGCAGGCACTGCGATATTGACGCGGCGCCCTTCGCGATCGAAAAGCACTTTGCCATCGACCAACGCAAAGAGCGTGTGGTCGCGCCCCATACCGACGCCGACACCCGGATGCACCTTGGTGCCGCGCTGGCGGATGATGATGTTGCCTGCAATAACGGCTTGGCCGCCGAATTTTTTGACGCCGAGGCGTTTACTGCGTGAATCGCGACCGTTCTTGACGGAGCCTTGTCCTTTTTTATGGGCCATGGTAGGTGGGGGTAGGAGTGTGATTAACCGGCGATGGAGGTGATCTCAAGGGTCGTGAGGTGGCGCCGAAATCCCTTGGTCTTGTGGAATCCCTTGCGCCGCTTGAACTTGAACGCCACTCCCTTGGGTCCCCGATATTGGTTGATAACTTTCGCGGTCACCGAGGCTCCCGCCACGCTGGGCGTGCCGATCTTCACGCTCTCACCTTCGCCCACAAGCAGGACGTCTGTGAACTGAATTTCAGAATCGACTTCGGCGTCGAGCTTTTCGACATCGAATTTTTCACCTTGTTGGACGCGGTATTGTTTACCGCCGGTTTTGATCACTGCGTAGGCCATGGCCGTTTTTGGGGGAAATGTGGAGTTGTTCCGTCGTTATGGGCGGGCGGGGAGATCAACACGCTCGCCGCCGCTAGGCAAGGTTTTTTTTTGAAATTGGTGATTTTTCACCGCCACAGCGCAAATTTTCCACCACCACAGCGAAAATGACTGTGCGGTAGCGGAGGCGCAACGACATGTGCCATGCCGCCTCAAGGAGAGGTGGCCTCCGGTCGCCATGGCCCATGCGAAGTGCAAAACCAACCGCCTGGCGGCCTACTCTTGAGCATCTCATGGGCCGATGGGGGCAAGAGTCCCCAACTTCTTGATCTCATGGGCTGAGTGGGACCCCATGTCTCCGCTGCGTGAGTCGCGTGTCCGCCGCTCTCACGGAAAATCATTGCCCCGACTTGCGTCGCAGCCAAAATCCATCTAAACTGGCCGCATGCCAGAATCAGCCCGCCCGCTCCCCGATTACCTCAAGGAAGAAATCCTGCTCCATCCGGAAAACCGGCGCTTCCCCGCCTTCGATTTGGCCCGTCTGTTAGGCCAGGTATTCGAGCCCACTCAAGGTTGCCGGGTGTGCGTGCTCATCGACTTTGCCGAGCCGGCGCCCTTGATCAAGGACTTTGCTTTCCTCCAACACGACGGCTTCCCTGTGCAAAAGCACGCCTACCAGTATTTTTTCAGCGGGCTTCAGGCAGGCGTGATGCAATCGCTGGGCATGCATGGCGGCGAGATGTTCGCCTACCGCGTCAGTGGCGGCTCCAACCTCGACCTCGACGACGCCGTTTGGGATAGCCACGGCACTTTGCTGTCTTTCGAGCGCGATATCTATCCGAAGTACAACATCCTTCTATGTATCTCCACGTTTTCCGCCACCGCGCCATTGACTGCCAAGGCGAAACAATACGGGTTTCGCGGTGCGACCCTCCACGGTCTGAATGACATCATCCTGCAGTCCGGCCTTGCCGTCGATTACAACGAGGTTTCGCGCGATGCCGAAAATCTCCGCCTTGCCCTCACCCGCGCCGATTCCGTCGAAATCGACTTCGAACTCGAGGATGGTCGGATTCTAACAGCATGGCTCGGCCTCGCCGGCCAGGAAGCCCAAAAGTCCCATGGCCTGTGCCTCGGCCTCGCCCCGGATATCGCCAACCTGCCTGCCGGCGAGGTGTATTTCGTGCCGAGCGACGCACACGGCCAGTTCCCAATGAAATACGAGGATGGCACACTCGGCTTGTTGGACGTCAAGGACCGCGGCATCTATCGCTCCAGCCTGATAGCCGGTAACCAAGCCACCATCGATGCTCACAACGCCCGCTTGCTCGCCGACCCGATGACCGGCACGCTCGGCGAACTGGGCTTTGGCACCCAGGTGTTGCCCGTGTCTTACGCCGACATCCAGGATGAAAAGGTGTTAGGTACCTGTCACATGGCCACGGGCCGCGACGATCATCTCGGCGGCGACATCGTGCCCGCCATGTTTAAAAAACATGAGAACTCGACCCACGACGATATCTTGTTCGCTCCCCACAAGACGCCGAATTTCAACTTGCGCCAAGTACGCATGCGCCGCGGCGACCAACACGAGATTCTTATCGAAAATTTCCGCCCGTCCCGCTACATGATGGACGCGCTGCGGCTCTAGCCGCTAATAAAGACAGACAAAGGGACAGAGAAATAGGGAAAACTGCTTGCCATGCACCGCCAACTGGCTAGGTTGGACATGGCTTTGATGCTGCAACCCGAACATCTATTAAAATGCTAGAGTTTTTTTCCGCCAGTACCCGCATGGTCAACTCGCGCAACGCCATGAGTGAATGCATGGACTCCGCGCTGGGCAGCGACAAGTCGTGTGATTTGGTCATCGTTCACGCGAGCATCGGGCATGATTTCGCAGCGCTTGTTGGGCGGGCGCGAGAATTGGCACCCGGGGCGCGGGTACTTGGGGCCTCATGCTGTGGTATTGTCGGACGAGAAGGGGTGAGTGAGTCGATGAAGGATGTGGCTATCATGGCGTTGCGCGGCCAGCAGCTCGCGGTGGCGCATGTGGCTGACATCAACGGCCGCAACGCCTATGCCAAGGCGGCCGAGATGGCGCAGCAATTGAGGGCGGCGCAACCGGGCATCAACATGGTCCACTTTCTCGCATCGGGAATTGATATTGCCAACGATCGGTGCATTGCGGGATTTGAATCGGTGTTAGGTCCCGAGGTCACCATTTTCGGGGCGACGTCATCGGATAACATGCACGGAGTGGTGAGTTATCAGATGGTGGATGACCAGGTATTTGAACATGGGGCGTGGGCGGTGGGGTTTGCCGATCCCTCGCTGCAGGTGGACACCCAGGCGACGCATGGGTTTCTCGCCGCGGGTGGGCCGATGCCTGTCACCCGCGCGGAGGGCACGCGCCTCATCGAACTGGATGGTAGGTCGGCCTGGCAGGTTTACACGCAACGGCTTGGCCTGGATGCCGCCACGGCTACCTGTGGTGATACAATTCCGGTCGGTGCGCTGGCCGAGGAGCTGCCGGCGGCGCTGGCAGCGGAATATGGCAATGCCCACATTTTGCGCGTGGTGACCCGCCGCGATGCGGACGGAACCATGCACTATCCGACCGAGATTCAAACGGGTACCCGATTGTGGCTCACGGCGCGTGACGAGGGACGCATCTTTTCCGACATGGATCGGATGATGAATCAAATGGCATCGCGGGCGGGTGGCGACAAGCCGGTGGCGGTTTTTCACGCCGACTGCCTGGCGCGCGGACGATTTTTGTTCAATCGGGTGATGAAGGAGGAGTTAGTGAGCCGTATGCAGTATCCGCTGAGCACCGACGGAGTCCCCCCGCCATGGCTCGGCATGTACGGGTTTGGGGAGTTTGCCCGGCTTGGCGGGTCCAATACCTACCACAATTACACCACCGCCCTCTACGCCATCTACCGCAAATAGCGCTTGCTCACCCGGCATGTTGGGGTAGCCATTTTTCCAGGATGGCGGCCAATGAGTCGCGCGACACGGGCTTGGAAATGTAGTCGTCCATGCCCGCATTGAGGCATTTTTGTTGGTCTGACGACATGGCGTTGGCGGTCATGGCAATGATGGGGATCCGGCGATTGAGGACAGTGGAATGTTCGCTGCGGATTAAGCGTGTGGCTTCAAACCCGTCCATCTCGGGCATCTGCACATCCATCAGGACCAGGGCGTAAGGGGTGGTGGTGAGGGCATGGATCGTTTCCGCGCCGTTGGCGACCACGTCCGCCTGCAGCGTGAGTTTTTTCAATAATCCCAAGGCCACTTTTTGATTGATGGGGGTGTCTTCTGCCACCAAGACGCGAAGTGCCTGCCAGTGGGGTCTGGGTGGAAGCGGAGCGGGAGGCGCTGGGGCAGCAGAGTTAAGCGCGTCGCGCAAGCAGGCGGCAAAACAAATGGTAAACCAGAACTCCGATCCCTGCCCGGCAACACTCGATACGCCGATTTCGCCATCCATGAGTTCTACTAGCTGCTTTGAGATGGCCAGGCCGAGACCGCTGCCGCCAAAACGGCGAGACGTTGACGTGTCCGCCTGCGTGAACTGCTGAAATATCAGGGCCTGCTTGTCGGCCGGAATGCCAATGCCCGTATCGCGCACTGCGAAGCGCAGCACGCTGGCAACTGCGGTGGCCGATACCAGACTCACCTGCACGGACACCTCGCCGTGCAGAGTGAACTTCACGGCATTGCCAACCAGGTTGGTGAGCACTTGGCGGAGTCGTTTGGGGTCGCCGCTGAGGCAATGGGGCACGTCCGGATCCATCTCGCAAGTGAATGCGAGCCGCTTGCTTTTGGCTTGCATGCCTAACGCATCGGAGAAGTTAGCCAGCAGGGCCGCGAGGTCGAAATCGACGATTTCCAAGTCGAGTTTACCGGCTTCGATTTTGGAGAAATCGAGGATATCGTTAATGAGGCCCAAGAGGGCTTCGCCGCTCGAGTTGATGGCTTCGGCAAACACGCGCTGTTCGCTGCTCAGGGGGGAATCGAGCAGGAGGGAAGCCATGCCGATGACGCCGTTCATGGGCGTGCGGATTTCATGGCTCATGTTAGCAAGGAATTCGCTCTTGATCGCAGTCGCCCGTTCCGCCTTGACGGTGGCTTCCGCAAGATCGCGGTTGATCCTCATGATCTTTTCATCTGCCAGCTTCTGTTCGGTGAAGGCAGCCAGAAGTTCCGCGTTGGTTTTCTCCATGACGTTGCGGGAGAGAATCAAAGCGCGGTTTTTTCGCGACACCACCCACAGCGCCCCTGTGATGACCAAGGTGAGCAGCAATGCCATAGCGGCCACGCTCGATAAAATCAAGGTCCGGTATTTTTCATAAAATGCGGGACGGGGATGCAAAAAGACCGCTTGGCTGCAGACGTTTTCAGGCAGGACGATGCCGGATTTTTCCAGCACCCGATCATCAAAGATGAAGGCGTTAGGGCTCTTGAGCACGGGCGGCAACGAGGCAACCGGAGTGCCGTGCAGGTAGGCGAGCATCAGTCTGGCCGCAGTCCTGCCATGTTCCCGGCCACTCGTCACCCACCCGCCGAGGACCCCTTCCATGACATACGAATCCTCCATGCTGATAATGACGCGCCCGGTGCTGACGGCGCGCTTCACGATTTCATGCAGGGAAAGCACTTGCCCCTGCTCGTCGGTCATGCCGCCCACGGTGGTCAGGATCACATATTTGCCCGGCAGATTGTGGACCCGGGCCAGGGCGTGATCCAGGTTTTTCTCGGCGATAAAGGTGGCGCGTATTGCGGTGGAAGCTAATGCCTTCTTCGCCTCACTTTCAATTGCCACGTAGGTGCTGCTGCCATCGCCCAAGAAGATGAGGTCGTTGGAGTTATTGTCAAGGGCTCGCAGCCACTCGATATTCGGCACGACCTCCTTCAGTTCGAAGACCCCGGTGGCCAACGAGGGATTGAGAGTTGCGAGCACGCCGTAGTTATTCACCCCGGAAAAGAACACCGGCGTTCCCGGGAAGATGCCGGAGAGGTGGTCGCGGGCAAACAATAAGGCATCATCGTCGGTCGCATAGATTGCTGCAGGCCGATAGCCTGCGAACTTCATGGCCAAAAAGCTGGCGTATTCCTTTGCATAGGTCGGGTCGTAGCGCCGCCGCTTGGTGTCGAGATATTCGGTGGTGGCGGAGATATGCAATCCGGGATCTTGCGTGAGGGTCTCCATGAATCCCTCATCCTGACTTTGGGTCCACGGATAGCGCTGCGAATAGGAATGCACCACGAGGATCGGGGTGGCTGCGGCCGCACGGGAGGTGATCAGCGCGAGAACCAGCGCGAGCAGGAACTTCATTGGGTTGATTCTAAGGCAGGTTTGGTCGGGAGGATATCCAGAAGTCGGGGCCTTCGGACCGGCTTCAACGACAAATGGCAGCCTCCCTTGTTGCTGCGGAATGTGGGCGCATTCATCCGCCGCGAACATAACTTTCAGGAACGCTTTGCCAAGAATTTCTTTAGCCCAAGCGGGGAAAATCACCGGTGTTGACGGCCATGGATTGAAATTCTCCCCGCAGGCCGGCACCACGCCGCCGCCATTCTATGATGGCTCTCTGTCAGAAAGCCCTCCGGCTATGCTGGTGGCCCGCTGCTGGTGGTCATTCACGGCATCAGTCGCAACGCCGATCGCTACCGGGTGAGAGGCCCGCACTGTGTTTTTTAAATTTCAAATTTCCCGCTTGCCTTGGTCGGATACCCCGTTTAGCCTCCGCCCCATGCTCACGAAGTTGCCACTATTGTCGTTTTGTGCCATCCTGCTTGCCGAGCCGCTCCAAGCTGCCGTCTCACTACCCACGGGAGGCACCGAGGCACTTGCCGGTGAGTCCGATAGCCCCGCCAAAGAAGCCCTAGCCGCTTTTCGTGAGGGCCGCCATGCCAAGGCCATCGAACTGGCCAAGCCACTGGCCGAAAAGGGCAACGCGGACGCTATCTACCTGATCGGCTATGCCTACGAAACTGGCCAAGGGATGGAGGCATCGCGTGAATTAGCTCTCGAAAACTACCGCAAGGCGGCGGCCACGGGCCACAAGGATTCGATCTACCGTCTGTCGTTCATCCTGCTGGCCTCCGAGGACGAAGCAGAACGCAGCCAAGCCCGCGAAGCTCTCGAAAAGGCCTCCAAAGATGATCCCGCAGTGGCCGGCCGCATCCTCGGCGAAGCTTACCTCCGCGGTCGCCTCACCAAGGAGCCGGACTTTGACAAAACCGTCACTTGGTGGACCTCCGCCGCCACCGCGGGGGATGTCCCCTCGCTGCTGTTGCTCGCCCGCCTGCATGAGGGACAATTTGGCTTTGCCGATAAAAAAGACGCCAAAAAAGCCCTCGGCTATTATACTAAGGCAGCCGGTCTTGGTGATGCCCCTTCCATGGTGGCCCTTGGTTCGCGCCTGCTCAATGGCGACAAAGATAACCGCAACGAAAAAGACGGCCGCGAGTGGCTCAAGAAAGCCATTGACGCCAAAGAATACTCGGCCTTGCTCGCTCTCGGCGACTTCGAGGAGAACGTCAAGAAAGATCCCAAGGCAGCCCTGGCCCTTTATGAACGCGGCAAGGACGCGGGCCAAGTTGATTGCATTTTGCGCGTCGCCGATGCCTACACTGAGGGCAAGGGTACCGACAAAGATCCGGCCCGCGGTGCCAATCTGTTGGAAAGCGCCGCCAAAGCCGGCAATCCCACCGCCCACTACCGCCTCGCCGTCAAGGGCCTCTCCGCGGAAAAACCCGAGCTGCTAGCGGGTTATGGCCATCTGCTGTCCGCTGCCACTGGCGGCTTGGCCGAAGCCCAAAACGAACTCGGCTTGCTTTATCTCTCTGGAAAACTCGCCGTCGCCGACGCCCCGGCTGGTGTCGCTTGGCTCACCCGCGCCGCCCAAGGTGGCTTGGCCCTCGCTCAAAATAACCTCGGAGCGCTCTTCGAACAAGGAGCCGGCGTGCCACAGAATATCGCCAACGCCGGCCAACTTTACTCGCTCGCCGCCAACCAAGGCCATGCTGGGGCTACCCTCGCCCTCGCCCGTCTCTACTCCAAAGGTGCTGGCGTTGCCGCCGACCTGCCTAAGGCATGGGCATTGGCCACTCTCGCCGTCGAACGCGGCGAGGAAACGGCTAAGAAATTCGTTAGTGAGCTGAACGCGAAGCCCGACGAAAAGCAACGTGCGAAAGGCCAGCAAGACCTTGAAGCTATTAAATCAGGTAAGCCAGCCGAACCCAAGACCGACGGCACCAAGCCCGCCAAGCCTGCGGATACCAAGCCGGTCAAGCCTGCGGATACCAAGCCCGCCGTCACGCCAAAATCGCCCAAAACTCCCAAGTAGGGGCACGGCCCGGTTAAAGTTGCCGAACCCAGAACCCGGAGGGCGGGTATGGAACGTGGATTTTGTGTTTTGTAGGAATAATTTTCCAGGGTCGTGCCTCGCAACATTGTCATGGGCATGAGAACTTTCATCACCGTATTTCTTGGGCTGGCTTTCCAGTTGGCCCAAGTGCTGCCGGGTGGCGTTGTTTCGCCGCCCTCTGAGGTGGCTGCCAAGGTGTGTGAGTGCGGCACTGGCAGCCACTCGTGTTGCTGCGCGAAAAGCGAAGCGCCAGCCCCCAAGCCCACGCCGCAACCACTCCACACGGGTGGTTTGCTCAAAGGCATGGCCATGAAGACCGCTGAGACGAGAGTTTCCGCGGAAATCTGGCAGCAGGCCGGTAATCTGCCGACCTCCCTCGCCGCCTCTCTCTCCTCAGCTCCACGCGCCGGGTTCGCCGGGGTCAGCTTGGCTGTGGCATTTTGCAGTTTCGTCGTCTGAGTCAACGCCTTGACAGGCGTATTGTGCCCATTCATCTCCATCGTCATGTTGCGGGATGCTAAGGCACGGGATCCTGACTTGCTTTCCCTCCCATGACTCACCCGATATATGCATACGAAATTTCTAGCCGGCTTGGTGCTGACCGGCGGCCTGCTGCACGCGGCCCAACCTCAGCCCTTGAATGACGGATTTCTCACCCGCCTGAGAGCGGAAGCCGTCCACAACCACCCGGCGGTAGCCACCGCCAAACTCCGTGCCGATGCCGCTGCACTGGACGTGCTTGCCCTGCGCTTGTGGGACGACCCGATGGTCGGCCTCGGCGTGATGGCCGCACCCCGCCAGATGCGGGCGGACTTGGGCGACCTCGTCGTCGGGCTTGAGCAAGCCCTGCCAAAACCCGGTATGTTTGAGGCGAAACGCCGCAAAGCCGAGGCCCTGCAACGCGCCGAGATAGCAACAATGAGGGCCGCCTCACTTGGTGCCGGAGCCTTAGCAGCCACCAATGCCATCGAACTGGCACTCGCCGATGAGTCGATCAGCCTACAGCAAGCCCAGGTTGGTTGGCTCGCTGCTATGGCGGAAAACGCCCGCCAGCGAGCCGCTGATCCGATGGGTTCTAGCAGTGACGCACTGCGCATGGAAACTGAGTTGGCCAAGGAAACCCAGATGCTCGAGGCCGCACGCCGTAACCGCGAGACACTTTCCAATAAACTCAATATCACCCTCGGGCGGCCGCTCGAGGCGACGTGGCCGCTGCTGCAACTCCCCGCCATGCCGCCCCCAGTGCCCATCGCCAAAGCCGAAATCGCGCGGCTTGCCCGTCTCAACCCAAAAATGCGTGCCTTGAAGGAAATGGCCGCCGCCGCAGGCCAAGAAACCCGCATTGCCGAACGCGAACGTCTGCCCGGTCTGGCCCTAGGCATCGACTCGAATGTGTACTCCGGCGGGAATTACCGCAGCACCACGGTGGGGTTGAAAATGAACCTGCCGTGGTTCAATGAACGCTCATATCAAGCAAATATGAGCGCCGCCCACTCACGCGAACTCGCCACCTCCAGGGACCTCGAATCCCTCCACCGCGAACTCGCCTCCGATGTATTGACAAATACCACCGAGGCCGCCAACGCCGCCGCCCAGGCCCGCGCCTATGCCGGCGAAATCCATGATAATGCCCAGCATGCCACCAAGTCCATCGAGGCCGCCTGGCTCAGCTCGAAAGCCCCGCTCACCGATTTGCTAGATGCCAGCCGCACTCTCTTTGCTATCCGCCTCGAACAACGCCGCTTCATCGCCATGCAGCTCGCCGCCCTCGAACAACTCTATAGCCTCGTCCCTAACCCATGACACCATGAAAAATTTTCCTATCATAATCATAACAACAATTATCGCCGCGTCCGCAACGTGGTTTGCCTCGCGCCAATTTCCGGCACCAGCCCAGCCTCCCGCTGCCGCCGCCATAGCCCACAAGCAGCAGCGCTATCAGTGCGCCATGCACCCGCAGGTGACTAGCGACAAACCCGGTCGCTGCACCATTTGCGGCATGGAACTCACCCTCATTGACGAGGACGAGATGAGCGCCGGGACCACCGCATCCTCCGATAACCTCGTGGTGCTTACACAAAACCAAATCCAGGTGCTGCATGTGCAATCCGCCGAGGCCACTATCAGGACGCTGCAACGCACGTTGCGGGTGGCCGGGGTAATCACCGAAGATACCACCCGCCACCGAGTGCTCGCCGCCTATGTCGATGGGCGCATCGATAAATTATCGATCAACTATGTCGGCTCCGAGGTGGCCGCCGGCCAGCCGCTGGCGGATTTCTATAGCCCCAGCCTGCTCCAGGCGGAACGCGAGTACCGCCAACTCACCGGTGGCGACTTGCGTGCCAACACGGCACTTCGCCTCCGCCAGATGGGCCTAGCACCCGGACAGATCGACGCCCTGGACCACAAACCCCTTGATGTCCTCACCTCGCAGATTCTTACCCCCATCAGTGGCACCGTCGGCGCTCAAGCGGTGGCTGCCGGCCAATACGTGGCCACCGGTGAACGGCTGTTTGATATAGCCGATTTCTCCACCATGTGGTTCGTGTTCCATGCCTACGAGCAGGACCTGCCATGGCTAAGTATCGGCCAGAATGTTAGAATAACCACCCCGGCCCTTACTAACAAAACATTCACCGCCCAAATCTCCTTCATCGATCCCAACCTCGACGAAGCCACCCGCTCGGCCAACGTCCGCGTTGAGTTGCCCAACCCGTTAGTCAACGGAAAACGTGATCTCCTCAACCGTCTCTACGCCGATGGCCAGGTGGTACTCGATGCCCCATCCGTCCTAACCGTGCCGCGCTCCGCAGTGCTACAAACAGGCCCGGATGCACTCGTATATATCGACCAAGGCAGCGGTGGCTATGAGCGCCGCGTGGTGCAAACCGGCCGGCGTGGCGATGTCTATCAGGAAATTCTAGCTGGCCTCAAACCCGGCGAGCAGGTAGTGACCAACGGCAACTTGCTTATCGACGGCCAGGCGGAAATGAACCGTGCTTTCATGCTTGCCGGCTCCAGCCATCACGCAGCGGAACCGGCCGCCAAGGCGAAGCCGTTTCCAGAGTCGATCAAAACCTGCTTGGTTTCCGGCGGAACCCTCAATGAAATGGGCGAGCCCTACGTCTTCGTTTATGAGGGCCAGGAGGTGAAACTCTGCTGCAAGGATTGCGTCAAAAAATTTGATAAGGAGCCCGCCAAGTATATCGCCAAAATCAACGCCGCAGCAAAAGGTCCGGTGACACCCGCTCCGGCATCCACCCCGGCATCTAAATAGCCATCCTGCAATGAGCATGCTGACTCACCTAGCTCCGATGCTGCCTGTTATGGAGCGGCGACATTCCCGTCGTTGTGTGGAAGTACCGTTCATGAGCCGAGTCTTCGGCACTCATTCATGGGCCATCCATCCGCTACCACCACAAGAATGTGCCGGTTCCTCAGCTCCACTGTTACTCCTCATTCCACTTACCCATCCATGATCGAATCCATCATCCACTGGAGCCTCAAAAACCGCTTCCTCGTCATTTGCGGCGTGCTCATGCTCATCGCGCTTGGTATTCGCGCCCTGCGCCTCACGCCAGTTGACGCTATTCCCGATCTAACGGAAAATCAGGTGCTCGTCTATGCCGAGTGGATGGGCCGCGGCCCGCAGGAGATGGAGGACCAGGTAACCTTTCCTCTGTCCACCGGCCTGCAGGGGTTGGCCGGTGTCAAGGAGGTGCGAGCTAACTCGATGTTCGGGTTCTCGCTTCTAACTATCATCTTCGAGGATGGGGTGGATACCTACTTCGCCCGCACCCGAGTGCTGGAACGCCTCAACTACCTGCAAGGGTCCATGCCCGATGGCGTCAAACCCCAACTCGGTCCCGATGCTTCCGGCCTGGGCTGGGTCTATCAATACTATCTGCACGTCGATCCGCAATTGGCCACCGACGGCGGCTACGATCTGGCGCAACTTCGGTCGCTGCAGGATTGGAAAATCCGTTATGAACTCGCCGGCGTGCAAGGTGTCGCCGAAGTTGCCAGCATCGGCGGCTTCGTCAAACAGTATCAGATAGAACTGTCTTCCGCCAAGATGCGTGCCGCCAACGTCTCGCTGATGGAGGTGCTCACCGCCGTCCAAAACGCCAACCTCAACGTCGGCGGCAAGACCGTCGAGGAAAACGGCGCGGAATTCATCTTGCGCGGCGTCGGCTTGGTCACCAGTCCCGAGGACCTCGAACAGGTGACTGTTAAGGCCGTGCAAGGAGTGCCGATCTATCTTAAAGATCTGGCTACCATCCAGATTGGCGGGGATTATCGCCGCGGCGCGCTGGACCTCAACGGCCATGAAGCGGTGGGAGGCACCGTGGTGATGCGCAGCGGCGAGAATGCCAAGGCTGTCATCGAGCGGGTCAAGGCGAAGATTGGTGAGTTGGCTGCGAGCTTGCCGGCCGGGGTGAGCATCCGGCCGTTCTATGATCGCAGCGAACTCATCGACCGCACCATCGACACCCTCAAGCACGCGCTCATCGAGGAAATTATCCTCGTCACCCTCGCCCATGTGATTTTCCTGTGGCATTTCCGCAGCATCCTTATCGTCACCCTGCCACTGCCAGCCTCCATTCTAATCTCATTTCTGCTGATGAAACAATTCGGAATCACCAGCAATATCATGTCTCTAACCGGTATAGCGATCGCCATCGGTGTGCTGGTGGACGCTGCCATCGTGGTCACCGAAAACGTCATCCGTCATTGCGAAAAGGCCGAGGCCGAGAAGGCCCGCCCGCTAACCCGCGCAGAAACCTGGGACACCACCCTGGCCGCTTGCCAACAAGTGGGCCGTCCGATTTTCTTTGCCATGGCGATCATCGTACTGGCTTTCGTGCCGGTCTTCGCGCTCACCGGCCAAGAGGGCAAGTTATTCCACCCGCTCGCCTTCACCAAGACATTTGCGATGGTTGGCTCAACATTGTTAGCTGTAACTCTAGTACCGGTATTGTGTTCGCTGCTGGTTCGCGGGCCGTTTCATGCTGAGGACAAAAACGTGGTGATGAGGTTATTACTACGGATCTACGAGCCGACCCTCGATTGGGCGTTGCGCCACGGCAAGACGGTTCTATCGGCAGCCTGCATGATCCTCGCCACTGCGTTGATCATAGCCTTCGGGCTGCCGCGCCCCGCAGTGAAAGCCCTTCGCGCCGCCGGTTATCCGCGGGTGGCGGACACCGTCAGCGGGTTTGGCCGCGAGTTCATGCCGCCGCTCAATGAGGGCAGTTTGCTCTACATGCCGGTGATGCTGCCCAAGACCGGCTTCAAGGAGATCCAACGGGTGATGGCGTGGCAGGACACCGTCATAGCCGCCACTCCGGAAGTGGCCAGCGTGGCCGGCAAGCTTGGTCGATTTGAAACCGCCACTGACCCGGCGCCCACCGAGATGTTGGAAACGACCATCATGCTCAAACCCGAATACATCCCAGACGGCCGCTTCAGCGTGAAACGTAACCCGGCCTGGCGCGCCGGCATGACCACCGAGAAACTTAAAGCCGAGCTTACCGAAAAAATGAAGATGGTGCCCGGATATGTTCCGGCGTTGCTTCAGCCGATAGAAAACCGCATCCTCATGCTCTACACCGGCATCCGCGCCCAACTCGGCGTCAAGATCTATGGCGACAATCTCGACGCGATCCAGCGCAAGGCTTTCGAGGTCGAAAAACTCATCAAGGGTGTCGCCGGTGCTACTGGTGTCTCGCCATCCCGCGTTCAAGGTAAGCCATATCTGAATATCGCGGTAGATCGCCAGGCGATGGCCCGTTACGGCCTCAACGCCAAAGACGTGCTCGACGTTGTGGAAATTGCCATCGGCGGCAAAAACGTCAGCACCACCATCGAAGGCCGCCAGCGCTTCCCTATCCAAATACGCGTCGATCGTAGCGAGCGCGATGACATCGATAAACTCGGTGCCATCCTCATCGCCGCCAAGCCGGGAATGAGCGGCGGAGAAGGCACTAACAATCAATACATTCCCCTCGGCATGGTGGCTAAAATCACCCGAGAAATCGGTGCCAACGAGATTGCCTCGGAAAACGGCCGCCTCCGCTCGTACGTCCAGGCCAACGTCCAGGACCGCGACCTCGGTGGCTTCGTCCAAGAAGTCGAACAAAAACTCAAAAGCCTCAATTGGCAGGGGATGACATATAAGCTAACCGGCGAATACGAGAACCAACGCCGCTTCGTGCAAACCATGCTGGTGGTCTTCCCCATCGTCTTGCTGGTGATTTTCGTGTTGCTATATATCGTCTATCACAGTGCGCTTGAAGCCGCTCATGTCATGCTCGCCGTACCATTCGCCCTGAGCGGCGGCGTGCTCTTGCAAAAATTGCTAGGCTATAACTTCAATGGTGCCGTGTGGGTCGGATACATCGCGCTGTTCGGCACTGCGGTGCAAACCGGCGTGGTGATGGTCGTCTATCTCGAAGAAACCGTCAAAGCCCGCATGGCCGAAATGGGCGCGGCTTTCTCCAGCGCCGATTTGATGCAAGCGGTCAAGGACGGCGCCCGCTTGCGGCTGCGGCCCAAAGTCATGACTGTGGCCACCATCGTAGCCAGCTTGTTGCCTATCATGTGGAGCCACCGCCAAGGAGCGGAAGTCATGCAACCGCTGGCCACTCCGGTCATCGGCGGCATGCTCTCGAGCTTGCTGCACATTCTCATTGTCACCCCGGTGATCTTCTACTGGTTGCGCCAGCGCGAGCTGCAAAAGAAACGCTAGCTGCGCTTTACTGACAAGCCGCGGAACTCTCATCATGCTCTGTGGTGGCTCCTTAGCGCCACTTTGCAGCTCTGCGGTAAATCTGCCAGGTAGTCGGAAACACAGCGGAATCGTTGCTGTGGATAGACAAAAGCGCGGCGGCGGTGTATTCTCCGGCGATCCATGCCCCCGGATTCTTCCCAATGTCGGATATCCTGTTAGCCACTCTCAACGCCCGCTACATTCACACGGCCTTCGGGCTGCGTTGCCTGTATGCCAATCTGGGCGAATTGCAGGCACGCTGTACGATTTTGGAATTTGATATCAAGCAGCGGGCGGCGGACATTGCAGAGGAATTGCTATCTGCGAAGCCGAAAATCATCGGACTGGGAGTTTATATCTGGAACGTTGGGCTCACTACCGAGGTTGTGGGATTGCTCAAGCAACTCGCACCGGATGTTAGAGTGGTACTTGGCGGTCCGGAGGTAAGTTATGAAACGGCGACACAGGAGATTGTCAGGCTGGCGGATCACGTGATCACAGGCGAGGCAGACATGGCATTCACCGATCTGTGCCATGGTTTGCTGGCAGGTACCACCCCGCCCAAGGTGCTGGCGATGGCTCCACCCGATCTATCTAAATTGGCGTCTCCCTATCCGTTCTACCAAGACGAGGACATCGCCCATCGGGTGTTGTATGTGGAGGCATCGCGGGGCTGTCCGTTTTCCTGCGAATTCTGTTTATCGTCGGTGGACTCACCGGTGCGGGCATTCCCACTGGCCGCGTTTTTGCTCGGGATGGAGCACTTACTGGCACGCGGGGCTCGGCAATTCAAGTTTCTGGACCGTACCTTCAATCTCGACGTGCAGGTAAGTGCCACAATCTTGGAATTTTTCCTGGAGCGCTGGCAGCCGGGGATGTTTCTGCATTTCGAGATGATACCGGACCGCTTCCCGGACGCTTTGCGCAGCTTGATTGCCAAATTTCCTGCGGGCACGCTGCAGTTTGAAGTGGGCATACAATCGTTCAACGAGGAAGTATCTAGCAACATCAGCCGTCGCCAGAACATCGTGCGGCTGGAGGACAACCTGCGCTTTCTCAAGGAGCATACCGGCGTGCATGTGCATGCCGACCTCATCGCCGGCTTGCCGGGCGAAACCCTGGAGAGCTTCGCGGAGGGTTTCGACCGCTTATGGCGACTCGGCCCGCAGGAAATCCAGGTCGGCATCCTCAAGCGCTTGCGTGGCACGCCCATCATCCGCCATGATAAGCCCTTTGCCATGGTCTATTCTCCGCTGGCACCCTATGAATTGCTAGCCAACCGCGACCTCGATTTCGCCACACTCCAACAAGTGAAACGCTTCGCCCGCCACTGGGATGCACTCGGCAATAGCGGGAGGTTTTCCCGGACTTTGCCATTGTTGTTAGGGCAATTGCGGCGCGCCTCCCCATTTTGGAATTTCTGGGACTTCTCGCTGCGCCTGCACGTCAAGATGGGTAAGCAACAAGGGATTTCACCGGCCAATCTCGCCGGGCAATTGTATTTGCACCTACGCGAGGCCGGCGTGGATCTCGCAGCACTGGAGTCATCCCTAACAGAAGATCACCTGGCAGCCGGCGGCCGAGGCCGCCCAGCCTGTCTCACGGCAGTTGCAGCCATTTCCCGAGCCACGGCGACACCCGCCGGGAATCGTCGCCAGCAACGTCATGCGAGTGGCGAGGAACCGCCGCATTTGAGTTCTAATTGAGGTTGATCACTGAGTTCAGACCTTGTCACAGGAGTTCTGCGATTTGCACGGCGTTGAGGGCGGCACCCTTGCGGACTTGATCACCGACGACCCACAGGTCCAGCGCGTTGTCTAGGACGAGGTTGCGGCGTATCCGCCCGACGAGGCAAGCGTCCTTGCCGGTGGTATCTAACGGCACCGGGAACAAGCGAGCAGCCGGATCATCGACGACCTGGATGCCGGGCTTGCCGGCATAAGCGGCGCGGGCGGAGGCCACGTCCACCGGGCGGGAGAATTGTGCGGTGATAGCGATGGAGTGAGAGCGATAGACGGGCACGCGCACACAGGTGCAGGAAACCTTGAGGCCCGGCAGAGAGAGGATTTTACGGCCTTCGTGGAGCATTTTCATTTCCTCCTTGGTGTAGCCGTTGTCGGTGAATACATCCACCTGCGGAATGACATTGAAGGCGATCTGGCGCGGATAGACTTTAGGCGTGAAGGGCAACCCGGCGGTGATGGCCTTGATTTGCTCTTCCAGCTCGCGAATGCCCTGCGCCCCTGATCCAGACACCGCCTGATAACTCGAGGCGATGATCGCTTCCAGGCCAAAGGCGGCATGCAGCGGGGCCAGCGCCATGAGCGAGATGATGGTGGTGCAATTGGGATTGGCGATCATACCGCGCGGCGGATTTTTGGCGGCCTGTGGGTTGATTTCCGGCACCACCAGCGGCACATCCGGTTCCATTCGGAAAGCCGAGGAATTATCGATGACCACCGCCCCGGCGGCGGCGGCGGAGGGGCCGAACTCCAACGAAATTGAGCCACCGGCACTGAACAAAGCGATGTCCACACCCGCGAATGAATCATGGGTGAGTTCCTCCACGGCGATATTCTCGCCGCGAAACGGAAAACGCTTACCTACCGAACGGGCGGACGCGAGCAACGTGAGTTTGCCCACCGGAAAATTCCGCTGTTCGAGACATAGCCGCATTTCTTCGCCGACGGCACCCGTCGCACCTACAATCGCCACGTGAGGAGGATTCATATTGGAAAGCCGGCCGAATCGCGGCCGGGCGGGTACTTTAGCCGTTTTCCGCAGGCTGGCAACCGAATCGTTGGGGTGCTCTTACAAATACTTGGTTCGGGCTTCGGCGTGGATGAAGCGATCGGCCTCAGGCATGCCGGGCACTTGCAATTTCGCGCCATCCCAAGCGATATTTTTTTGCAGGCGCAAGGCGAGAACACCGGCGAGGCCAATTTCGGTTAGGTGGCCGCCGAAGTCAAAATTGGAAAATACCTTGGGACCGCCGAGGCAGGCGTCGACCCATTCGTCGAGGTGGCTCTTCACCCGAGGCAACGATTGTGGCACAAGTTTGGCTGCTGCGTGGTTGTCCGCCCCCATGAAACGCTTTTCATCGTTGAGTTTGACGTAGCAATCACTATTCCACAATCCGCTTTGGAGTTGGCCCTTGGAGCCGACGAGCAAGCACCCGGTGCCCGGCAGATTGCCGGTTGAATTGCGCAAGCCGGCGGTGACATCATCGGGTGGCAGATCGCCGCCTGTGTAAAAGTTGAGGAGTACGGGGCCGCGTTTGCCGCGGGCGGGGAAGTGGTAGCGCACGGTGCAGGCTTTGGCAAAACTCTCCTTACCTAAATCGGTGCCGCTGACCTCAATTTTCTCGGGATGGTCGAGATTGAGCGCTCGCACCGGTAGGTTGAATGCGTGGCAGCAAAAGTCGCCGACCGAACCACTGCCGAAATCATACCAACCGCGCCAATTCACCGGGTGATAGGTGCCGGATTTGAATGGCCGCACCGGTGCCGTGCCGAGCCAGAAGTCCCAGTCCATCCCGGCTGGAATCGGGTCGCTGCCCGCCGGGCGATCCACCCCGCTGGGCCAGCCATGCGGCGGATGCCATGCGTGAATCTCAGTGATGGCACCAAAAAAGTCGGCTCCGATCAATTCCATGCTGCGGCGCAAATTGCCCGATGCACTGCCTTGATTGCCGGTCTGGGTCACACCTTTCGACGTTTTTGATAGTTCCCGCAATTGCCGCGCCTCGCCGAGGGTATGGGTGAGCGGTTTCTCACAATAAATGTGTTTGCCAGCATGGATAGCAGCCCGGCAGATCGGCGCGTGCCAGTGGTCGGGCGTGGCAATGACCACCGCATCCAACGATTTTTCCTTGTCGAATAGCACCCGGTAATCCGCGTACACCGCCGCCTTGGCAACGCCCTCGCCATGTCGCTTCTGCGAGCCGGAGATTTGGCCGGCATCCACATCGCACAAGGCCGTCACGTGGTGGCCGAGTTGCAGGATTTGGCCCACGTGTCCTTGGATTTGGTTGCCCATACCGATGAAGGCCACGTTGAGTTTGTCGCCGGGTTTGCGGGCCTGGCCGCGCAGTACACCGCTAGGCAGAATGAGCAGTGAACCCGTAACGGTACCGGCAGATTTAAGAAAACTGCGGCGGGTGAGGGGGGTGGGGGTCCTTGTTGGGGAGGCGTTCATGCGGAGGGGTGGTTAGAAATTGTGACTTCTTGAGAAGCTTCAGACTTGCTGGTCCGGTCGGCCTTGGCAAGCGCATTAACATTTTGAATTTCCACGATCCGGCAGTTGCCATCGGCGATGGTGAAACGGACATTGCAACCACATAACGCAGCACCAAAAATGCGGGTGGCATCCCCGGTTTGAGTGGCGGGGCGCGGATCGAGCGCGAGGGCCTCGTGCAGGACGGCTTGGGCACGCGCCGGTAATTGCTCAAACGCCTCGCGGGCATCCTCGTGAACACTGACGGGTAGGCGCGATTGGGATTCGCTGGCAAAGCCGGCGATGGCATTCAAAGGAGCTTCCGCGTAAGGCAGGTAGGGTTTTATATCGAAAACGGGCGTGCCATCGATCAAGTCCAAGCCCCCCAAGCGCAGGATCGGTGCCGCAGGTGCCTCACGATCAACTCCCTCCAAGCGCACCAGCGACAGGCCTAAACCGTTGGGCCGGAATGGCGAGCGGGTGGCAAACACACCGAGGCGCTGGTTGCCTCCCAGGCGGGGCGGACGCACCGTCGGATGCCACCCATGGCCGAGGGTTTGGTGGAAACCGAAAATGAGCCATAAGTGGGAAAACCCGTCGATGCCGCGCAACGCCTCGTCGCTGCGGTATGAGTCGTGAAAAACCAAGCTACCCCAAGCACTCGGACATAACCCCGGCTGACGCGGAGCGGCGAATTTGCCGCCGAAGCATGAGCGGACCACGCCGATGGGCTCGATTTTCAATGGGTCTTGAAGTGGAAGCTGCCGCGCAGCACTGTAGCTTCGCGGCGGCTGTGCATGGTTAGGGAATCCAGTTCAGTCATTGCGTCGAGAAATTGCGCACGGATTTCCTTGCTGGAAGTGAATTTTTCGAGTTGCGGTGACCCCTCACCAAACACAGCCGATGCGTTTTCATCCAACAGTTTCATGGTTTCGCCGGCGCACTCATGCATCGCCTTAAAATCCATTTTGAGGTACATGCCGCTGCGTCCCGCGCCGCCCTTATCGGCATTGGCGAGGAGTTCCAGTGCGCGGGTTTTCGAGGTGGAGGCGGCAAACCATTTATCGCCCACCGTCACCGACGGGACAAAATCATCACTGAAAAAAGGCATGGATATGAACCAAGTCGTGTAGCCATTTTTTTCTGAGCTGGTCGGTCTTTGCATTGGGATTTCCTGGCCGGTGACTGTGCTCATCTTGGCTAGCAGCTTGGTGCAAGCTTCGTTCATCTTGGTCCACGAGGAGGCCAGTTTGGCGCGTTCGGTCACCGGCGAAATCATGGTGGCACGGGGGAAACGGCCTTTATCGACGAGTAATTTAGGCAGTCCGGGGATAGCCGGAACGGTCCCCTTGAGGTCGATGATGAAAGCGCGTTCCTGGCCAAGGCCATCGTGCATATCGCCTTTGACGGCATCCCAGAGGGACACCGCATCGCTGCGGAATTTATCGTTGAACAGGGTGGCCATCCCCTTGAATTTTTTCATAGCCCCCTCATCGAGCGGCAGTTCAGAGACTTTCATAGCCATTGCATAGGCGGTTTCCACCAGCGCCTCGGCATAAGCGCGGGCTTTCGCGTCGTAGGTGGCGTCCGAGGTCCAGTTGACAAACATCGCCACATCGGAGGCATCACCCAGATGGCTCAGTTTTGCTGGTGCTTTCCAGTCGAAGGCACCTGGATCAGAGCCGCCGAAGGATTCCACTTTGAGGCCTTGCTCAAAAAATGCCACCATCCCTACGGCTTCCATGCCGCCGAGTTTGCGTAGTGCGGCTTCGCGCTCGGCCACCACTTGCAGCATCGCCTGCAAATCGCGGGTATCGCTCGCGCCGTCTGCACCGGCTAAGCCGTCGCGCAAGCCGCTGGCGTAGGAGGTCAGGCTACCTTGGGCATGATTGATGGCTTTGGCGACACTGTCGTTGCCGACGATCAGGGCGGCGAGGTCCTTAGCCGCGTAGGCGTCGGAAAATGCCAGGGTGTTGCCGCTGGTCAGGGATTTGGTGGGTTCGTTGACGAGGTTGCAATCTGTTTCGGAGCTGCCGATGAACATAACGACGTATTCGCCGAGGGTGGCGGAAGCGAGAACCAAGTTTTTCTTAGCGACCAAGGCGAGGAGTTTGTCAATGGTTTCTGCCCCCAATGCCTCGTCCATCGACTCGCGGCCAGTGGCCATCTGTTCGGAGAGTTTGGCACCCAAGAGTTTGAAGCCGCTGAATTTGCCGCCGGCTTTTTCAAAGTCCACGGTTTCCACCATTTCACCGGCCTGGCCCATGTTGCCCAAGGCCTCGGCCACGGATGCGGCCACTGCTGCCTGCTTATCCTTGGTCGTGCGGAACGCCACATAAGTGGGCGGCATGTTGGCCCGCTCCAACAGACCCAGGCCGCCTTCCGTATCGTGGGCGAGGTTTTTAGCCAATTCCTCACTGAAGCTGTTGCCCATGGCGCTAGAAAGATTCGACAGATCACCGTCCTTGGCTGCGGCCACGTAGGCTTTGGCCAGGGCGTGCATTTGGAAATAGTTCAGGCGACTGCCCAGGGTGAGGAGGTTGCCCAACTGTTCGCCAGAGGATTTGCCTACTGCGACGGTTACTTCGAGGCCGAGCATATCGCTCGCGGAGATGGGACCGGCCGCATCCTCATCCTCTCCGGGAGCGACGACTTTTTCGTCCATGGCAGGTTCGTCGTCGGGGTCCTTGGTATCACCGGCAGCCGCACCAAGCAAGGCACCGGTGGCGGGTTTGCCCTTTTCTTGCTCGCCCTCTGGGATTGCGAAATCCTCGTCAGCAGGTTTCATGTCATTGTCCATCCCCTCGCCGGGCATCATCTGCGGCCCCATGCCCATGCCAAACGGAAACCGTATAAACGTTTTTTCGATGACATTCCAAAGCTTCAAGCCCTTGGCTCGCTCGCTGATTTTGCTGCCGTTATAGATGGAAACCACCGATTCAGTGTCTTGCGGTAAATACCGCACGAAGCCCAGTTTCACGGCCCGCTCCTCCGCACTCAGCGCCTTGCCTTCCACTGGGTTGGCCGTCGCCGGATTGGCTGGATTGACGGGGCTGGCCGGATTGGCCGGATTGGTCGGATTGGTAGGATTGGTCGGATTGGTCGGGTTGGTCGGGTTGGTCGGGTTGGTCGGGTTGGTGGGGCTGGCCGGCGGGGTGGGCGTGCCCGGGTTGGCCGTTTGCTCGTTCTTCTTGCATGCTCCGAACGTGAAAATCACTGCCGGAATGACCACCCAAAACAATCGCGTTTTCATAGAGGCTCGAAAACTAGTCTCAGTCCCACTTGCTAGCAAGCACAATGGTCGCCATCCCGAAAAAAGCCGGACAACGGGCCGATAGGAAAAGAATGGATGGTTGAGAGGTTGAGGGTGGCTGGCAGAAAAATGCTCGATACCACCATTGATCGCATCATGATCCATGGCCCTCCGCGTCCTTCTGCAGGTTGATTCCTCAAATCTTCAACGCTCGAAACCTGTGGAGTAACGCCTGGGAAAAATTTCCGGAGTTGCGCATCCGCCCGCTTCGGGCAATGCTTGCGCCAGACGCAACCCCATGGCCGCCAGACACCCCACGCCCACTCGCAACGATTTATTTCCGTTCGACCTCGTTCGCCCGCAACTCGAGCGCGTCGAGGAGGCGATTCGTGAACAAATTCTCGCCTTTGATCCCGCTGTAGAACCCTACGTCGATTACGTCTGCAATACCTCCGGTAAACGCATCCGTCCCGCTCTGGCCATTCTCGTCGGCGGTGCCACCGGCGGCGTCACTGACCAGCACCTCAAAATCGGCGTTATCCTCGAACTCATCCACATGGCTACCCTCGTGCATGACGACATCATGGACGGGGCCACCACCCGCCGGATGGTGCCTACCGCCAATGCCAAATGGGGCAACGCCTTGTCGGTTTTGCTGGGGGATGCGCTATTTTCGCATGCGCTGACGCTTGCCACGGATTTTAATAGCATCGATATTTGCCGCAAGGTGGGTAATTCCGCCCGTGAAGTATGCCAAGGCGAAATCATCCAGACCCAGCGCCGCTTCGATCTGTCACTCTCCAAGGAGGACTATTTTCGCATCATTGAAATGAAAACCGGCGTCCTTTTTGCCGCCGCCACCGGTCTTGCCGCCAACCTTTCCGGCGTCGATGCTGCCACCGAGGCCAAGCTCTATAGCTACGGCATGAAGCTCGGCACCGCCTATCAAATCTACGATGATTGCCTGGATTTGGTGGGTGCGGAGGAGGTTGTGGGCAAGACATTGCGCACGGATCTGGCCAAGGGCAAACTCACCCTGCCGATTCTTAATTTATTAGAAACCGCTTCCGAAGCCCAGCGAACCAAGCTCAATAAGCGCATCCTCGAGCAACAACCGCTGGATTTGCCGGTACTCGTCGGCATCGCCGAATACGAGGGCTCCATTGAAAGTGCCGTGGATACTGCGCTGGGGCTGTTGGAAGAAAGCCGCCGCGACCTTGAAACACTCGACGACTCGATCCATTCCGAGGCGTTGGCCCAGATCACCTGGTTTCTCGCCGGGTTGCTCGACAAGTGCCGCCGCTAATCGCCTGCGGGGTGATGGCATCGGCTGTCTGTTAATCCGTGATCTCCCGCCTCCGCCCGGCAAAATCCGGGCGTTCATCCAGCGCCAACGCCGTGTCTCTCCCAACGAGCGTGTGCATCGCCATTGGCTGCCCGCGTTTCCTGATTTGCATTTGCTCGCACTCGGCAAGCCTTCTCTCAAGCACCGAAAAAGGGTTCCGCCTACCGCCACCGTCGCGGTTTTTTTCGGGTCTTCTGATGGCTACATGCGGCCATCAGTCAGGAATCCGCATGTTTTTGCTCTTTTAGGAAAATTTTTCTTGCACAAATTGCGGGTTGTGGGTTAGACGATAGGTATCCCTGACAAAGCACTGTAATATTTAAACGGATCCGACATGAAAACTAACACAAGAAATTTACTGATATCCGCCCGCGTGAATCACGTAGCACTGCTAGCTGCTATCAGCATTATTTGCTGTGGCCACGCAGGCGCGGCGACTTGGAATGTGAATGCGGATGGCAATTGGAGCGATGCGGCGAATTGGAGCGGCGGCGTGCCGGATGGGGTGGGTGCTAGCGCGTCGTTGACGTATGATATTTTCACGGGGACTGGGATCGGGCCCAAGACGGTCACGCTCAATACGACCTCCAGAACGGTGGGTACTCTCAATATTGGCGATTCCGGCAGCGCCTATTTGGGCTACACGCTGGCAGCTAGCGGCGGGGCCGGCCTGATTTTGGACAACGGCCTCCTCAGTGCCCAAATCAATAAGACGGGCACGACGGGCGCAGCGGACACGATTTTGGCACCGCTGCTGCTCAACAGCAGCCTGAACATCAGTGATAATTCAGGAGCCGGATTGCTCATCAGCGGTGGGGTGACAGCTAACACGCTGGGACTTAAGACGCTCACCAATAAAGGCACTGGAGCTTATGCGGTGGAACTCAGCGGCATCATCGGCGATGGCTTAGGCGAAATCGGGGTGACGCAAACCTCCGTTACCTCGCTGCCCATTCTTTCCGGCGCGAATACCTACACCGGCGACACCACCGTGAGCGCGGGCACCCTGCAACTCGGCAACGGCGGCACCAGCGGGTCGCTTAGCCTGAGCAGCGCCATCGTCAATAATGCCAGTCTTGTGTTCAACCGTTCCGACATCCTTACCCAAGGCATCGACTTCAGCAGTCTCATTTCCGGCACCGGCGGCGTCACCCAGGCAGGCAGCGGCACCACCATTCTCAACGGGACCAACACGTTTACCGGCACGACCACCCTCACGGCCGGTGTTTTGAGCGTCTCAGTAGACGCCAACTTGGGCAATGCCAATGCGTTGGTCTTCAATGGCGGCACTTTGCAGGTCACCGGCACCGCGCTGACCAGCTTTGGCAGCCACGCGACAAGTATCACCAGCAATAAATCCGTGGGTTTGGATATCGAGGATGCCGCCAATATCTTTACCGTGAGCCAAGTCCTCAGCCAAGGCACCGGCGGCCTCACCAAAACCGGCGCGGGTACTCTCTTGCTGACAAACGCCAATACCTACTCCGGCCTCACCACAATTAGCGTCGGCACCCTCGCTTATGGAACCACCAACGCCTTGGGCTCTGGTGCTGTCACCGTCAATGGCGGCACCCTGGATATTAAAACATTTAACGACACGGTCGGAACGGTGACTCTAACGAACGGATCGATCACCGGCACCTCGGGGGTTCTAACGGGCACCAGTTATGCCCTCAACGGCACGGGGGATATCTCCGCCATCCTCGCCGGCTCGGGCACTGTCACCAAGAGTGGCGCGGCCACCATCATCACCCTCAGCGGTCTGAACACCTTCACCGGCGTGACCACCCTCACTGGCGGCACCTTGTCGGTTAGCTCCATCGGCAATGGCGGCAGCGCCAGCAATCTGGGCGCGGCGGCCATTTCAGCGGCCAATCTCGTGTTCAACGGCGGCACGCTCCAATACACCGGCGCAACGGCCGCCACCAATCGCAGCTTCTCGATCATCGCCGCCAAAGAAGCCGTCATCGAGGTGACCAGCGCCGCCAGCAATCTAACGATCTCCGGCGCGGGCGGGACGGCAACCACCGGCCTTCTGACAAAAACCGGAGCCGGCACCCTGACGCTTGCCGGGGCCAATACCTACACCGGTGTCACCACGGTGGCGGCGGGCACTCTGGCTTATGGCGTCAACAATGCCTTGAGCAGCGGGGCCGTCACGGTCAATGGCGGCAGCCTGGATATTGCGGGCTTCACCGACTCGGTTGGCGCGCTGACCCTGACCTCCGGGTCGATCACCGGCACCACCGGCGTTCTAACTGGCACCAGTTATACCCTCGACGGCAGCGGCACCATCTCCGCCATCCTCGGCGGGGCGGGCACACTCACCAAGACGAATGCAGGCACCGCGACCCTCAGCAAGGCCAATTCCTACACCGGTTTGACTACGGTCAGCGGCGGCACGCTCGCTTATGGAATTGACAACGCCCTGAGCAGTGGGGCCGTCACGGTCAACGGCGGTATCCTGGATATTGCTGGTTATAACGACACCGTGGGCGCGGTGATCCTGAGCGCGGGAACCATCACCGGCAGCACCGGCACCCTGACGGGTACCAGTTACGCACTCACCGGCACGGGCACTATTTCCGCCATGCTCGGCGGGTCCGGTACGCTCACCAAAACCAACGCCGGCACCGTGACGCTTGCCGGCGCGAATACCTACACCGGGCTGACCACCGTCAGTGCCGGCACGCTCGCTTATGGGATTGAAAATGCCCTGGGCAGCGGGGCCGTCACCGTCAGTGGTGGCACCTTGGATATCTCAAGCTTCAACGACGCGGTGGGAGTCGTGACTCTCACGTCCGGTTCGATCACCGGCAGCACCGGCGTTTTGTCAGGCACCAGTTATGCCCTCACCGGCGCAGGCAATATCTCGGCGAGCCTCGGCGGCGCGGGTTCCTTGACCAAAACCGGCGCGGCCACCGTGACCACCCTCAGCGGATCTAACGCCTACACCGGCGTCACCACCCTCACCAGTGGCACCCTGGCAATCAGTTCCATCGACAATCTCGGAGCCGCCACCACTGCCGCGGCCAACCTCGTGTTCAATGGCGGCACCCTCCAATTCACCGGTGCCAGCGCCTCCACCGCACGCGACTTCACGCTCACCGCAGCTACCACCGGCACCATCGACGTGACCACCGGCGCCCTGACAATTTCCGGGGCGAGTGCGGCAACTGCGGGTGCTCTGACCAAAACGGGGGCCGGCACCTTGACCCTCGGCGGAGCTAACAACCACACCGGTTTGACCACGGTGAGTGCCGGCACGCTCGCTTATGGGATTGAAAATGCCCTCGGCAGCGGGGCCGTCACCGTCAGTGGCGGCACCTTGGATATCTCAAGCTTCAACGACGCGGTGGGAGTCGTGACTCTCACGTCCGGTTCGATCACCGGCAGCACCGGCGTTTTGTCGGGTGCCAGTTATGCCCTCACCGGCGCAGGCAATATCTCCGCGATCCTCGGCGGCGCGGGCTCCTTGACCAAAACCGGCGCGGCCACCGTGACCACCCTCAGCGGCTCTAACACATACGCCGGCGTCACCACCCTCACCGGTGGCACCCTGGCAATCAGTTCCATCAGTCAACTCGGGGCGGCCACCACTGCGGCGGCCAACCTCGTATTCAATGGCGGCACCCTCCAATTCACCGGCGCCAGCGCCTCCACCGATCGCAACTTCACACTCACCGCGGCTACCACCGGCACCATCGAGGTAAGCACCGGCACCCTGACAATTTCCGGAGCGAGTGCGGCTACCACCGGTGCGTTGACCAAAACCGGGGCCGGCACGCTGAACCTCAGCGGTTCTAACGGCCATACCGGTCTGACCACCGTTGCAGAGGGAACCTTGGCCTATGGAGTGACCAACGCGTTGAGCAACGGGGCCGTCACCGTCACTGGCGGCTCCATGGATATCTCTAGCTTTAACGACTCGGTGGGCGCCGTGACCCTGGCATCTGGCTCGATCACCGGCAGCACGGGTGTCTTGATAGGCGCCAGTTACGCCCTCACCGGCACCGGCAGCATCTCCGCCATCCTCGGCGGATCCGCTACTCTGACAAAATCCGGCACGGACACCGCCACCCTCAGCGGCTCTAATACCTACTCCGGCGCGACGAGCATTTCCGCAGGCACCCTCAAGCTGGGTGCGGCTGGCACCGCCACCAACTCCCCACTGGGAACCATCGCCGCAGGCACCACGGTGACCAGCAACGCAACGCTCGACCTCAACGGCTTCACGCTCGGCACGGCCGAAGCGCTTACCTTGAATGGCATCGGCGCTGACAGCCTCGGGGCCTTGACTAACAGCTCGACCAAGGCGGCGACCTACAGCGGCTTGCTCACGCTGGGGTCTAGCAGCAGAATTGGCGCGCCCAGCGGCGACATCATTCTTTCCAACACCGGCACGATGTCCGGGACTTATGATCTCCGGCTCGAAGGCAGCGCCTCGGGCAGCAGCCTAGCCAGTGTGATCGGCATCGGCTCGACCACAACCTTGTATAAGAGCGGCTCCGGCACTTGGACGCTTTCCGGCGCCAGCACCTACAGCGGCATCACCCGCATCGAGGCTGGCACCCTCAAACTGGGCGCGGCAGGCAATGGCAGCAACAGCCCGCTGGGAACCGTTGGAGGTGCCACCGGCACCCAAATCGGTGGCGCGCTCGACTTGAACGGCTTCTCGCTCAGCACCGCCGAAGCTCTCACCTTGCGCGGCAGCGGCGTCAACTCCGGCGGTGCCCTGACCAACAGCGCTGCCACTGCTGCGACCTATAAAGGTGCGCTCACCATGGAAGCCGGCGTCAGCATCGTCGCCAGCGGCGGGGATATCATTCTATCAAGCGCGACGGCTGTCGCCGGCAGCGCCGTGCAACTCACGGTGGGCGGCGCGAAAAACACCACGATTGAAAGCAATTACGGCCCGACCTCCGCCAGCACCCTGACCAAGGAAGCTGCGGGCACCCTCACGCTCACCGCGGTTAACACCTATGCCGGTGCCACCACTATCACCGAAGGCACGCTGAGCGTCGGCACCACCGGCACCATCAACGGCACCAGCGGCATTTCGATTGGCGCGGGCACCTTGAACTATAACTCGACCACCGCCCTTTCCAAGAGCGTGGCGTTCAGCGGCAGCGGCGGCACCCTCAGCGGTACCGGCAAAATCACTCCGCTCGTCATCGTGACCGCCGGCAACACGCTGGCACCGGGTAATTCCATCGGCACCCTGAGTTTTGGCACCGGCCTTACTCTCGCCGGCACCTATGCCGCGCAGTTGGGTGCCCCGGGCACCACGCCTGTCACCGGCCTCGCCGACCTCGCCGCAGTCACCGGCGCCCTAACGCTAACAAACGGAACACTCAGCCTCAGCGACAATGCCGGAGCTAACAGCCAAGGCGGCGCCGCGGTGGGCGCATACCGCCTGCTGAGTTTTACCGGCACGCGCACTGGCGAGTTTGCCAGCGTGAGCAATCCGCTCAGCGCCTCGCTGCATGAAAAAGTGATCTATACCGGCACCAGCAACGGAACGGTGGATCTGAACCTCTATCGCCTGGCGGAAACCAATACCCTGGCTACCCCGGTGCATCTGGGAGTGGTGCGCGTGGGCGATACCTTCGGCACCTCCGCCGTGAGCATCCACAACACCGCCGCCGCCGATGGCTTCAGCGAAGGCCTCAATGCCTCCGCCAGCTCCACCTCGGGTGGCGCCTCCTCCACCGGCAGCGTCACCAGTCTGGCCGCCAATGCCACTAACAACACAAGCCTGCTCGTCGGCCTCGGTGGCAACGCCAACACCGGCACCGCAGGCGCTAAATCCGGCTCCGTAACTGTCAGCCTGGCCTCAACTGGCAGCGGCACCAGCGGCTATGGCAGCACCGCCCTATCAAGCCAGGAAATCACCGTTTCCGGCGGCGTGTATGATTTCGCCCAGGCGAAATACTCCGGCACCACGCTGGCGTTTGGCAACATTCATCAGGGCGGCGTCGTGAGCGCCCAAACGCTGGCCATCGGCAACCAAACGGTGAGCGACTCTGCCTATCAGGATTTGCTGGACGTGGCGGCCTCCACCGACAATGCCAAAGTGACGGCTAGCGGGTTCAGCGCCTTGGCGGCGAGCACCGATGGCACGACGACCGGCAACCTGAGCATCGGAGTGGATGCCTCCAACGTGGGCAGCCTAACCAGCACTGCGAGCCTCACGCTCACTAGCAATCACAATAACGTGAGCGGCCTGAGCGACGGCACGGCCACGTTGGTCGGCACGCCGGATACCATCACCACCACGGGCCAGGTGTATTCGGGTCAAATGGTGTGGAACGGAAATTCCGCCGCCGCTTGGAATGGCGGCGCCAACTGGACTGATTCCCAAGACGCCACCGTGCATGCGGCCCCCGGCCTGGATGCGGGCTTTGCCACAGTGGACAGCGCCACCTTTGGCAATTCCTCTGGCAACGTGACGGTCAATCTCGATGGTGCCGCGCCAAGCGTACATGCCCTGACGTTTAATAACACCGGCTCTTATACCATTGCCCAGGGCACCGGCACCACCGGCATCACTCTGGCCGGCGCAGATGCCAGCATCACGGTGGCCGGTACCCACAGTATCACCGCTCCGATGACCTTGGCTAACGATACTGGCATCGCCATCACGGCCAGCGGCGACAGCCTGACGCTTTCCGGCGAAATCAGCGGCAGCGGCCTAACCAAAACCGGCGACGGCACCCTGGCTCTCACCGGATCTAATATCTATAGCGGTCCCACCAGCGTCAGCGGCGGCACCTTGCTGGTGAACAACCTAACGGGTAGCGGCACCGGCAGTGGTGCGGTGACCATTGCCGGGGGGGCGAACCTCGGCGGCAGTGGCACCATCGGCGGTTCGACCACCATCAATGGTACCCATTCCACCGGCACCGGCATTATGTCCTTCACGGGCGGGCTAGCCTATACCGCCACCTCTCATCTGCAATGGCAACTCAACGATAATATCACCACCGGGCGCGGCTCGATTTTCGGTGGGGTTAACGTCACCGGCGCTGCGTTCTCTATCGCCAGCGGTGCTGCCATCGACCTGAATTTCGGTAGCTCCGTGGATTTCTCAAATCTCTTCTGGAATACCAACCAAGCCTGGACCTTGGTAGATCTCTTCGACGCGGTTGTCGGCGATGGCGGCTTTAATAGCTTCTCCCTGGGCAGCACCTATGTCGGTGCTGAGGGCACCTTCTCTGTCAGCCGCGTCGCCGACTCTGATGCTAAAAATGATGTGGTTCTCACCTGGACCGCCGCCGTCACCGAAAATCCCTATCAAACATGGGCCAAAATCAACATCACCGATAAGGCCGCGGCTGCCGATGCCTCGCCCGGCGGTGATCCAGATAACGATGGTGTCACTAACATCAACGAGTTCGCCTTCAACGGTGATCCCCTCAATGCTGCCGATAAGGGCCGCATCTTCGCACTCAAGGCCGACGCCAATGACGACGGCAAACTCGAACTCGTCCTCACCGTCGCTGTGCGCAAGTCCGCCGTGTTTGCCGCCGGCTCCGCCACCTCGCCCACCGCCGAGGGTGTCAGTTATGCTATCGAAGGCAGTACTAACCTAACCGATTTCTCCGCGACCTCTGTCACGCCCATGGAAACAGCGTTCATCGATCCCGGCGTGGCCCTCGCCGATTCCACCAACTACGAATACCGCAGCTTCTCCCTCAATGGTTCCTCCGGCCTCCCAGACAAAGGCTTCCTCCGCACCGCCGTCTCCGCTGAATGAACCATGGAAAAGCACGAAACCCTAAATTCTAAGCACGAAATCCTAAGCACTAAATCCTAAGCACGAAATCCTAAACGAAGAAAACAAGTCAAGTTACTATTCAGGTACCATTCACTGAAGATTTCAGAAATCAAACCGCAGATGGACGCGGATAAAGATGGGATAAGAGGTGAAATTGAGTTTTTGCGGCCTGGCAACAACCCAACTATCTCATCTTCTCTTCCCATCTGCGCCTATCTGCGCCTATCTGCGTCCATCATCCAAAATCCAAAATCCAAAATTCAAAATTCCTCCTCTTTCTATCCTTGAAACTTAAACGCCTCAATTTCTTCTTCTATTACCGCGTTCCACAAGGCGTGCTGCTGGCGAGCATTATCACCATCTGCCTAGGCACCGCTCCCGCCACTAATATCTATTGGGACGGCACCGGCGGCAACTCTTGGAGTACGGCGAGTTCTTGGAACCTGAATGTCGGCGGCACCGGCGCCGATGCCACCGTTCCCGGCTCGTCGGACATCGCTAATTTCAGCATCAGCACGATTAACACCGCGCAGACGGTCTCTCTCGGTGCAGCTCAATCCGCAGCGGGCCTGGTGTTCCTCGGCACTAACACCGCCGCGACCACGCTACTAGGCGGCGGCACAAACCGCGCCCTCACCCTCGGCACCAGCGGCATCACCGTCAATAGTGGGGCAGGAGCAGTGACCCTCGGGGCTGCAACGGGGAATGCAGTGACTATCACCCTCGCCGGCGCGCAGTCGTGGACGAACAACTCAACCAATGTCCTTACGGAAACCAATGCCATCACCAATGCAGGATTTCTCCTTACCATCGCCGGCACAGGAAATACCACCATCAACGGCGTGCTCGGCGGCGCTGGCGGCCTCACCAAGATCGACTCGGGCACGCTGACACTTTCCGGCATTAATACCTTCACCGGCCCGTTGACCGTCGAGCAAGGCATCCTGCAAGTCGCCACTGTCAACGACGCCAGTGCCAACGGAGTGTTTGGCAATAGTGCAACTGCCGTGATCCTCGGCAAGACCGGTGGCATCACCGGCACTCTCCAATACACCGGTGCCACCGCCAGCAGCACCAAAAAATTCACCATGGCCACCGGTGGCACCGGCGCGTTCCAGGTGGATGCGTCAGGCACCGTCCTCACCCTCAGTGGCGTGATCGATGGCGGCGGCGGTCTCACCAAGACCGGAGCAGGCACACTCGTGCTCTCCGGCACGAACACCTTCAGCGGCCAGTTGATTGTGGAGCAAGGCATCCTGCAAGTTGCCGCAGTCAACAATGCCAGTGCCAATGGTGTGTTAGGCAATAGCGCCTCCTCCGTGATCCTCGGCAAGACCGGTGGCATCACCGGCACACTGGAATACACCGGTGGTGGTACCACCACCTCCAGCACCAAAAAATTCACCATGGCCACCGGCGGCACAGGCGCTTTCCAAGTGGATACGTCAGGCACGGTCCTCACTCTCAGTGGTGAGATCAATGGCGGTGGAGCTCTCACCAAGACCAACTCGGGCACACTCGTGCTCACCGGATCTAACACCTACACCGGCGCGACCACCATCTCAGTAGGTCTCCTCAAGTTGGGAGCGGCGGGTGATGCCACCAACACTCCACTGGGAACCGCCGATGCAGGCACCATCGTGTCAGCCACCAATGCCGCACTCGACCTCAACGGGTTTACCCTTGGCACAGCCGAAGCTCTGACCTTGAATGGCACCGGCATCAGCAGCGGTGGAGCGTTGACCAACAGTTCCGCCACGGCAGCGACCTATAGCGGCTTGCTCACGCTGGGCAGCACCAGCAGCATTGTGGCTAGCAGTGGGAACCTCGTCCTTTCTAACGAAGGGACGATCAGCGGTGCTGGGTTCGGCCTAACACTCGGCGGCACGGCTACCGGCAGCAGCCTTGCCAGCATCATCGGCACCGGCGCGGGCACTTTGACCAAGACCGGTGCCGGCACCTGGACGCTATCGGGTGCCAGTACCTACACCGGCTTGACGACGATCAGCGTAGGCACCCTAAAGTTGGGCGCAGGAACCAGCGGCAGCAATACCCCGCTGGGGACCGCCGCTACGGGCACCAGCGTGACATCAGGCGCAACGCTCGATCTCAACGGAAACTCGATCACCACAGCCGAAGCTCTGACCTTGAATGGCACTGGCGTGGGTGATGTTGGGGCACTGACTAACAGTTCAGCCACGGCGGCGACTTACGCCGGGTTGATCACGCTGGAGGTTGCCAGCAGGATTGGCGGCAACAGCGGCGACATCATTCTAACTAACACCGGAACGATCACCGGGGTTTTTGATTTCAGACTTGAGGGTAGTGCCACGGGTAGCAGCCTTGCCAGCATCATTGGTATCGGCGCGGGTGTTTTGTTTAAGAGCGGCACTGGTACTTGGACTCTCACCGGCGCAAACACCTACACGGGCATCACCCGCATCGAGGGCGGTACCCTCAAACTGGGCGCGGCGGGCAATGGCACCAATAGCCCGCTGGGAACCGTTGCCGGTGCCACTGGCACCCAAATTGGCGGAGCACTCGACTTGAACGGCATCTCGCTCAGCACTGCCGAAGCTCTCACCCTGCGTGGCACCGGCGTCAACTCCGGCGGCGCGCTGACCAACACCTCGGCCACGTCGGCGACCTATAAGGGTGACATTACGATGGTGGCCGACGTCAGTATTGTCGCCAGCGGAGGGAACATCATTCTATCAAGCGCAACGGATATCGCAGGGACATCCGTCAACCTAACGGTAGGCGGCACGAAGAACACCAGGATCGAAAGCGATTACGCCCCTAACAACGGCAGCACCTTGACCAAGGAAGGCACCGGTACCCTCACTCTCACTGCTGCCAATTCCTACGCCGGCGTGACCACGGTCAACGCGGGCGTGCTCAACATCCAGAGTGCGACCGCGCTAGGCCTGGTGAATCAAACCGGCACCTCGGTGACCGCCGGCGCGGCATTGCAGATTGAAAAAAATCTCACTAACATCATAGTGACGACGGAAACCCTCACGCTCAACGGCGGCGGGATCAACAACGACGGGGCTCTGCGCAACATCAGCGGAGACAACGTCTGGCAGGCCACGGTCACGCTTGGCAGCGCCTCGCGCATTAACACGGACGCGGGCTCGTTGACGTTCAACACCGCCGCCAACAGCATCACGGGGACCAACCAGAATCTAACACTCGGTGGGGCGGGCAGCGGCACCGTGGGAGGCACTATCACCACGGGCACTGGCACACTGACCAAGGATGGCGCGGGCACGTGGACTCTCTCAGGCACCAACACCTACACCGGTCTCACCACGGTCAGCGAAGGCACACTCACTCTAGGCCACGCCACCGACACGATTGCGAACACTGCGGCGGTCACCGTCAGTGGGGGAACACTGGCCGTGCCTAACACAGACGCCGTCGGCGCGGTCACGCTCTCCAGCGGGACGATCTCCGGGGCGGGCACCTTGACCGGTTCCTCCTATGCCTTGACTAACAGCGGCACAGTCAGCGCGAAACTCGGGGGTGCCGGGATCGTCCTCACCAAGACCGGTGCTGGCGCTGTCACTCTATCAGGTGCCAATACCTACACCGGCACCACCACGGTGAGCGCAGGCACGCTGGTGGCTGGCGCGGCTGCGCCAGTTTCCGGGAGCGGGGCCTTCGGCAACGCGGCAAGCGCGATCATCCTGGGTGACGCCGCCACGGCGACTAATAACTCCAGTCCGTCACTCCTCATCGGCGGCGCGTTCACGGTGGCCCGCGACATCACCATCGCCAACCAGACCACCAACGGCGGTTATACCCTCGGCGGCAACACGGCGGCCAGTTCCACCTTCTCCGGTGCCATCGCCTTGAACAAAGCCCTGACCGTCACCGCCATCACCGGCGGCACGGTCAATCTAACTAAGTCGATCAGCAATGCCAGCGGCACCAACACGGTCAACGTGACCGGCGCGGGTAGCAGCAACGTGATCTTGAACAACGCGACGACGACCAACCAGTTTGCGCCGACCCTGTTTTCGGTCAACAGCGGCAAACTCTCGCTGGGGGCCAGCAGCCAGATCGCCGACGCGACTAATCTCACGGTTGCAGGCGGCGAGTTCGCCATAGGCGCGTTCAATGACACCGTGGGCACGGTCACCCTTTCCAGCGGGACGATTTCTGGAGCGGGCATCTTGACGGGGGCCTCCTATGCTCTGACTAACAGCGGCACAGTCAGCGCCATCCTTAACGGCACGGGTGCTCTCACCAAGACCGGCGCGGGCATGGCCACCCTCTCAGGTGCCAACACTTACACCGATCTCACCACGGTTTCCACAGGCACGCTGGAGGTGACGGTCAACAACGCGCTGGGCACGAATGCGGCAGGCACCACGGTGACCAGCGGTGCGGCTCTGAAACTCACCGGCGTCAACTACGCGCCGGTCGAGGCGCTCAGTCTCAATGGCACGGGCATCAGCAGCGGCGGGGCCTTGGTGAACAGCGG
>JBAXOP010000001.1:0-95687 GCA_037133195.1 Verrucomicrobiota bacterium | reverse complement strand
AGTCGTTGATCACCTGCACGCCGTTGATCCACAAGCGGACCCCGTCGCTGGTGCGGGTGGAAAACCGGTAAGTCCCGCTCTCCGGTGCCAGCACCTGGCCGGTCCAGCGCACGCTGTAGGTGCCCGCGCCAAGTGCGGCGGGCGGCGAAGAACCCCAGTCAAAGTTCACCGACGTATCAAGCAGTGTCGTCTTCAACGAGGTGAAATCCATGTTGTCGTAATAACTCCCGTTCAAGCCAGTGCCGCCGCTGCCCACCACCAGGTGCACCGTCGCAGGCGACGAAGCGGTCAGACTGTCGGCGGTCGTGAACGTGAACCGGTCCATGCCTTGGTAACCGGTCGCCGGCGTGTACGTCAAATTGGGCGGCGTGCCCGAGAGGGTGCCGTGCAGTGGCAGAGTGGCGACCGTGCAGGCCACCGTGGGCTGCCGGCACGACGATCCGCTCAGGGTGAGAGCCCTGGCGGTGTTGGCCGGTGTGACTAGAATTTGCGGGTCGGCCTGCGGAAGCGCATAGACGAGGGTCGGCGCGGTGGTGGCGGATTCGATCCTGGCGATACAGTCGGCGAGATTGGCGGCGTTTTGACTTCCCGCAGGATTTGCCTGGCTTTGGGCATAGAGATCCGGCAACTCCCGCCGGGCTGCTTCGGCATAAGGTTTGAGGTAATCGAAGGCCGCGGCGGCGTCCCAACCCCAGGAACTCGTCTTGCCCATGCACAAGTCAATACCTTCCGCGATTTGATATTTCGACAGCACGGACATTGCCATGTAAGGGCCGGCCATGGTGAACATCCGGTCGCACGGCCCTTCCACAGTCACCTCCTCGAACAAATCCGGGGCCAGGGCCTTGACGTCATCCAGGGATAACTGGTTCTGCACGAAATCGGATAGCTGGCCGCGCCACATCCCGGCCGGTTGTTTGATGCCGGCCCTCACTGCCGGATAGAGCAGGCTCTTATCCGCATTGATGGTGGTGCCTCCCAGGTATGTGAAGAGTGTTTCCGAAAGGTAGCCGTTAGGTATCTGTAACGGATCGTCCCAACTGAAGCCGGCCTCGAACGGATAGGTGGGCTTCACATTCGTGACAAACGCATCCAGCATGGCCGGCACGTAAGGGGCCGCCGCCGCGCCCATGGCGGTGAGCGCCTTGGCGGCTTTGGCCCGCACCCAGATTTCGGGGTCCTTGAGGCGGCGGGTCAGCGCGGGGATGGCGCTGGTGGCTTGCAGGCAGCCGAGGGCGGTGCAGGCCGCCTCGCGCTGATTGGCATCGGCGGGGTTTTCCGCCAAGGTGATGAGCGCGTCCACGTCAGCGGAGGCCAGCGTGCGGGTGGCCAATTCGGTAGCGGCATTGAAGCGAACGATTGGATCCCATTCGTTCAGTGCAGCGAACAACTGCTCCTTGGTATAAGTGCCGCAAGTCGCAGCGAACTGCGCAGCCCAGGTGGCGTTGCTCACCGACGCGGCGCTTAGATCATTGACCGGGTTGGCATTCTTGCCGGTGATGTAAAGTTTTTTCAGGGGGATGCAGGCATGCAGGAGGTAATAGGCGGTGGGGGTATCATAGTAGACATATGGGGACATTGGAGCGTCCCAATAGCCGGAGGACATACCGGGAGCCCACTGTTCGCCGCCTTCATAGACAAACGAGCCGTCACTGCGGCGTTTCATGTCGCGGTCCCAGCGCATTTTCTTGTGGTATTCCTGCGCCGCGAGCTGGCCGCCCATATTGGCACCGAGCATCGTCCACAAATAGCTGAACCCCTGGCCCGTATGCCCGTAGGCCTCGCCGTTGTATCCTGACAAGGCCATGCGCGAGAAATACTGCGTCTGCACCGGTTTGTTGTCCATGCAGCCGAACATGACCGCGGCCAGCCCGTCCTTGCCATTGCTGCGGTGGTCATAGTAAGTCCGGCTCTCACCGGCGAGTTGATACTCGCCGAAATACGGCTGATGCTCACCGTAGGGAATGGATCCTCGATTCACATAGTAGCCGAAGAAATTGGCGGCCCGCTCGATACCCGGATCGATCTCCTCACTCACCACGCCGGCCTTTTTGCCCAGCGCGATGGTGAGCTGGGCGACGAGTCCGGCCTGATTGACCGGCCCATACCAACTGATCGAGCCGTGGGTGCCGCCAGCCTGCCAACCGCCCGGAGGCGCCACATTGGAAAACCCGTGACCGGCCGTGCCGAACATGCTGGTGTGCTTGGCCGCGTAGATAACGTATTCGCTCAACCCGTGAAACACCTGGGTGTCGTTAGTGAGCATGTAGTACTCAGCCAGGAAGATGCCCTGATAACAACTCCACGCATCAATCGGGCTGCGTTCCAGGTCTAGCGTCGCGGGAGCGATCGACCGGGCGTAGTTCTGGAGCATCGGCAGGTGGGTGGCGTCGCCGGTTGCCAGCAAGGCCAGCGCATTGATGGAACCCGGCCCATCAACATTCCATCCGCGGGCGTTCATGCGTTGGGCCAGACTGGCGGCGGCATTGGCCCTGATGAGCGTGGTCTTGGGACAATTGTAGGGTGCCGTGTCCGAGTAGGCTCCCATGACGGGCAGGGTGATCGACACCTCAGTGATGCTTCCGGCACGCCAGCGCTTGAAGCTCAGAACACCACCGGCGGCCTCGGCGGCACCAATCGCCAGGCCCAGGCTCTTGCGGGCATCGCTGGTGAAAAGCGGCACCGTACCCGTGCCCGCACTTGCGCCCAAGATCACATCATTGACGGCCAGGTTGCCCGCCGCTGCTGCCGGCGTGCCGGCACCCACCGCCGTAACCAGTATCTGATAGGGTGCAAACGCCGTGTAACCATCCTGCGCTGGCGTCTGCGGCCAACCGTTGTCAATCCACCCGCGCAACCCCGTCGCACCCAGGTTGTATGTGTAGGTGCGGTCAACCGTGGACAGATTGTTACCTGCGGTGAGATCAATCTTGAGCGCATCGACAGCCTTGACCTCGGTGGGCATGGCGAGCAGCAAGGCCAGTGCGACCATCTTGATCAAGGAGTGCAGCGGGAGGGGGCGGGTGCTCGGGTTCATGCGCGTGGGGAAATTCAAACCGAAAACTACCCCCGACTTTCACAGGGTGTCTATAAATCAAATTGGCGATAAATTGGTTATTGCACAAATGAACACCCATAATGAGCTTGGTAAGACACGACAATAAGGTCGTGGCTCCTATTTCTTGCGCTCGCGGGCTTTGGCGATGGCTTGGGAGCGGCTGCGGACTTGGAGTTTTTCGTAGATACGGCGGATGTGACTGTGGACGGTGTGCCAACTCAGCCCCATCCTCTCGGCAATTTCCTTGTAAAGACAACCTTCTGTAAGCAAGCGCAATACCTCGCATTCACGGTCAGTCAGACGAGGGAGTTCCTCGGTCACGGTCCCGGCGGGTGGCGCGGACTTGAACGATTGTACGACCTGGCGGGCAATCCCGGCGGTCATCGGCGAACCGTCGGCGACCGCCTCGCGCACCGCAGCGACAAGTTCCTTGGCGTGCACGGGTTTGTGCAGGTACCCGCAGGCACCGGCCTGCAGCGATTGGAATACGGCGTTGATGTTACTCTGGATAGTGAGCATGACCACCAGCACCTTCGGCAACAACTCCACCAATTGGCTCACGCATTCCACACCGTTGATGCCGGGCAGGTTGATGTCCATGAATACCACCTCCGGGCGCAGGGCCGGCAGCGTCGCGATGGCCTCCTCGCCGCTCGTGCAGGCCGCCACACAACATAGCCCGTCCTCGCCATCCAATATCTCGCGAATGGAATTTAACAATTCGGGATTGTCCTCGACGACGGCGACCGTGACGACGCTTGGCGGGTTGGGGGTCATTGGGTAGCGTTGTTGGCTCGATCGTTAGGATGGGTACGGGAAAGGGGGATGGTAAAGCGCAGGAGGGTTCCATGGCCGTCCGTGCCGGTCAAGACTTCGCTGCGACCGTTGATACGCGCCATGCGCCTGGTCATGTTCGCCAGCCCATCCGCCCCGGGCACGTAGCTGGTGGTGGCAGCCAAGCCCCTGCCATCATCCTCGATTTCAACGATGACCCCCCCCGGTTGTGGACGGATGCGCACCACTACCCGCGTGGCGGCGGCATGTCGCACGACGTTGTGCAGCGCTTCCTTGGCCGCGAGGAACAACTGATGGCGTGCCACCGAGGACAGTGTGGTGGTCGGCAATTCTTCCGGCACTTCCAGCCGCACACGGATATCGGCCAAGGCCAGAAAATCACTCGCGTAATTACTCAAATACTGGGCAAAATGCTCGAGCGTGTCGTTTGATGGGTCCACTGCCCAGACGACCGCATCCAATTGACCGGCAAGTGCATGGGTGCTGGTAAGTGCCCGGTTCAAGTGCTGCTGCGCACTTGGCGGGTGGTCCAGGGTATCGCGCACCCGCTCACACAACAACCCGATCTGGGTGAGATTGGCCCCCATCTCGTCGTGCAGGTCGGCGGCAATGCGGGCGCGTTCCCGCTCCGTGGCTTGCTGGGACTCGAGGTGCTCGATGCGATGCCGATGGCGGCGGCGCACACTGGCGAGGATTCCCCAACCTAACAACCCGGCAGCGACCAGCGGGCCGAGCACCCGGAACCAAGCGGTTTCCCACCAGTCCGGCTTGATTGTTAGATCAAGGGTAGCGCCGGTGGGATTCCAGACACCTTGGTTACTGCAAGTGCTCACCTCAAACTGATAATATCCTGGCGGAATTTGGGCGTAGGTAGCGGTGCGCAAGGTACCGGCCTCCACCCAATCCTTGTCCACAGGGTGCAAGCGGTACCTGAAGCCGATGGACTCCGGTTTGGTAAACGTCAAGGCGGTGAAGGCAAACTCGACGCGCCGCTGGCTGGGTGCGAGGTGCAGGTGAGTGCGCCCCCGGCCCAATTCGAGCGGCACACCGACATGGGGGGACTCCAGAAGGGATCCCGCTTGGTAAGCCGCCACAGTATGACCATTGGCGCTGACCCGCTCGATGACCACTGGCGGCGGCTCCGGGTTCTCCTTGAGATCATCCGCAGACACCGCGGCTATGCCCGATTGCATCGCAAACAACAAGCGCCCATCCGTCCCACGCTGCGCTCCCGGCCAAAAATTAAAATTTGCCTGCAAGCGCAGCAACCCGTCATTGCGCCCGTAAACGACCGAGCGGACCCGCTTGGCCCGATCCGCCGCAAAGTCGTCAAAATCTTTTTCGTGCACACTAAAAATCCCGCGGTTGCCAGCGAACCACAGGCGGCCGAGCCCGTCGTGGAGGATATTGCAAATAAAGTCATCGGGGAGCCCTTGATCGACCCGCCACTGGCTGAAGCGCCCGGCTTTGAGCCGGCCCAGCCCTTGGCCCGCATAGCCGATCCACAAGCTGCCATCCGGCGTACCTAGCAACCCACGAATCTCGCACGGTTCCGCCAACGTGGCGGCGGTTTCGTCGATGACCTCGTCACCGTGTATCCTCAACAAGCGCCGGCCATAGACCGCCACCCGGCAGTCGCCGTCGGCATCCATTACCATGGCGATGACCGAGCCGCCGCCGGAGGGCAATGGGAAAGTTCGGAGTTGCCCATTTTTGCGGCAATATAAGACCTCGGCCGATCTAGGGCCGATCCATAGGTCACCGGTGGCGGTCACAAGCAATGCCCCCACCCGATTAGTGGCCAAGCCGCTGGATTGGTTGAGGGTTTCGGTCACCGCGCCGTTTTGCCAGTGCTTGAGCCCCTCGTCGCTCGTGCCGATCCAGACACCGCCGCGGGGATCGGCGGCCACGCAATCGCTGTGAGATACGGACCAACCGTTCTCAGCCAGCAATGGCGACCATTGCTGGCCCGGGCCCGTGCGGCGCATGAGTCGCCCATCGGGCCAGACGATCGCCCACAACATCGCGTCCGTGTCCTGACAGAGCGATTGGACTGGCTCGAACGGGGTCACAGAACTCGTGTTGAGCAACTCGACGACCCTGGGCTTCAATTGATTCAAGCCGCCGCCGCGCGTGCCCACCCACAAATTTTCCTCACGGTCTTCCTGCAGGGCCATGATGGTTTGTTGCGGCAATGGAGCACTCACCCCGGCATTTGGGTCGAAGCGCAACAGGCCGGCTTGCAGAGTGCCGAGCCACAGGCAAGCGGCCCGGTCCTCACGCATGATCGTTGGGATCACCTCGGCGACATCGTCGGGCAGCGAACCTAGATTCACCGGTGGGCCGCCCTCAGAAAATTTCCAGATTTGTCGGTATCGGTACCCCCAGAAGCCGCCGCCGCGTGCACCGATGATGCGCTGAAACCACTGTTGGGCCAACGGCCTAAACCTGCCATCCCGAAAGACTCCCACCCGATCACTCTGGGCAAACCAAAGTTGCCCTGCCCCATCCGTGGTCAATTGGCAGGCACCGCCGCCGGGCAATCCATCCGCCTCTGAAAACGCCCTCACCTGTCCGTCGCGAATCCGCAAAACCATGCCGCCGGAGTAGCACACCCACACTGCGTCCTCGGCATCGAGCATCATGCCCCGGTCCCCGGCATCCCCGTCCCCCGCAATTTCCGGGCCGACCACCATTGTCGTCATTCCCTGATCCACGCAGAGCACCACCCCATAATCCTTCGCCACCCACAAACGACCCTGCCGGTCCGCCACCAACGCCTTGATCCCACCCGCCGGTGCCCCGGGCGCCGTCACCGGAAATGGCTGAAACCTTACGCCATCAAAGCGCACCAAGCCTGTCTTGGTGGCCACCCACAGGAATCCGTCGGGCGTTTGCTCAATGCCCACCACCGTATTATCCGGCAAACCCTCGTCCGACTGCCAAGTGCGCACGACCCACGGCGCAGTCGCCGCGCCGGGCGACACGCCCATAGCCAGCAAGACGAGCAAGCTCGCAAGCCGAAGCATGGAAAAGCAGCGATGGATCGTGGGGATCACAGGGAAAGGCTATGTCAGGGAAGCAGCAACCCGCAACCGCAATTGCCCCATCCATTGACCATCCCATAAATTGACGCGCATGCCTGTCACCTCATCGTGCGATGGTTGAGCCGGATTTTTCGCTTGCCCGCCCCAACACGTCGGATTGTATTGCCAACAGATCGCCATGCGACAGCCATGTCAACGGGGGTCGTATGTCAAATTTCCGGCCATCAGCAACCAAACCCCGAACGACTCTCCCCCCCCCATCCATGAAAACTCCATCCATTAGCAGCCTCGTCCGCTTCACCGCCCTCGCAGCCCTGCTCGCCTGCCACTCCGCCCATGCCGCAACCCAGTATGCCGCCGGCTCCATCACTTGGAATAACGCCTCCACCGCCGCTTGGTCAGCCACCTCAGGCGGTCCTTATGGTTCTACGTGGACCTCCGGCAACGATGCCGTGCTTGAGGGAGCCGCCGGCACCGTCACCATCGCCAGCCCCACCGCCCACAACCTCACTTTCAATACGACCGGCTACACCCTGTCCGGAGCCAGCACGCTCACCCTCAATGGCACCTCGCCCACCCTCTCGCTCGGATCCGGCATCTCCGCCACCATCAGTTCGGTCATTGGCGGCAGCGCCGGCCTGACCAAATCCGGTGCTGGCTCACTCACCCTCAATGGCTCAGCCGTGAACACCTTCACCGGCACGCTCTCCCTCAGTGGTGGCACGCTTACGCTGGATTTCTCCAATCTGGCCACTCCGACCGATCTTCTCAACAACGCGCTCATCCCTAACTGCGGCGGAGGCACCCTGACGCTCACAGGAAAAAATAGTGGTACCACCAGCCAGACACTGGGTAACCTAGCCACGACCTCCGGCACGGCCTCTAAGATCCTTGTTAATCCCAACGGCGGCACCAGCACCACTGTGGCGCTTGGCACTCTAACAACAAACACCGGCTCTACCCTGCTCATCGGCAAGCCGAGCGGCGCGGGCTCAGGCAACGCCAATATTAGCACCAGCAGCAGTTTTTCTTATACGAATGGTACGGGGCGGGTCCTCTACACTTCCGATGGGGGCTCCACCGTCGATTTCGTCACGAAGTCGGGTTCCAACCTGATCCCCGTTGCCTCCTACACGGCGCTTGGTGGCGCGGCCGCTGCCACCACAACCCCTTGGTCCATCATCGGAAGCGGGCCAACGCGTACCGCCGTCCTGGCTACCGGGGTGGTCAAAATCACTCCTACCGGAGCCGGCCAATCGTTTGACCTTGGCTCTTCTTTGCAAAACTCGATCCAAGGCGGATTGCTGGTTACGGGCAACTACGCGTATGAAATCAAGGCCACTGGCGGCGGATCGATTGCCAGCCCGAACACTGGTGGCAACAACATGACCTACGTCCAGCAGTATAACACGGGTGGCCTGCTCATCTCCGCAGTGTATGCGGACCAAGCTGCCGGGACAAACGCTGTGGGCCTGACAAAGGGCGGGCCGGAAAAGCTGACACTCTCCGGCGCGAATCTCTACAGCGGCGCGACTTATATCAGTGAGGGCACGCTGAGTATCGCTACCATCAGCAATGGCTCCAACGCAAAGACCATTACAACAACGGCGGGCTCGCCGACGCTGACAACCGCCGATACCTCCAGCGGCTTTGCGGTTGGCATGTCATGCGGTGCTGGCTTCCCGATGGGCACCACCATTCAAAGCATCGACAGTTCCACCCAAATTACGATGACCGCGAATTGTGCCACGGCGGTGAACAGGGCCATAGCGATCGGCTTTACGAGCAATCTAGGAGTGGCGCCAGCCGCGGCAGCGAACTTGGTCATCGGTGATGCCACCCTGCAATTCACCGGCAGCACCGCCACCAGTGACCGCGCCTTCACGATCCAAGCGGGCAAGACCGCCACCTTCGATGTCACCGGTACCAGCCTCACCCTGGCCGGTGCCACCGGCACCACCACCACCGGCAGCTTGACCAAAACCGGTGCCGGCACGTTGACGCTCACCGGCATCAACACCTACAGCGGTGCCACCACCGTCACCGCCGGCACGCTCAAGCTCAACACCCCCAACACCAGCAACGAGACATCCACCGTCACCATTGCTACCACCGGTGCCGCCGCACTCCAACTCAACTTCAGCGGCACCGATACCGTGGGCAAGCTCTTCATCGATAGCACCCAGATGCCTGACGGTGTCTATAAAGCGGTCGGCAGCGCCGCGACTGGCATTGAAATCGCCCAAATCACCGGCACCGGCACCCTTACCGTCGGCTCCGTCGCTGGCTCCTACACGGTAACCTATAACGGCAATGGCAACGATGGCGGATCCGTGCCAACCGACAGCGGCACCTACTCAAATGGCTCAACCGTAACCGTGCTGACCAATTCAGGCTCACTCACAAAAGCCGGCTTCGTGTTTTCAGGTTGGAACACACTGGCCACCGGCCTCGGCTCCGACCGCGCCATCAGCAGCAGCTTCACAATGGGCTCGGCCAACGTGACGTTATATGCGAAGTGGGTTTCCACCACCACCTACACCGTGACCTATGACGGCAATACCACCGACGGCGGCAGCGTCCCGTCAGACAGCGGTGCCTACTGAAGTGGCGCGACGGTGACAGTGCTGACTAACTCGGGCGGTCTGACAAAATCAGGCTACGTGTTTTCAGGCTGGAACACCTTGGCCACTGGCCTGGGTACCGACCGCGCAATCAGCAGCAGCTTCACAATGGGCACGGCCAACGTGACCTTGTATGCGAAGTGGGTTTCCGCAGCTACCTACACCGTGACCTACGATGGCAACGGCAGCGACGGCGGCAGCGTGCCACTCGACAGCGGGGCCTATTTGAATGGAGCAACGGTGACCGTGCTGGCCAATTCGGGCGGCCTAACAAGGACTGGCTATGTATTTTCCGGTTGGAACACCCTGGCCAGCGGGCTCGGCTCCAGCTATGCCGCTTCCGGCAGTGCAACCTTCACCATAGGCACGGCCAACGTAACCTTGTATGCGCGATGGATATCCGCCGCCACCTACAGCGTGACCTATAACGGCAACGGCAGTGATGGCGGCTCCGTACCTACCGACAGTAATAACTATTTGAATGGAGCAACGGTAAGCGTGCTGGCAAACACCGGCACCTTGACTAGAACCAACTCCGTGTTCGTAGGCTGGAACACCGCAACTAACGGCAGCGGAACAAGTTATGCCGCCACCGGCAGTGCTACCTTCTCCATCGGCTCGGCCAACGTAACGTTGTATGCGCAGTGGACCGTCACCGCCACCTGGGCCAACACAGGCGCAACCAATGGCAACTGGAACACCGCTGATAACTGGGTGAGTGGCATCGTTCCTGGCTCGAGCGCGCCGATTACCGGTAGCAACGCCGATGCCGGCGCGGCCATCTTTAACACCACTCTCGGATCTTACGCCAGCGCCGCCAACCCTCTGGTCATCGACTCCACCAGCGAAAATATCAAAAACATCACCTTCGACACCGCCGCCGGAAATTTTGTCATCGGTAGCACGGGCCTCAATCCGCTCTTTCTCACCAGCGGCGGCTCCATTCAAATCCCAAACACACTCACGGCGACCAACGCCCTTGAAACTATCAACGCGCCGCTTGTCATCGAAGGTGCAGGCGGCAACTATGCCATCACCAACAATAGCGCCGTTGGAACCGGTGCCAACGCAGGGACCTTGCAGATCGGCGGCGGCATCACCGGCGGCGCGGCTGGCAGCACGGTTCTAACACTCAATGGCAGCAACACCAACGCCAACACAATCAGCGGCATCATCGCCCAAGGCAGCGCCACCTCCCTCGCCATCACCAAAGCGGACATCGGCACATGGATTCTATCTAACGACAATCGTTACATCGGTGCCACCAACATTACCGGAGGCACTCTCAAACTCGGTGCCACGGGTGGCACTACCAATACCCCGCTAGGAACCACCGCTGCGGGCACGACGGTGAGTTCAGGTGCGGCGCTCGACCTTAACGGCTTCACTCTCGGCACGGCCGAGGCACTATCGATCACCGGAGCTGGCGTGAGCAGTACCGGCGCATTAACCAACAGCGGCGCGCCAGCCACCTACTCCGGCGTGGTCACACTTGCGGCCGCCAGCAGTATCGGCGGCTCCGGCGATATCTCACTGGCTTCAGGCTTGGTGGGCAACGTCATCCTCACAAAAGTGGGAGCCAATGCCCTGACCTTGAGCAGTGCCAGCAGCCGCAGCGGCGAGACGAAGCTCAGTGCCGGCACACTCATACTCAACAACGACACGGCCCTCGGTTCGGGCCAGTTGACCATCACCGCCGCCGGGACGACCCTCGATAACACCAGCGGTGCCCCACGAACCTTGAACAATGTCTTGGCGACAAGTTCCACCTTTGATTTCTCCGTCTTCAACAGCAACTCGACCGCCACCAGCAATTTGAGCTTCACAGGTACTACGGCGCTGGCAATCCCGAGTGCCGGCAGCCCGGCTCCGCCACGCACCATCACCCTCAATGGCACCGGCACCACGCTGACCTTGGGCGCTGTAACGGCACAGGCAAATGCCGCCGGCGGCAAATTGCAAATCGACGGCCCCGGCAATACGCTGGTGATGGGCTCGCTCATCACTAACAGCAACACCGCCAGCGTACACAACTTCGTACTCCAAGGCTCGGCGAATGTGACCATCAACGGGACGGTCAGCAATCCATCCGGTGCCGGCACTTTCACGATGTCCAGCACGGGTACCGTGACCTTCAAGGGTGCCAACAGTTATACCGGTGCCACCACGGTTACTGCGGGCACTCTCGCTCTGGTGGGTGGCAGCCAAGCGTCGGCCATCACCGTCAATAGCGGTGCGTCTCTCGGATTTATCCTGGGTTCCGCCACATCCTCCTCCAGCTCCCTCAATTTCCTTGCAGGCTCCAAGGTGAAAATCATCACCGGATCGCCCACCCAGCCCAGCTACACCCTGATGACAGCGTCCGCTTTCCCGGGTGTCCTGCCAACTCTCGACCCTGCGATTCCCGGCTATTCCTTGGTCGTCGATGGCTCCGCTCTCAAACTCAGCCTAACCGGCGGCACCTCCGCCTTCAACACCTGGGCCATTTCCCCACCTAATAACTTGGTCGGCACCGACGCGGCCTTCGACTTTGATTACGACAAAGACGGCATCGCCAACGGCCTCGAATGGATCCTCGGTGGCAATCCCAAACTAAACGACAGCGCAACGATCTTGCCGACCTCCACCGGCAATGCCGGCACTGGCCTGACACTCGTATTCAGCCGCAATCCGGATTCGATTGCCACCTCCACCCTCGTCGTTGAGTGGAACACCGACCTCGCGGCCTTCGCCAACACCATCACCATCGGCGCCAGCAATGTCAATGTACCGCCGGCCGACAACAGCCCCTCGGTGTATATCGACACTCCCACCACCGGCAAGGTCACCGTCATCATCCCCGCCGCCAACGCCCCAACCGGCAAAATCTTCGCCCGCCTCAAAGCCACTCTGCCGTAAGAGACGGCAAGACAGAAGACAAGAAAGCACTAAGTCTTAAATTCTAAATGAATCAAAGATAGGCACCATCTATCGTCGCCTCCGATCTCCGAGCATGCCGAAGAAAAATACGAACGCCGAACATTCAACATCCAACGCCGAACGCCGAACAAAAATGCGGAGCGGCTGTACTTCGGCTTATCTTCTCTTCGGTTCGAAGTTGGAAGTTCGGCGTTGAATGTTCGATGTTCGCGTTTCCCCAATGAATCGCCCCTGCACCGCTCAAATCTCTCTGACATCTAAAATCCAAAATCCATAATTCAAAATTCATGAAACCCCGCTCCCTCCCACGCTCCCGCAACCTCCTCCAACTCGCCTCCGCCATCACCGCTCTACTCGCCTGCCAGGCAGCACAGGCGGCCCTGACATGGGATGGCTCTGACCTCGTCAGCACCGGCGCGCAAGGCGGCAGCGGCAATTGGAATGTCAATTCCACTGCCGACTGGTGGAATGGCACGGCTGATGTGATCTGGCCCGCACTCGGCGGAACCAATGACGACGCCGTGTTCGCGGGGACCGCTGGCACGGTCACTCTTACGTCCGCGATCACCGCCAACGATCTCACATTCAACACCACTGGTTATATTCTATCTGGCGCGCAGACCCTCACACTCAACGGCACCTCCCCCACCCTCACCACTGGCTCCGGTATCGCCGCCACCGTTAGCAGCGTCATCGGTGGCTCCGCCGGCCTCACCAAAGCCGGTGCCGGCACGCTGACGCTCTCCGGTGCCAATACCTACACCGGCACGACGTCCATTAGTGGCGGCACGCTCAAAGTCACGGGCGGCCTCGGTGCCACGCCCTCGACTTACACGGGAGGCATCACTTTCAATGGCACCGGCACCTTCAACACGAATGAAGCAGGCGGTAGTAACCAGAAAATGGGTGCGCTCACTTTCAGCGCGGGCGAAGGCATGGTGCTAAATACTTTCACCAGCACTGGCACCACCCTAACCATCGACAGCATGAACACCCGCGCCGTGGGCGCAACGGCCAATTTCAACATTAGCGGTGGCACCAATGGCACAACCAACAAGATCGTTCTCAGCACCACTACCAACGCACCCCTAAGGACAACCGGTTCGAACAATGCGGGCATTTTCTTCGGCACCACCTATGATTATGCCCGCTACGACGCCACCGTTGGCACATTCAAAGCGACCACCTACGGCACCGACAACAACGCCCCTGGTGCCATCGTTGGTGGTGCCACATTTGGTATCAATGACGCCACCAAGGACCTCATGATTTCAAATGCAATCACGGCCCAGACCACTGCCTCGGTCAACACACTGCGTTTGACGCAGGCTGTCACGATGGCAAGCAACGCCGTCCTCAGTGCGAACGGCATTCTATTGGCCGGCAATACCGGTCGGACGCTCGGCAGCAGCGGCGTTACCAGCTACCTCCAACCGACGACTTCCGGCGGCGAACTGGTGCTGGCTTCGGGGGGAACAACCGCGGCTTTGGCAATCTATTCGATCATTCAAGATAACGGAGGCAGTCCTACTAACGTGACCACCGGCGGCCCCTCAGTAACGACGCTCCAATCTGCTAATACCTACACAGGCGTAACCACGATCAATAACGGCACTTTAAGGGCGATTGGGGGGCTTGCCAACATCAATACTGCTAGCGCCATCGGCAAGGGCTCGTCCGGCGGTTCGGCTGCTGACCTCCTGATCAATGGCGGCACATTGCAATACAACAGCAACACAGCAACCTCGACGAACCGACTATTCACTATTGGGGTCGCTGGTGCCACGCTTGATGCCTCGGGTTCATCCGGCACGGGCACGCTCAACATCGGCTCAGCCGGTGGTAACATTGCATTCACCAGCAGCACGAATCCAGCATCACTCACATTGACCGGCACAGGCAGCGGCGCCACCGGCACTGGCACACTAACAGCCGTGCTTGGCGACAGTGGAACCGGCACGAATATCACGAGTCTGACCAAGACATCGACCGGCACCTGGATCCTGGCCGGTGCGAACACACACAGCGGCGTGACGACGATCACCGGCGGCTCGCTTCAGTTAGGGAACAACTCGGCGCTTCAAAACAGTATCTTCGATCCATCGGGCGCGGGGTCCCTCACGTTCTCCAGCGGCATCAACACCCCGACTTTCGGCGGCATCACCAGTGCCACGAACCTGACTTTGGCCTCGAATGTCACGGGCTTGACCCTCAACCCCGGAACCGGCGTGACCGCCACGTATTCGGGTGCTTTGGGCAGCGTCACCGCCGGCATGACCCTGACCAAAACCGGTTCGGGCACACAAATCCTCAACAACACCAACACGTACAGCGGAGACACTACGGTCAAGGCCGGGACACTGGCGCTGGGTTCATCCGGCAGCTTTTCCAGCAGCACGGTCATCACGGTCGGCGACGCGGGTTCCTCGGGTGCCCAGCTCGATCTCACGGCGAAGAGTAGTGGATTCACCTTGGCGAGTACCCAGACGCTCAAGGGTATCGGCACGGTTGTGACTAACACCGGGGCAGGACAGCTCACCAACAACGGGATTCTCGCACCGGGCAACAGCATCGGCACACTTAACATCACCGGCGATTATAGCTTCGGCAGTAGCTCGGTCTATCAGGTGGAGACCAATGCCACCACCTCCGACAAAATTGCCATCAGCGGAGCCGCCTCGATTATTTCCGGCGCGGCCATTAGTTTCACGGGCAGTACCGGATTGGGCAATTACGTGTTGGCCACCGCCGCTAGCGGACTGGGCAGCGGCAGCTTCAGCGGAGCGGCCCCCACCGGCTATACCCTCAAGTATTCAGCCACCGAACTCGACTTACAACACAAGGCGACCATTGCGCTAGCGCTCGGTTCGAATCCGGCCAACGTCCACACTGGCAGCCAGACGGTGAATCTAACCATCGGCAACACGGCTCCCACAGGCTCGGCAGATCTGAGTTATACCTTAGGCGGTATCAGCGGCTCGGCCGGCACCCGCGCACCAGGTGCCAGCAGCAACGCGACAGGTACCTACACCGCAGTTGCGGGTGCTAACAGCTTCGACATCACCGCCAGCGACAGCAATGCCAGTAACAGCCCGCAGACTGTGGCCTTCTCGCAGACCGGTTACGCCCTGGCCTCCACCGGTTTCAGCACGACCAGCGTGGCCCTTGGCACCATCCATCTGGGCGGCACGTTTGGCACCACGGCGCTGAGCATCAACAACACGCTGACGTCAGGCACCTACAACGAAACCCTGGGCGCGGCGCTGGCCAATGCCTCGGGAGTAAGCAGCAGTGGCAGTCCGATCACCATTGCCGCAGGCGCGGCGGCCAACACCGGCCTGAGTATCGGCTTGACCAGCACTTCCGCCGGCTCCCATAGCGGCACGGTGGATGTGCTCTTCAACTCACAGGCGGTCAACGGCAGTGGCCTGGGTACAACCGCTCTAACGGCGTTGAATAAAACCATCACGGTCACGGGCGCGGTCTTTGATGGCACCGGCACCTGGTCCGGCGCGGCCAGCGACTGGGGGAGCGCCAGCCATTGGTCGGACGCCAACGGAGTGCATGCCGCCCCCGGTACTTTCGCCGGCTATGACAACGTGGATGCGGCCAACTTCAGTGGCGGCGGTGCGACCACCGTCAATCTCAACGGCATGAGCCCGAGCCTCAAGTCGCTGAGTCTATCAGGGAGCAACGCCTATACCCTTGCGCAGGGCAACATCGGCAGTGCCAGCCTGCAATTCAACAGCGATTCAGGCAATGCCAGTATCACCGCAGCCAGCACCGGTCATCTCATCAGCGCTCCCGTCATCCTGGCCAGCAACACCACCGTCGCCGTCACCCATCCAACCGACAGCCTCGTGGTTTCCGGGGCCATCAGCGGCCTCGGCCTCACCAAAGACGGCGCGGGCACGCTGGTGCTTTCCGGCACCAACAGTTACACCGGTCTAACGACGGTGAACGGTGGCAGTTTGTTAGTCAATGGCTCCATCGTAGGCGGCGTGTCTGTGAGCCATACCGCGACTCTAGGCGGCAGCGGCAGCATTACCGGGGCACTTGGGATGAGTGGCACCCTCGAGACGGGTGGAGCCTCCGCTATCGGCAGGTTGATCGCGAGCGGAGGCACGACCTTCACCAGCGGCTCGACCTTTGTCTATGATATGGATTCCACGACCTTGAACGCCGACATGCTGGTCACCGGCGGGCTGAGTCTGGTCGGCACGGTCAACCTGAGCTTGAGGGATCTGGAGAGTGGAACATATGCCGCGAACACCACATTCTCGTTGATCCAGTACACCGGCGAACTGAGTGGCGGATTTTTCACTTACAATGGTACCCCACTCACGGGTGGCAACACCGGGCTAGCCGGCACATCGTGGAGAATCGTCTATGGCGATAGTCTTGCGGGCAGCAATTTCACGGACCCGTTGGTGGGTGGGGAGAAATTCATCAACCTGACCAACGCCAGTCTCACAGCCATCCCCGAGCCCGGGACTTTGCTGGCGCTCGGCTGCCTGGTGGGTTCGGGCCTGTGCCTGCGCTCGCGCAGGCGGGACCGTAGCGGCGGCCTGCCAGCGGGGCTTGGCGGATTGTAACGTCGTTCCTGAGACGCATTGTAGCGGCGCTCTATGAGCGTCGCTGCGCAAGAGTTGCGCGATGCATTGCACTACTGATCGTAAAGGAAGAAACCTTACAAAACCCGCAGGCTCGCACGCCCTTATTTGGCGAGAGCGTTGACAAATTCCTCGCGCGAGAGGAAGCCGTTGTGATCGGTGTCCCAGCGTGCAAAGCGTTTCCTGGCGAGATCGGCGTCGGGCTGGTTGGCGAGAAACTCATCGAGGCTTAATTTACCATCGTGGTTGGTGTCCTTGTTTTCAAAAATTGCCGCGCGATCTTTGCCAGGTTGCGCATCGCTAGCCGCGGCTGGCCGGTTCTTCCTGTTGGTGGGCTTGTCCACGGCTGATTGCTTGCCGATACTGTCGTGGGTTTGCTTGCGCCACTGCTCTAACATCGTGCGGTGTCGCGCCACCTCGGTGGCGAGCGCGGGGTCGGTGATCCGGTTGTGCGTTTCGCCGGGATCTTGCTCCATATCGAAAAATTGCTCGCGGTCCTCCCCCGCTGCAAACGCCACATATTTGAAGTGGGCGGAGCGGACCATCCGCGCCTCGGCGCTCACATTAACCTCCGAAGCGACGAAATCACGCCACGGCACGTCCTTGCCATCGACGAGCGGACGCAGGCTCCGGCCTTCCAGCGATGCCGGGGCGGTGATGCCGGCGTAATCTAACAATGTGGGCATGATATCGAGTCCGCTCACGAGATGGGATTGGTCCAGGCTGGCCTTGGCGTTAGGCGGAGCGACGACCAATGGGACGGCGGCGGCTTCCTCATAGAGTTTTTGTTTGGTGATCATTTTGTGAGATCCCATCATTTCGCCGTGATCGGAGGTGAACACGACAACGGTGTTGGACGCCAGGCCGGCCTGATCCAAGGCTGCGAGCACGCGCCCCACCTCAGCATCTGCCATTTCCACGAGCCGGTAATAGATATAGAGATACTCGCGCCATTGTTGCTCAGTCCAATCGCCCTTTTGTGACACATATTTTTGCAAGGCCGACGGCAATTTTCCGGGATCGCGCATATTCGGACGTGCCGGCGGCAATTGAGCGGGGTCGGTCGGCAAGAGTTGCTTCAACGCGGCGCAGCCGGGGTATTCGCAGATATCATGCGGGTTGAGCAGCGAAGCGACCAGCAAGAACGGCTTCGGGTGCGGCTGGCGAAGAAACTTGATGGCGGCATCGGCAGTGTTGGGGTCAACAGTCAACCCCTTGCCGACCTTGGCTTGGTTCACCGTTCCCGGGTCGCTGCCCGCCAGCGGCAACATGGCAAAGCCGGGGATTTTGCGGCCCTTGAACGCAGGGAACGGTGCCTGCAAATGCCATTTACCGGCATAGGCGGTCTGATAACCGGCGGCCTGGAATAGCTCGCCCAAGGTCTCGGAGTGAAGTGGCTTGCCAGACAGCTCAGCATCCGCATTGGTGAATATCTCAAGTTCGTGTGGTGTGCGCGACGTGAACAGACTGCCACGCGACGGACAACACAGCGGATAGGTGCAGTAGGATTTCCCAAAGCGAATCCCGCGTGCCGCCAACTTGTCGATGTGAGGCGTCTTCACATACGTATTGCCCGCACAGCCCAACGCGCCGGCGTGCTGCTGGTCGGTGATGATGAAGAGAATATTGCGCGGCGGCACAACGGCGGGAACGGCCGCAGCCTTGAGCACCGCAAGGGAGGCGAGTGGCAGGGCCGCTAGAACCAGGATTTTCCGTGTCAGTTTCATTGTGTATGATTGCGTCCTTTGCGCCTCTGCGGCAAATCTTCAAGTTAGCCGGGAGTGAAATCGCCCGGCCCGGCTCACGGACGCGGTTCGGTCTTCGCAGAGCCGTCAAGGTCGAGCTTCTGGATCCAGACATTGCGGAAGCGCACGGGGTTGTGGTGTCCTTGCAGTTTGACGGGCCGTGGCTCCGGGCCCTCCTTCTGACCGGCTCCGGTCTTGTGCGCAATGGCGACGTCATCGTGGATCAGCACCTCATTCTGATAGACCGTGATCCTTGCGTCTTCAGATTTCTTGTCACCGTCGAATCGGGCGGCGCGGAAGACGATATCATAACTTTGCCACTCGCCCGCCTTCTTATTCACAATTTGGTCGGGCTTCTTGAACAAATAGATGCTGCCACAATAGCTGGGCTTATAATTCGCGGCCGCCACGCCGAATGAGTTGAGAATTTGCAGCTCGTAGCGCTGTTGGATATAGACGCCGGAGTTGCCGTTTTTTTCCGGATCCGTGCAATCCTTCACCTCGTTGACGTTGAATTCCACATGCATGCGGAAGTCCTGATACACGTCCTTGGTGATGACGCTATCCCAATCCGGCGAAGCGGTCAGCACGCCGTCTTGAAAGACCCACTTTGTAGGTGTCTTGGCCTCCTCCGGAATCATCTGGTGCCCCGTGGCCCCGACCCATTGGACTGCGCCAACCGGTTGCTCGGGATGCTTGATATCAATGATCCCCCTCGTCGTGCCGGGTTGCGCGGTAGCGACGGCCGGACAAATTGCGAGCAGGCAAATGCCGAGGGATGCGAATCGGGTTGGGTAAGCAGTCATGTCTTTATTTTTACGATTCAAAATCACAATTTATTTCGCGTAAGCCGGAAGGATCCCCCTGTCGCGGCAGGTGGCGCGGAGTTGTTCGATTTCCTTGCCGACGCTGCGGCGGTCCCAGCCATCGGACCATTCCCAGTCATCGCTGCGGAAGATGGCGGCAGGCTGGCCATTGAAGGAAACCGTCACGGTCGTGCCGGGTTGGTCACGGCCCCAGACGGGTGTCGCAATATCCCGCTGCAGGACCCTGCCGGAATCCAGGAAGTAGGCCACCTGCAGGCCACCGGAGCGCAGCGGGGCGGGCAACTCCGCACCGCAGAGCAGCGCGGAGGAACTGAGCGTGAGCGCGAGGACGTGGGAGACAAGAGGCTTCATGAACCCATCCATACAGCCGGCATGCGGGCATCTTGCGACAATATGATCCTTCCGCGGGCAAATTGCGTCGCAGGATCATGTGGCCGGTGTTTGTGCTTTATGGGCGATGGGTCCGATGTAGAGTCTGGCAACCATGCTGACCCATACTCCACGTTTCATCGCGTTGTTGCTCATCGCCATCTCCTCAACAGCGTGGTGCGACGAACCGGTTCTGATCCAAGATACCAATTTCCCTCTCATCCGCCTGCCCGCCTCGTTTGATTCACAGCGTGCCACCAAGCGGGTCGATGTGGCCGCCGGCAAGGAAGTGGAACTTATCAACGTCCGGGGACCCGGCTGTGTCAGGCATTTCTGGCTGACGGCCACCCATCCGGAAACACTGGAAATCGAGATCCATTGTGACGCTGCCGCGCAACCTCAGGTCAAGATGGGCCTGCATCGGTTTTTCGGCGTTCTGCTGGGCAAGGAGCCGTATCGGATCGAGTCCGCCCCGATCAAGTTGCTTCCCCGCAATGGATACAATTGCTATTTTCCCATCCCGTTCCAGTCGTCCTGCCGGATCGTGCTTCGGGCCAGCGGGGGTGCCCGCTCGTCCGTCTGGTCCATGGTGGATTGGCAGAAATATGAGCCGCAGATCCGGCTTACTGCGAGCCGGCTGCACGCGGTGTTCAGCGAGGAAAAGCCAGCCGGGGCGTTTGGCACCACGTTGTTAGGAGCGGTGCGGGGGCGGGGTTTTGTCGCGGGGATATTCCACGGAATTGCGCGGCATGATGACACGGACATGATCTGGCACACCGGTGGCGACACCTGGCTGATCGATGGTGAGATCAATCCGCACGTGCTGCGTGGCATCGGCAGTGAGGATGTCTTCGGCTATTCCTTTGGTGTTTACAAGGACTCAAGCCAGTGGGTCGGCGGGGTTCACCTAGTCGGAGAAAATGCCACGGCTTCGGAAATGGTGGCCTATCGATTCTTTGGTCCCGACCCTGTTGCCTTCAAATCCTCCCTGGTATTGCGTTTTGGCACGCGAGCCAATGATGTCGAGAGCGTGCTCTACTACTACAAAGATAGTGACTTCAACGCCCCCGAAGTGCAAACGCCCTCAGAGTGGACGCTTTCCGGCCCGTTTAGCGGCAAATCCGCAGCCGACTTCGAGCGTGCCGAGTTTTCCGAACGCCCACGCAGCGAGTGGCCCGCATCCTGGGACTGGGGCAAGCGCACGTTCTCCGCTTTCACGACGACTTCCGAACTCACCTGGATCGACTTCAGCCGCTGGTATCGCGCCAACAAGGGCGGCAATACCGGAACCCAGCCGCTGCATGCCTTCGCCTATGCCGAGGCGCAGATCCATTCCGCTACGGATCGCAAGGTGGTGCTGCGACTCGGCTTTGACGACTGGCTGAAGGTCTGGTGTAACGATGAACTCATCGCCACCCTGCAACACGAGGACGGCTTCGATATCAGCGAGGTGCCGCTGACACTGCGCTCCGGAACTAACAAACTGCGGATCAAGCTCAGCAATTCCGACAACGTGGAGTGGCGCTGTTGGGCATTCAGTCTGTCGTTTCATGCGTGGACAGACTGGAAGCGCTGAGGAAATCATTTCCAGATGGATTGCAGTTTGTAAATCTGCAGGGAATTCATTTTGGCATTACCGCCATGGACTTGCACTGAAACCTGCTGGTCCTCCTGCCGCGGGATGAACGGCAGCGGCACATAAGCCAGTCCATCGCTGGCGAAGACCTCCAATGCCGTGCGATCAACATAGACGATGAGGCGCTGTTTGCCGTCTATCAACGGGGCCGGCACGCGCAATGCGTTGACGAGTAATTCCTGATTTTTCGCATCGTAGATAAGTATTGCGCCGCGCAATTTAAACTCGATGGTCTCGGCGTCGCCCGGTTCGAATTCCGCGCGCAATTCGATGAGTTCGGCACGAAACTTGCCGAGATCGGCGGCTTGGTTTGTCCCGTCGCGCAGGGTTTCGAGTTCTTTCGCCGGTGCCCATGTCAAGCGCGGCCCATCCGCGCTGCCGCGCAGTTTGAGTTCGAGAGGCAATGACATCGCCTGATTGAACGGCATGCCTGGCGACGCCGCCTTGAGCCAGCCGATTTGGACGACGCGGCCATGCGGTTCATTGCTGAATGTCTGAGCCGCATAGAACCCGCGGCCGCGATGTCCCGGCAGTTTAGGCGTTTCCGGGCTGAATTTGCGCCCATCAAAGGTGCCAACCCTGTATTCGCTGCTGGCCGCCGTAAGCACCCACTTTTTGTTAGCCAAATCGCCATCCACGGGCATTTCAAACAAGTCGGCACACTCGAAAAACCCGGCTATTCGGCTAGCGAACGTCCAGGTTTTAAGATCGGGCGAGGTGTGGAAAGCGATATATTTTTCGCCTTGGAATTCGTCATAGAGAGCGATGACCCAGTGTTTGTCTGGTGCATACCACAGCGGGCGGGGGTCGCGGCCGTGGTGCTTGATGACCGGATTGGCATCATACTCTTGAAACGTGCGGCCCCGGTCGTTGGAATAGACAACGCATTCACCCCTGGCGGTGCTGGTATAAGTGGCGACAAGCAACGGGTTGGTGCCTTGCCGCCATCCGCTGGTGTTGCCTTGGTCCACGACCGCACCGCCGCTGTAGGCCCAGTCGCCGAATTTGTGCGGGTAAAGGGCGATGGGCTGTTCCTGCCAGTGTACCATATCTGGGCTCACCGCATGACCCCAATGTTTATTGCCAGAGCCGCAACCGTAGGGATTGGTCTGGAAATAGAGATGATACTCACCTCCGGCCCACACCATTCCGTTAGGATCGTTAATCCACCCGCGCCGCGCCGAGAAACGCAACTGCGGCCGCAACGCTTCCCGGTAAAGTTGCTCAGGATTCCAGATCGAGTCCGCCTGCCTGACTAGGCCCGGCAATTTTGAATCCGCCGCGAGCTTCCCCACCCGCACTGTCGCCGTTTTTCCCTGCCACTCGCTCACGTCCAGATGGGCATACCAGTCCGGTCGCTCCGCCATGCGTATATCAAACTCGCGCACCACGCCCCCATCCACCAATATCTCGACGCGTTGACGGTGCTCCTGCCCTGCCTTGTTGGAAACGGGGAAATGCAAATAGTGCTTGTCGATAACAATATCCACCTGCGCCGCGTCCAGCGAGGTTGACAGCAGCGCCAAGAGGGTGAGCCATGCGAGGATTTTCATGGGGGACGAGCGGGTAAGGAACCTTAAATCAGGTTAGAAAAGATCGATGAGAGCACCATTTGGTTACCGCCGAACATGCCGCCGGAATCCTTGTCCTTGTTAGCCTGATACCACGCCCATACCGCGTCAGGATCTTTTTCAGCCCAAGTGGCGACCACACTCATGTTGAGGACGGTGCCGATGGGGGCAAGATCCTTGGCATGGTCCTCGGCATATTTCATCGCGGCAAGACCGTCCTGCTCCGCCCATTTGCCGAGCACGGCCATGGATCCCATCATTTTCCATTGCTGGTCTTTCATCGAGTGGTGGTTTGGGTGGTGGTGGATAGGAGATAGACGGTGACGTGACCGAGCAGGATAGGACTAACCTCCGAGCCCTTCAAGACGGATTCCAAATGAAATGGAATTCCCTGCGCCTTGGCTCCTGACGGTCCCCGCGCCAGTATGCGCGTCGATTGTCCACCCGCCCTCAGCAGTGAGCAGGTCCCACAGTCTGGCAGCATATCCCGACGGATAGATTCCGGATCGACTGAACGCTCCCCCAAGAACCACGCTCTTCACCGACACGTCAATCGTATCGCCTGAGGATAAGGAGCCACCCCATTCAAGTGTGAATTTTTCCATGTCATCCCACCCAGCATGGAAACCGACGCGGTTTCGCCGCGCGAAGAGGAAATCCTCGACATGCCCGCTCAAGTGATGTGAATGAAACGCGACGAATCCACGTATGGAATAGGCGCTGGCGTGCTGAATTCCCGCCGCTACCAGACAACCTGCCAAAGATACAAATCCTCATAAAAGCAAGCATCCTAACAATAATTGTACTCGCGCTTCTTGCCGGAGGCGCGTGCCTCCTCAAGCCCGGATCCAACACGCTGCGCCTCGATGTCGGTACGGCTGAGGGTGTATTGAAATTGCGCGACTTGCCATGATCATGAGTCACAACACAACTGAGAATCGGATGCTCACTGGTAAAGGATCGATGATAGGCGTGAGTGAACCTAGTTTCATCCGCAACGTGCACCTGGGCAAATGGATTCTGGTGCTGCTGGCCGCTGCCCTCACCGCCGGTTGGTTCACTGCAGTCGCGGCCGAGGTGCCGCTAGCGGTGGCGCCGGCGGTCATCGCCATCCGGCAGGATGCCACGCCGTTGGAGGCACTGGCGGCCAATGAAGTCAGGCGTTATGTCTATCTGCGGACCGGTAAATTGTTAGAAGTTCGGCGCGGATTGGCTGGCAATGATCGCATCGTGGTGACCCGCAAGGATCGCCCGATGTGCGCAGAACTCGGGCAGGACCTCGCACCGCAGCAATTCCTGCTCAAGAGCGACATGGCGGACGGCACCGCAAGCTGGACAATTGTGGGCGGCGATGAATTGGGCACCTTGTATGGGGCCTACCGGTTCGCCGAGTTGCTAGGCGTGCGGTTCGGGCTCGACGGGGATGTCCTGCCGGATGCGCCGCTGGTCACTTGGCCCGCCATGGATGAATCCGGCAAACCCCGCTTCGCCTTGCGCGGACTGCAACCGTTCCACGATTTTTCCGTGGGGCCGGACTGGTGGAATCTAGCGGATTATCAAAACCTGCTGGCGCAGATGGCGAAGCTGCGGATGAACTTCATCGGTTTTCACACCTATCCGAGTTGGAACCGCGACGCCGGACCCGAGGCGAATGTCTGGATCGGCCTGCCCGAGGATGTCGACGCACATGGGAATGTGATGTTCGGCTATGAGGCCGGGGTGGTGACCACCCGGCGCGGCTGGGCCGTCACCCCCTATCCGACCAGCAAGTATGCCTCCGGTGCCTCATTATTGTTTGAAAACGACGAGTATGGGCCGGATTTCATGCTGGATTGCCTGGAGTGGCCCAAGAACGCGGAGTCGGGTGCGGCCATGTTCAACCGCTATGGCGAGATGCAACAAGCCGCGTTCGGGCAGGCAAGGCGCCTTGGCATCAAGACCTGCGTGGGCACTGAAACGCCGTTAGGTGTGCCAAAATTGTTAGCCGCGAGACTGGAGGCCAAGGGCATGCAAGCGGATGATCCGGCAACCATCCGGCGCCTGTATGAGGGGACTTTTCTGCGGCTCATGCGCAAGATCCGGCCGGACTATTTTGGGTTGTGCACTGCGGAGGTTTGGCTGGGCATGCAGCCGGGCTGCCGCGGCTGGGAGATCACCAGCACGGCTAACGTCGAGCGCGACCTGGGGTTGGCTGAAGCCGCCGCCAAATCGGTGCAGGCACCCTTTAGCCTGGCCACCGCCGGTTGGCGCTTGGGCACGCGCGAGGATCCGTTGTGGATCGACAAGCGCGTCCCCAAGAGCTGGGCAGTTTCGTCGATCAACACCAGCCTGGGCCGCGATCCGGTGGAAAAGAGTTATGGCACCATCACCGGACGCCCGAAATGGGCCATCACTTGGGCCGAGGACGACGAATCGGCCGGTGCCCATTGCTGCACCTGCTGGGATCTGCAACTTTGGGCGCAACGCGTGTTTACCGATTCCGCCGAGGCGTCCCGTTATGGCTGCAATGGCATGATGGCCATCCATTGGCGAACCGCCGCTATCGCCCCGAATCTAACAGCCTTGGCACAGGCCGGCTGGAATTTTGACAATTCGAGAGCCACCGCTACCCCTGCCGCCGCGCCCCCCAAGCCCGCGATGAATGCCTTCTGGAGCGACTGGGGCAGCGGTCTGTTTGGCGGCGAGGCCGGTGCCGAGGTCGGGCGGCTCATCCAACGTTTCGATGGCGGTCACCTAGCTATCAACGCGCTGGTTAATGGCGGCACCAGCACCACCGATGCAAGCATTGCCGCGTTCTTTGCCCCGTTGCAGGCGATGAATTCGCTGCGGCCGCAGATCCAGGGTGCCGGCAATCTCGAGCGCTTCGATTATTGGTTGAATCTGGTCCGCGCCACGCAACTGCGGGTGCAAACCTGGGTCCTCGCAGCACGCCTGCAAGGGAAAATCGAACAAGCCAACAAACTTGCCGGAGTTGACGCCCGGCAGGAATTTGTGGGCAATGAGATCCTGCCGCTGCGGCTGGAGGTCGCGCGGCACTATGAAAACTTGATCGGCGCCTTTGTGCGTTGCGCATACTCACCCGGTGAAATCGGCACCATCACCAGCATCGAGAGTGGTTGCCGCGGACGTATTGTCACCCGTCACGACATGATGATCGAAAAGTTGTTAGGATCACCCTTACCGGCCGCAGCCGCCATCCGAACGGCATACCGTGGCGAGCCAAGGATCTTCGTGTCGGCCCCAGGCACCCAGATGCCCACCGCAACGACCATGGAAATCCGCGCCTTCGTGCTTGCGGACGCAAAATGCGATAGAGTCACCCTCTATTGCCGACCCCTAGGTAAGGGTGCCTTCAATCCCGTGCCCGCCGTCCATCGCTCGCGCCAGGCCTATCGCGCCACCCTGCCCGGCCAAACCCAGGGCACGCTGGAATACTATCTGGAAGCGGAACTGGATGGCGGGCGCAAACTGCGCTGGCCGTCCACCGCTCCCGCGCTCAACCAAACCGTGGTGGTGTGGTGAACTCATTTTCACAACCATTTCAAACCAATCATGAGTCACAAACTTCAAGGATGAAGTCGGCACGATCGCGCAGGCGAACGCCGACTCAACGGTGACCGGCCAATACAGGCAGGTTAGCGCATGCTTTCGTTACAGAAGGCTCCGGGCAGGATGACGGTTTTTTGTGCATCCCTCATGTTACTCGGGAGTGCTGGGTACCGGGCGCTTGCCAGCGGGTGACATGGGCCAGTTGGGATCGTCCGTGCGGGATTGCTTGATGAGTGCCTCGGCCTTGGCGACAAGTTCGGGTCGCGCGGCAGCTAAATCGTGGGTTTCAGCAGAGTCGGTTTTGAGGTCATAAAGTTCGAGCGGATTGCCGGGGCCGTTGCGCACGGCTTTCCAATCGGCGAAACGCAGCGCCTGAATGGGTTTTGTCTCGTGGAGTTCCCAGTAGAATACCTCACGCGGCGGGGCCGGCCCGCCCTTGAGGAACGACACCAGCGAAAGTCCATCGATTTTAAGGCCAGCCGGGAGTTTGGAACCCGTCAGATCGACGGCCGTGGGCAGGAAATCCCAGAAGGCCCAAGGTTCGTCGCTGACACGGCCGGCGGGAATGGTGCCCGGCCAACGGGCGATGGCGGCCTGGCGCAAGGCCCCTTCATACATGCCGCGTTTAAAGCCGCGCAACTTGCCACCCATCGTTTGATCGAAGAGTTTGCCAAGTTCCGAATTCGGATTGAACGACGAACCATTGTCGCCAGCAGTGATCACCAGGGTGCGCTCGTCGAGATTGAGTTGCTTGAGCAGATCGAGAATTTCGCCAATATCGTGGTCGAGCCGCGTAACCATGGCGGCGTAGGTTTGTTGCTGTTTGGTCCATGGCTTGCCGGCGTAGCTGCCAAGATTGTCGATCTCGTAATTGCCGTGTGGCAGGGTGACGGCATAGAAAAGAAAGAAAGGCTTTGCTTGGTTGTCGCGGATGAAATCCAACGATGCCTGTTGGATCAGGTTTTGCGCGTAGGTCTTCCCATCGAGCGGCAATCGCCGCTCGTTTTCGTATAGGTATTGTGGAAAATACGTATGGGCGTGGCGCTGACAATTATAACCGAAAAAGCGGTCGAAGCCCTTTTTGAATGGACTGCCGGTGGTATCAAACATGCCCATGCCCCACTTGCCGGTGCAGGCAGTGGCATAGCCGCCCTGCTGGAGGATTTGAGCGACCGTGACGGTATCGGCTGGCAGCGGCATCTGGCCTTCCGGCTTGATTTCCCGGTTGGCGCGGATCGGGCAATGGCCCATGTGCAGTCCGGTTAACAACGAGGAACGTGACGGCGCGCAAACCGAGGTGCCGGCATAGGCCTGGTTGTAGCGAACGCCCTCGGCGGCCATTCGGTCGAGCCGCGGCGTCTGGATCAACTTCTGGCCATAACAGCCCAGATCGCCTTGGGCGAGGTCATCAGCAAGGATGAAGATGATGTTAGGTCTGACAGGCTTTGACGCTTCGGCAGCGCTCAGTGCGGCCTGCGGTGCCAGCCATACCGCGACGAGTCGGGCTAGGTGAAAGAGTTTCATATTTGTGATTTACGGTTTACGGCTCCTTAGGTCATCATTTCCAGGGTGTCGAGTTCTTTCACCGGCGTCCAGTGAGGATGCATGGCCGACAGTTACTCCCATGAGCTTGATTGTGTCACGCCGCAATTGAGTAAATGCAGGAAAAATGTCCATCGCACGATGAGGTGATCCTGTGATAAATGTCTGGCCCCCCACCCACTTTCCATGCTCGTGTAAGCCCGTCACTTTGCGCGGCCCGCACCGCATGAAAGGTATGCACCCAACGCCCCTCCCTCTTCCACTTCCCCGGACTCCCCCACTCGGCGCTATCCTGGCAGCGCTGCTAATGAGCGTGGCCGCGCCCATGGCCGCCCCGGTGCCGGTACTTACAGCCGCAGCGTTCAAGCACCACATTGAGAAATTCAACGCGGAAGATGCGCAACTTTACACGAATGCCTATCCGAATGCCAAGGCCTGGGATTTTTTGGCGGCGAACATACCGCTCTTTGATTGCCCGGACAAGGGTTTGGAACAGACCTACTATTTCCGTTGGTGGACCTATCGCAAGCACCTCAGCGAGACGCCCGACGGCTGGGTGGTCACCGAATTCCTACCGAAAGTGCCCTGGTCCGCCAAGCACAATACCATCTGTTGCCCCGCTGGACATCACTTTTACGAAGGCCGCTGGCTGAGCGATCCGAAGTACCTCAATGACTACGCGGCCTTCTGGTTCGGCAAGGGTGGCAACCCGCGCTATTACAGTTTCTGGGCCGCCGACGCGATCTATGCCTACTATCTGGTCAAAGGCAATAAGCCCATGGTGACCGGTCTGCTGGATGATTTGATTAAGAACTACGAGTCCTGGGAACAGAGCCGCCTGACGCCCGATGGCTTGTTCTGGCAGATCGACGACCGCGACGGGATGGAAGTGTCCATCGGCAAGAGCGGCAAACGTGCCACCATCAACAGTTACATGTTCGGCGATGCCACCGCCATCGCCAAGATCGCTGAATTGGCCGGGCGCAAGGACGTCGCCACTGACTTCCGCCGCAAGGCCGAACAACTCAAACAACTCGTCCAGTCAAAATTGTGGGACCCTGAGGCAAAATTTTTCAAGACATTGCAACGCAGTACTCATGAATTGACCACGCCCATCAATTCGCAGGGTGGCGGGGTGCCCAGATTGCATTGGATGGACGAGGACCACCGTGGAACCTTGGAATGGGTCCAATACTCGTTCGATAAACCACGCTCCTTTGACGCGGTCGAGGTGTACTGGGCGGATGGCGGCCCCGCATTGGCCAAGCCCGCCTCCTGGCGCGTGCTCGTCCGCAAGGACAAGGAATGGCTGCCGGTCAAGAACCACGGCGACTACAGCGTTGCGCTCGACACCTTCAACAAGGTGGCCTTCGATCCGGTCGTAAGCGACGCGATACGCCTCGAGGTGCAGTCCGCCAAGAAAACTTCAAGCGGTATCCTCGAGTGGCGTGCCCTCGGAGGTGGCAAGAATCACGCGGGCGATGGCAAGATAAGCAAGTCGTTCGATATCCGCATGGGCCACAATAATAGCGTGAAAGCCCTCAACGACGGCGCGGAGGCCAACAACGAGGCGAGTCTCGTCGATGTGCGCGAGTTGCACGGCTACACGCCATGGTATTTCAATCTGCCCGATGCCGGCAAGGGCTATGAAGTTGCTTGGAAACAACTGATGGATCCAAAGGGGTTCATGGCAGCGTTCGGACCGACCACCGCCGAGCAACGCCACCCGGGCTTCAAGGTTTCCTACGATGGTCACAGCTGCCAGTGGAACGGACCGAGTTGGCCGTTTGCCACGGCGATCACCCTCACCGCCATGGCCAACGTGCTGCACCATTACCCGCAAACCTCGATCAACAAAGAGGACTATTTCAAGACCCTCCAGATCTATGCCATGTCCCAACACCGCAAACTCACCGACGGACGGGTCGTATCGTGGATCGACGAAGACCTCGATCCTTTCACCGGGGAATGGATCGCTCGCAAACGCTGCGAAGACCACAATGCCGACTTGGTGAAAAAAGGACAGACCGACAAGGTGCTGCGCGAGCGCGGTAAAGACTACAATCATTCCAGTTTCTGCGACCTCATCATCACCGGCCTGATAGGTTTGCAACCGCGAGCCGACGATGTGGTCGAGGTCCAGCCGCTCGTTCCAGATGGTAAGTGGGATTGGTTCTGCTTGGACAATGTTGCCTATCATGGCCACATCCTAACTATCCTGTGGGATAAGACCGGCACCAAATACAATACGGGCAAGGGCCTGCGCGTCTTGTCCGACGGTCACGAAATCGCCCGTTCCGAAACCGCCGGGCATCTCACCGCCCCGCTATCAAAGCAATAACTTATAACTGATTGAATCATGAAAAAACTAACGAATATAATAGGCGTGATGGGAGTGGTATCACTTGTACTTCCGGCAAGCGGAGCCAAGTTGGAACTGCCGCGGGTGTTTGGCGAGGGCATGGTCATGCAACGCGATAAACCGGCGCATGTCTGGGGCTGGGGCGAGCAGGGCGAATCTATCAGCGTCGGATTCAACGGACAAACCAAGACGACCACCGTGGGTGCCGACGGCAAATGGTTGCTGGCGCTGGACCCGATGACGGCAAATGCCAAGCCTCAGGCGATGACGGTGAAGGGCAAACAAGACGTGCTGACGTTCGCCAATGTGCTCATCGGTGACGTATGGTTGTGTAGCGGCCAGAGCAACATGGAATCCGCCGCCGGTGGTATCATCAACTCGGATCTCGATATGCCACAGGCCTCCATCCCCACTATCCGATGCCTCACTCTCCCGCTGCACTCAAGCATCACCCCGCTCGACAATTTTCCCATTGAGCAACGCAATCCGTTTTATGTGGAACTCAAGGGCGTGTGGCGGGTCAGTTCGCCGGAGACAGCCAAGGATTTCCCCGCCGTGGGATATCACTTTGCACGCTTGGTGACGGCCATTACCGGAGTGCCCATCGGCCTGATCGACAACTCGTGGGGTGGCAGTGTGGTGGAAACCTGGGTATCCCGGGCCTCGCTCGAGCAAATTCCCGAAGCTCTCCCCCTGATCAAAGAGTTCGACACCGAGGTGGCTTCCTATGACCCTCAAGCCGAACTAACACGCAAATTGTCCGGTTGGAAAAACCAAGCCGCCAAGGCCGAGGCCGCCGGCAAACCGGCCCCCGGGAAACCGGAGGTGCCCAAGTCCTACACCTGCCGCCAAAGCTATCCGGGCGGATGTTTCAACGGCCTGATCGCACCGATCCAAAAATTTGCCATCAAGGGAGCTATCTTCTATCAGGGCGAAAATAACTGCGTCGCCGGCCAGGCCCGGCCCAACCTCTATCAAAAAACCTTCCCCGCGCTCATCCCGGATTGGCGCAAGGCATTCAACGACCCGGACCTTCCATTCTGTATTGTCCAGTTGTGTTCCTTCGGCGGGCCGGATGACGAAAATGAACTCGAAGTTAATATGCTCCACCGGGCGACCGGTGTGCGTGAGGCACAACTCAAGGCCCATCTCCAATTCAAGAACACCGGTCTGGTGCCCACCTTTGATCTAGGCCACGTCCAGATGCACTCGCCGTTCAAACGTCCCATCGGTGAGCGCGCCGCCCGCTGGGCGCTGGCCACGGTCTATCATGTTAAGGACATCACCTATGACATCCCGCTCATGGAATCCTGGAAAAAGGACGGCCAGCGTATCCTGTTGACCTTCACCCAGGGGAGTCACCCGAGTTCTCCATTTGGCATGCGCGTGCCGCCCAAGGGCTTTGTCATCGCCGGCAAGGACCGCCATTTCTATCCGGCCAGTGTGGATAACGAAAAAGGTGACACGTTCTCCGTGACGAGCGAATGGGTGCCCGACCCGGTGGCGGTGCGTTACGCATGGGGTGTTCATCCGGCCGGCGACTTTGGCAACCGCGCAGCGCCTGCGCCCCCCTTCCGCACCGATGACTGGCCGGCGTGGAACGATGCCCCGATAGGCCCCAAGGGCAGCCCGGAGAAATTGAATCCTGAAGTGCCGACCAAGGAGATTGCCGAAGCGCAGGCCAGAGAGCGCAAGACCGCTGCCGCCAAAAAGGTGCTGGAAGGATTGAACACGCCACCGCAAAAGAAAAGCAAACCCGCCAGGAATTGATAAATGAAACATCGCCTCGCATGGATGATTTGGTGCGCCTTTGGTTTATACTTGTTAGGAACAACCACGAATCTGTCTGCCGCGCAGCCGAATTTCATTATCATCTTAATGGATGACGTCGGCTATGCGGATGTAGGTTGCTTCGGTGCTAAAACCTTCAAGACACCACGCATCGACCACATGGCCACGGAAGGTACGCGGCTCACCAGTTTCTACGCGCAAGCGGTGTGCGGCCCGTCGCGCGGGGCGCTCATGACCGGACGTTATCCGTGCCGGATCGGCGGCGGATGGATCACCAATGGCGATGAAATCACTGTCGCGGAGGTGCTCAAAGAGGTCGGCTATTCGACTTGCTGCATCGGCAAGTGGGATATGTCGAAGCGAAGCTATCAAGAGGGTTTGATGCCAAACGACCAGGGTTTCGATCACTACTTCGGCACCTTGGGCGCAAACGACAAGGGCTCGATCACCTTGTACCGCGATCGTAAAAAACTCAACTCCACTAGTGACATGGCGTCCCTAACCAAACTATATACCGACGAGGCGATCAAGTTTCTCCGGGAGCAGAAAAAGGACAAGCCATTTTTTCTCTACCTTGCCCACACCATGGCGCATGTCATGATTGATGCCTCCGCGCAATTCAAGGGGAAATCTGGCGGAGATCTCTATGGCGATGTTATGGAGGAAGCCGACTGGAACATCGGCCGCCTGCTCGATTCGGTACGTGATCTCGGCTTCGTGGATAATACCTATATCCTATTCACCAGCGACAACGGACCTGCAAATTCCAAGGAAGAAGAGTACAAAAAGAGCCACGGCGGACATCTGGCCACCGGATCGGCCCTGCCGCTGCGCGGCGGAAAATCAACCGCCTACGAAGGGGGGTTCCGCGAACCGGCTATCCTCCGCGGCCCGGGCGTCGCATCCGGCCAATCCCGCGATGGTATTCTATCAACCCTGGATGTGCTGCCTACCTTCGCTGCTTTGGCGGGAGCCAAGGTCCCGCAAGACCGCACGATGGATGGCTTCGACCAATCCGCCTACTTGTTGGGAAAATCATCCGCCAGCGCACGTGATTATTTCTATTACCATTTGGGAAAGGAAGCCAAGGCAGTGCGCTGGAACGAATGGAAGTTATGGTTTAGCTCCAAAGCCAAGGGCGGCGAATCGTCGTTTTCCGCGACCGAACTCTATAACCTAAAAGACGATATCGGTGAGTCGAAAAATGTTGCGGCCGATCACCCGGAAATTGTCAAACGCCTGCTCTCACTTGCGCAAAAAGCCCCCCGCAGGAACAAGGCGGCGGAAGCCGAAACGAAGCGCAATAAAAACAAGGACCCCCAATGAAGATACATGCTGTTTTGAAAATCGCCGCTGCTGTGGTGATGGCCATGTCAGGTGGCTTGCGCGCGGCACCAGTGAAGGCGGCGGAACCAACCGCCAAACCCAACATCATCTTCATCCTCGCGGACGACCTCGGACTCGGCAACGTCGGTGCCTATGGCGGGCCATTCAAAACACCCAATATTGACAAGCTGTCCCGTGAGGGCCTGCGCTTCTCCCAATGCTATTCATTGCCGGTATGCGGGCCATCGCGCTGTCTGCTCTTGACGGGTCGCTACCCATTCCGCACCGGCTTGCTGGATAATAGCACGTGGAAGTCGGTGGCTGTCTGCCCGGTCAATCCTAAACGCGACGTGATGATTCAATCCGTGATGAAACAAGCCGGATACGTCACGGGCTGCGTCGGCAAATGGGGGCAAATCTGCCTGGGGCCAGGCGAATGGGGGTTCGACGAATACCTCTCCTACTACGGATGGGGCGGCGGGTACTGGCACAAACAAGTCAAGCAATACAACATCAATGGCAAGCAAACCGAACTGCCTGAAGACCCATACTTGCCCGATATCCAGCACCGATTCATCGTTGACTTCATCTCCAAACACAAGGACAAGCCGTTCTTCCTGTATTATCCCATGACCCACCCGCACGAACCCTTTGTGCCCACGCCCGATAGCAAGCCCGGTGCCGACAGGGACCGACTCTATGCCGATAATATCGAATACATGGATAAGCTCGTCGGTCAACTCATGGCCGAACTCGATAACCACCACCTACGCGAGAAAACACTCGTGATCTTCGCCGGCGACAATGGCACCGACCCCAAATTGGCCGCCATCTCCACAGTCAACGGGCGCCGTCTCAACGGTGCCAAATTGACGATGGACGAAGGTGGCAGCCGCGTTCCGCTCATCGCCAACTGGCCGGGCGTGGTTCCCGCCGGCAAGATTCTCAACGATCTGGTTGACTTCAGTGATTTTTTCACGACCTTCGCCGACCTCGGCGGGGCGAAGCTGCCAACGGGTGTAAAACTCGACGGACATAGTTTCATGCCACAACTGCGGGGCGAGAAAGGCACGCCCCGCGATTGGGTATTTGTGCAAATGAACCGGCGCGGGTCCTCCATCAACGCCCACTGGTATGTTCGCAATCAAGGGTTCAAACTCAACGAAAAAGGCGACCTTTTCGACATGACAGATGCCCCGTTTATCGAAAAGCCCGTCACTAACGAACCGGAACGCCTCAAATTGCAAGCCATCCTCGACGAACTTAACCCCGGCCCCGCCTCAACCAAAGAGCGCCCGACCGACCTGACTGCCGAGCCAGGTCGCGGCGGCCGCAAGACCGCCACCCCAAAGGCAAAGACAAAGGCGAAGACGGAGAAGGAGCCGCAATGATGACAGAAGGAATTTAATGGGAAGCCACTGGCTCACATGATCGTGCGACAGATGGGTCCGCGCCCGGAATAGATTATTGCAAGATTCGTCCATGGCGGATGTAATGAATAGGCGTGAAGAAATCTCCCCAACCAAGAATGAAAACCACCTTGTCTATCAGTGCCTGTGCGGCAGCGGGGTTGATCCTGCTTGGGCAGGCACTAGGGAGCCCAGCGGATAACACCATGCCGGCCGAGTCCCGGCGGGTCGTTTCACAGCACAAGGCTGTGTTCAATAAAATCCCGTTAGGTCTGGCTCCTTATTCCACGGATGCCATTCTGCTAGGCAATGGCGACATCGCCATGTCCATCAGCATGCCCCCCGGAGAAAAGCAGTCCGCACGCAAGCAGCGGGAGTCAGGGGCCCTGCGTTTTTGGTTCCACAAAAACGACATGTGGAGTGGCGGAGCCCGCTCGGTGGCCCTCATTGATGCCGTCTTTGATTTTGATCCTGCGAAACCGGAGCCGAAGTGCAGCGCGTCAACCGACCTATATACGGCAGTCACCACCGGCACCCTGGCGCAGGCGGGCGGGGTGAGCGTCAACTTCAAGATCTGGGTGAGTGCCGTTGATAACATGATCTTCATGGAGTTTGTGGCGGATAACGGAACCATTCCATATAAGTTAAACCCGCAAGTTTTGAAGGAACTCAACCGGCGCACCAAAACCGAGAGCGGCTTGGCCGAAGTGCGCGACCTCAAAAGCGGCGATGGCTTCTTTCTGCACCGCGAAGTGGATAAGCAAACCCAGGCGGCCGCCAGCCTGTGCCTGCGCAGGTTCGGCCCCGGTAAGCGCACTGAACTCGACCGAAACCGCCAGGTCTTTGTGATTGCCATCGATAGCCTGGCGAAAAATCCTAACTATGTCGCGGATGTTGAAAAGAAATTGTCGGAGTTCGACGTTGCCAGTATGCCAACCCGGTTGGAGGCGCACAAGAAATGGTGGGCGGGTTTCTGGGCTGAGAGTTTAGTAGAGATACCGGACAAGGTGATAGAGCGGCAATATTATCTGGCAAACTATCTATTTGCCAGCAGTTGCCGCGACAAGGATTTTCCGCCAGGTATCCTTGGTTCCTGGTTTTGCACCGATGGTCCGGGCTGGGGCAACGATTATCACCTGAACTATAATTATCAGGCAGCGTTCTACAGTCTCTATGCCTCCAACCATGTTGCCATGGGCGAGGTGCAGGACCAGCCGTTACTCGACTTTATGCCCAGTGCCCGCAAACTGGCCAAGGAGCAACTCAACATGCCGGGCATCCTTTATCCCGTCGGAATCACCCCTAAAGGACATGGTGGCGGCAATACCTTCAACCAGAAGAGCAACGGCGCTTATGGCGCAGTGAACATGATCTTCCGCTGGAAAACAACGCATGACTCGGCTTACGCGAAAAAAGTTTATCCCTATTTCAAGGAATTGGCGGAATTTTGGGAAGCATACATGACCTTTGAAAAAGACAAGGATCGGTATGTGATCGCCAATGACTCGATCCACGAGAAAAGCGGCAATGATTTCAATCCGATCGTCTCACTCGCCTTGGTCCGCGCCGTGTTCGCTACGGCGCTGGAAATGAGCGCAACACTCGGTGTTGACCAAGACAAACGTGAGAAGCGCAACCATATTCTCACCCATCTCAGCAACTATGCCACACGCGTGGTGGACGGCAAAACCATCTTCCGCTACACGGAAACCGGGACCGAATATTGGCCGGGCAACACCCTCGGAATCCAACATATCTATCCGGCACTTGGCATCGGCCTGGAGAGCAGTCCGGAACTCATCAAGATATCCTATAACACACTCGATTATATGCAACGCTGGTTCGATAACAACGGCGATACCAGTTTCTTCCCGGCCACCGCCTGGCTTGGCTACCATCCCGAGGTGATATATGCGAAATTGCATGAATTTGTGGACACGCAGTACCGTCCGAACGGCATGAGAAACAACAAGCACGGCATAGAGAAAGTGGCCACCATCCCCAACACCGTGAACCTGATGTTGTGTTCGGTGCACCAGGATGTCATGCGTCTCTTTCCCGCCTGGCCGAAATCCGTGGATGCTCGCTTTGCCAATCTGCGCCAATTCGGTGCCTTCCTCGTCACCAGCGAACTCAAAGGCGGCGAAGTTCGCTTTGTGGCAATTCACAGCGAAAAGGGCATGCCCTGCACCCTGGTGAACCCGTGGCCGGGCCGTCGCGTGTGCGTCACCCGGGGTGATGGCAAGACCGAAACCGCCACCGGGGCGCGCTTCACCCTCACGACCAAAGCCGATGAAACCCTGCGACTTGTCCCCAAGCCGTAAACCTCAAGCACGCCATGTGTGAGCAACGGTTATCGACCGACGCAGGGTGGTTGGGTGTTGCCGCCCGTGCCACTGGACTTGATCCCGCTTCCCGCCGTATCGTGGCATATCGACTCGCCGCCGCCGCGTTGTTCTCCGGCCTTGCGAGTGCTGCTGCCGCCGACCTGACGAAACTGCGTTGCGAATACCGCGACAACCCGCTCGGCATTGATGCAGTGAAACCGCGATTGTCGTGGGTCATTGGCGAAGCTAATTCTGATATCTCAACTCCTACATCTCCAGTCCCAAGGGGGCAGAGACAAACAGCCTATCAGATCCTGGTCGCAAGTTCGCAAGAACTGCTGAAGAAAAACCAAGGCGATCTGTGGGACAGCGGAAAGGTGGCATCCGACCAGAGCATTCAGGTGGAATATGCCGGAAAACCGTTAGAATCCCGCATGTGCTGTCATTGGAAAGCTCGCGTCTGGCTTGATGACGGAATGGCACCGGCCTGGAGTCAGCCCGCGATGTGGACGATGGGGCTGCTAAAGCCGGGAGACTGGCAAGGCAAGTGGATTGGGTTAGACCGGCATGACGGATCACCCGCGGCAGTGGATCCCGAGCAACGTCGCCTGCCCGCCCGCTACCTGCGCCGCGATTTTGCGGTGGACAAGGGGATTGCGCGAGCCACCGCCTACGTTTGCGGACTGGGACTCTTTGAGTTGCAGCTCAACGGCCGCAAGGTAGGCGACCATCTCCTCGATCCGGGCTTGACCCAATACGATAAGCGCGCCCTATATGTGACCTTCGATGTCACGCGGCAATTGCATGCTGGCTCTAACACGCTTGGCGTGATCCTTGGCAACGGTCGTTATTATGCAATGCGCACCTCGGTCCCCTTTGCCATGCATAATTTTGGTTTTCCGAAATTGCGCTTACAGCTTGAGGTGGATTTCCAGGATGGCACCCGCCAAACCATCATCACTGACGAGATGTGCTCAAGGGTGTAGGTACCGAGAGTTGGACGCCCGTGTTCCGCGGCCAAGGCTACCGCTTTGTCGAAGTGACCGGCTTTCCGGGCACGCCCACGCCGGCCAACTTCGAGGGCCTCGTGATGCATACCGATTTTGCGGCGGTGGGTGAGTTCCGCTGTTCTAACGAACTGGTCAATCGCATCCACGACAACATTCGCTGGACCCAGCGGGCGAATCTCCGTAGTTTGCCCATGGAACCGGACCGCGACGAACGCATGGGCTGGCTCGGCACCCAGGCCAAGGACTTTGAGAGCAATTGCTATAACTTCAATATGGCAGCTTTCATGGACAAGTGGTTGAAAGACATCCGCCTCGATCAATTGGAGGACGGACACATTCCCAACGTTTCGCCCACCTATTGGGCGATGTATGATAGCGGGATCGTGTGGCCTAGCAACATCGCCATCCTCCCCGAAATTCAATATGATCTATATGGTGACCGGCGTGCCCTGGAATCCAACTATGCGGCCTTGACCCGATGGATGAAGTTCGTTACGCGCCACTTGAAGCCGGACTGCACCGTCGATCTGAAAAAATTCGGCGACTGGTGCGATGCGACTTCAATGAACGGCGGCAGCACGACCGGTGGCACGGCCGATGCGCTGATCGCATCCGCCTATTTCCATAACAATTGCCGCATCGCGGCACGCCTAGCTAGATTGCTGGATAAACCGGCCGATGCTGCGGGATTCAGCGAACTTGCCACAAAAGTCAACGACGGCTTCAACCGGCGGTTTTTCGATGCGGGGCAACACAGCTACGGTACGGGCAGCCAGACAAGCAACCTGTTACCGTTGGCGTTCGGAATGGTGCCGCCAGAGCAGCGGGGCGCAGTGGCCGACAACCTGGCCCGCGATATTCAAGTGACTCGAAAGGGGCATCTATCGGTGGGTATGGTGGGGGCATTTTGGCTCATGCAGGTTCTAAGCGACACGGGTCACGCCGATGCTGCTTGGGAAGTGGTGACGCAGACCACCCGGCCAAGTTGGGGCTATATGATCTCCAAAGGCGCGACGACCATCTGGGAACGCTGGGACAGCGATACCTGCGGACCGGGCATGAACAGTGAGGCACTGCTCATCCTCGCGGGCAATCTCGACGCGTGGTTTTACCGTACTCTGGCCGGTATCAACTATGACCCGGAAAAACCGGGATTCAAACATATCATCATCAAACCTCTGGTACTCGGCGATCTGACGTGGGTTAGGTGCAGCCATGACTCAATCCACGGCCGCATCACCAGCAATTGGAAGCGCGATGGCGACAAACTCACGATGGACGTCACCATTCCGGCTAACACCACAGCGACCGTATCTATCCCGTCGCAGGACGCCGCCGGAGTGATCGAGTCCGGCAGGCCCGCAGCGAAGGCGGAAGGTGTGAAGTTGCTGCGCATGGAAAATGCCGCGGCGGTATTCGAAGTTGGGTCGGGATCCTATCGTTTCCAATCCACGGTGCCGGATGAGAAGTAGCAAGCAATGAATTCCAGAAAATACCTCCTCTGGCCGGGGTCGCATCATCGTGCCACTTCATGAAGGAGCGATTCACTTGTACCATCCCATCGCAACGTGAATTTATGACAACCGAAATGTTTCCAACAATTGCCCTGGGCATGGCCCTGGTGGCTGGCTCATGCGCTCCGGCTACTGCTGGCGCAGACAAGTTGTATGAAGATTTCCTCAGCCCGCCCGCACAAGCACGCCCCTTCGTCCGTTGGTGGTGGAATGGCGACTGCGTCACCGAAAAGGAAATTTTACGCGAACTCGATCTGATGAAAGCCGCAGGCATCGGCGGCGTGGAAATCAATCCGGTCGCCATGCCTGGCGGTGCCACTCCCAGCGCTACCCCACCCCTGACATGGCTCAGTCCGGAATGGAACCGGATGGCCGCCGTCGCCACCCGTGGTGCCAAGGAGCGGGGCATGGTCGCCGACATGATTGTCGGGTCGGGCTGGCCGTTTGGTGGCCGTTTTCTCAAGTCCGGCGAGACGATACAGGCGATTGGTGTGGCCAGTAAATCGCTCAAAGGGCCCGATCTATTCCGGGCGGATCTCAAAGATCTCATGAAAACCCCGGCAGCTCGTGCCGTCGCCGCCGACGCCGCCAAACCGCGCCTGATCTATCTGCGCTTGGTCCCCGAAAATGCAACCAGCATCAACGATTGCATCGATCTAACGGACAAGGTTCAGCCGGATGGAACGTTAGAATTCTCAGTTCCAGCCGGCAACCACACCTTGCATATCGGCACCTGGCAGGAAGCGTTCAAAGCCGTGATTCACGGCGCGCCAGGTTCTGACGGCCAGGTCCTCAATCATTTGAACCAAGCTGCGGTGACTGGCTACCTGCAGCGCATGTCAGACCAACTGGGGCCGGCACTCGGTGGGAAACTGGGTGATGGCTTGCGTGCGATGTTCTGCGATAGCATCGAACTCTCGGGTGCTAACTGGACCACCGATTTTCCGGAGGAATTCCGGCGCCGCCGCGGATATCCACTAGAACCTTGGTACCCGTTCGCGCTCTACGATCCGCACCAAGGCTATCAGGATTTCCTACCGGCCAATCCGAAGTTTCTCGATGAGATCAGGCGCGTTCGTTACGATTTCAACCAGACGTTCGTCGAACTGTTTCACGAACGCTTCATTCGCGTGTTCCATGCCTGGTGCCACGATAACGGGGTGCTGAGCCGATACCAAGCTTACGGCGGCCCGAGCCTGATGGATATGTTATCCGGCTACTTGATTCCCGATATCCCAGAAGGCGACAATTGGATCTTCCACCCGCCCGGAAACCAACTCCCGCTCAATGGCATCCGATATGCGGTTTGGAATAAGTACGCAGCGTCCGCCGCACACGCGACCGGCAAACAGTTGGTGAGTTGTGAAGCGATGACCAACCTGCGAGGCGTGTTCCAAGCATCGCTCGAATACATCAAACAAGCTGGCGACTTGAATATGATGACCGGCGTGAACCATTTTGTCTTGCACGGGTTCAACTATTCTCCGCCTGAGGCCGGATTTCCCGGTTGGGTTCGCTACGGCACCTATTTTAACGAGCACAACACATGGTGGCCATACTTCAGGAAATGGGCGGACTATACCGCGCGGCTCAGCAGCGTGCTGCAATCGTCCCAACCCCGTGCCGAGGTAGCAATCCTCGGTCCGACCGCCGACGTGTGGAGCAAGGCGGGACTCGAACGGCAAGGCTTCATCCACACACCATGGTATCTCCACCTCGTCTGGCAGGCACTCCAACAAAATGGCTGCACCGCGGATTATGTCAACGGCACGATCCTGCGCAATGCCACCTTCAAGGATGGCAAAATCCTGCACGGCCCCATGGCCTACGACCTGTTGCTCGTCGCCAACGTCGCTAGCCTGGAGCCGCAAACCGCTCGCCTCATCGAACAATATGCCAAAGCCGGTGGCAAAATCGCCTTTGTCGGAAACGCCCCGGATCGGTCCGCGGGAATGCAAAACCGGGAAATAAATGATGAAGCCGTTAAGAACGCCATGGCGAGTGCGCTCAAACAGGACTCACGGCTGGTGTCCGTCATTGCGGAACCGGGCAGCGACGAACTGCTTCCATGGGTCACCTCCACTTTGGAGCGTTTCAATGTTAGACCGGCGGTCCGAATCTCAGTGCCTCATCCCATGCTGTTTCAAGTGCACCAACAACGGGACGGACGCGAAATTTTTCTATTTAGCAACCAGCAGGAGGACCAACCGGTGTCCTTCCACGGATCGTTTGCCACCGGCGGACTAACACCATGGTGCTGGAATCCAGAAACCGGTGAGCGCACTGTGTTTCCCCACGGAAAAAAACCTGACGAACTTGACATCACGTTAGAGCCACTCGCCTCATTGCTGCTAGTCTTTGAACCGGCCATGCCCGGCACAGCCGTGGCTCCTGCCATCATCGACAGGGGCGAAGCCATCGCGATCACGCCCGTGTGGCAACTCAAGCTCGAACCGGCCTTTGGCGACACCATAACGAAAAATCTTGAGCACCTCGAGGATTTAGGAATGTCGCAAAACCCGGTTTTCAACAGCTTCGCCGGCAAGGCGGTCTATCGGGCAAAACTAAAGGTCGCGGATATTGAGCAGTCGATGTTGAGCCTCGGCAAGGTGCAGGGTATTTCAGAGGTTACGCTCAACGGCAAGGGGCTGGGTGTGCGCTGGTGGGGTGCCGAGCATCTCTATGACACGACAGGGGCACTGCGGGCTGGCGAAAATGATCTGGTGGTCAGTGTCACCACCGTGTTATCCAATTATTGCCGCACTCTCAAAGACAACAAGATGGTTATGAACTGGACCGGCGAGCGCAACCCCGTCTCCACCGGCCTACTCGGGCCGGTGACCCTCTATCGGACATCCACGGCCACGGTAAAGAAATAGCGCCCCGCACACCATGAAAACCACCTCCCTGGGGATCCTCGGCTTGTTACTCGTGACCGGCCCGCTATCGGCAATACCAGCCACGCCGCAACCGCTCACCGCCGCATCGATTGTCTCGCAATATCGGAATACCACAGACAAGCCAGCGGCATTTGGGCACTACAAGAAATGGTCAACGGATGCCCTGCTGATGGGCAACGGAGATATGGGTATGTGCGTGGGGGGCGATGCCCAATCGCTGCGGTTCTGGATCAATAAGAACGATTTCTGGCGTTTACAAAACCAACATCTCGGTGCCCAACCGAAATTATTTGGCTGGCTCGATCTCAAAGCACCGCAACTGGAGGGGGCCACCTATCATATCGAGCAACCGATATACAATCCCATCACTCATGGCACTTTTACCAAAGATGGCGCGTCCCTTGAGTTCCGGGCCCGGGTGATGGCCACCGCCAATGTCGGCTGGATAGAACTCACGGCAACCGGTAAGCCGATAGATATTGATGTCTCGACTCAATTGACCGACCAGGAACTTATCTTGCCGCAACTCGGCGTCACCGCATCGCGCCGCACTTCGGGCATGGTTGATGATACATTCTGGCTCCAGCGCCACTATGATGACCATGTGGATATCGTGTCTGGCATGGCCGCTGCCGTACGCATTTTCGACGAGCATGGCAACAAGCTCAACCCGTGGATACCGCTGCCTATCAAAACGCCTGATACCACCCCACATGAAGCGCAGAAAATCGGCAAGATCAACTGGACATTGGCGTTTGAGCCGATGCCGGCACTCGGAGCCAGCCAGAAAGTCACACTGAAACCGGGTCATCCGGTGACGATTCTCATCGGTACCGATAGCATCTTCAAGAACAAGAACTACCAGGAACAGGCCGTTGGGTTGCTGCGCGATATAACACCCCAACGCTTGGCAAACCTCCAACAGGAACATGCCGCCTGGTGGGCCGCCTATTGGAATATGTCCTGGATCTCGATTCCGCAGAAGGCCATCGAAAAAGACTATTACTCATCACTCTATGTGCTGGGCAGCGCATACCGACTCCGCGGCTTCCCTCCCGGCCTCTTTGGTATCTGGGTCTTGTCGGAGGGCCCCGAATGGAATGGCGATTATCATCTAAACTACAATCACAATGCTCCCACGTACGGTCTCTTTTCGGCTAACCGGATCGAACAGGCAGACGTCGCCACCGATCCCTATCTGGACTTTCTGCCGCGAGCCCGCCGCTATGCCAAAGATCTGTGTGGCTCCAGCGGCATTTTGTTTCCTGTTGGCATCGGCCCGAAAGGCATCGATGCCACCTTCAATACCGGTGCTGGCGATGCCCGCTACAATCATCCAAAACGCTCAACTCAAAATGTCTTGCTTCACGGCCAAAAGAGCAATGCCTCGGAATCACTCACGCCAGTGAATCTGCGCTTCCGTTCAACCTGGGATCCGGTGTACGCCAAAACTTTCTATCCCTTCGTGGCCGATGCCGCTGCGTTCTGGGTGGATTACCTCAAATTTGAAAATGGACGATACGTGCTTTATGACCACGCGGTGCACGAAGGGAGCGGTGCGAACGTCAATGGCACGGCCGCATTGGGATTGATTCGTATGACCATGGAACTGGCGCTGGATATGAGTGAGTTGCTCGGGGTGGATAGCAACCTGCGTGGCAAGCGCCAACACATTCTGGATTATCTTTCGGGATATGCGACGTGGAACATTCCGGACATGGGGAATAGGAAGTATCAAGGCGAGAAGGTATTCCGGCTAGCCGAGGAAGGCAAGGACTGGAACGGCAACAACACCCTGGGAATCCAACACATATTCCCGGCAAGACAGATTGGTCTGGAGTCGTCACCTGAATTGTTGGATCTCTCGCGCAACATGATCCGCGTGATGCGCGGTTGGGACGACTTCAACGGCACCAACAGCTTCTATCCGGCCGCAGTTCAGGTCGGCTATGACCCCAAGGAAATTCTCCGATACTTGGAAGCCTGGGCAATGAAAAAATCTCCTAACGGAATGAAGCATGCCACCAATGCGCACGGCGTGGAAAGTTGCACTCCTTCAATCGTCACGATTAACATGATGCTTTGCCTGAGCCATCAGGACGTGCTGCGCGTCTTCCACGTCTGGCCGAAAAATTTGGACGCGGCGTTTGAGAACCTGCGGGCCGAAGGAGCGTTCCTTGTATCGAGCTGCCTGCGCAACGGCATCGTGGAATATGTCGATATCCATAGCGAACGCGGCCGGAAATGCACCCTCGAAAACCCCTGGCCAGGCAGGCAGGTGAGCGTCACCCGCGCGGATGGCAAATCCACAACGGCCACGGGCACGCGGTTCAGCCTTGACACCAAGGTGGGAGAGAAGTTGCGCTTGGTTCCGCAGGGTGGCAACTAACGGCGGTGCTCCGGCTATCCAGCCACGGTTTTGCTGCAGTTTTGGCACAGTTTCGCCGCATCGTGAAATATCCCCGTTCCCCGCTCCGTTACAAATTTTACATGCTTGGTAAACCCAATCACTATTACTCGCTGGTGAAATCACGATACCCGAAAATCGTGCTGGCGTGCGCAGTGGTGTTAACGATGGCGATTGCCGACTGCTTGGCAGCGGATATCGCCGTTGCTGACGCCAAACTGGTCCCGGACAAAAAAATTCCCTTGACCAAACCGGCGACGCGCAAGACCGCGAATCCGCAGGTACTCGTAGAGATTGACGGGGACACAGCGGCGACGCGTGACCGTTTGCGCGAGTTGCTGCCCGGTGTCGATGAAATCCTCTTCGTCAGGCGCCTCACGATGCAATCGTCCCACTACTATACCGACTTCATTGACGGCTGCCAGAATTACGGGGGCGACTTATGCGTCCTAGCCCTGAGGGACGGCTCGATTCGCAATCTTGCGCCCTCGCTGGCGAATGGTTTGTTCGGACGTTGCTGTCTTTCGTTCGATGGCAAGCGGGTCGCCTTCGATTGGAAAGAAAAACCCGGCGTCGGCTTCCGCATCTGGGAAGTTGGCATCGACGGCCAAGGCCTGCGCCAGCTAACCTTCCCTCCTGCCGACGAAGAGGCACGCATCAAAAAATACAATCTGAATTATTCGGTTTACCGGCATCACACCGATGACCTGCATCCTTGTTATCTTCCAGACGGCGGCCTGTGCTTCACCTCCAGCCGCTGCGAGTACGGTATCCTCTGCGATCCACCGGATAAACTCACAACCACACTTCTCTATCGGATGGACGCCGACGGGAAAAACATCGAGCAGTTGTCTAACAATTCCGTGAGCGAGTCGGCACCGAGCATCATGAACGATGGCCGCATCCTCTACACGCGCTGGGAATACGTTGATAACGGCTCGGTGACCAACAAGGCGCTGTGGGCGATGCGTCCAGATGGAACCGGATCTGAGGAAGTTTACGGCAGGAACATCGCCTTTCCCTCAGTCTTCAACGTCGGCCGCGCCGTGCCCGGTCTTAACGACCTCTTCGTGGCAATCGGCGCGCCTCACATGCCCTTGGGCGTGGGCACGCTGATGCTCATCGATACCCGCTTCGATCACCGCACCGGCATGCCGGTCACCTACCTCACGCCCGAGATCGATACCCAACATCAATGGGGTTGGGACAACGTGCCCGGCGGAGCGACCAAGCCGATCCCGCCCGAACAACAGGCGAATCGCGATGGCAGAGGCAACACCGAGTGCGGACCACTCTACATGGACCCCTATCCGCTCACGCCCGCCCAACACCTTGTCGCCTTCAACCCGACCGAAAGGTGGAATGTTAAAAACGCTTGGGGACTTTACCTGATAGATGGTAACGGACCACGGCGCTTGCTGCACAAGGAAACCGCTACCTCCTGTTGGAATCCTATCCCAGTCCGCTCGCTCGTCACTCCGCCGATCTCGCGCGGCGTCATCGATAAAATCCTGGCTCAGCGTGGGCTGGCACGCTTGATCATCACCGACGTATATCGCGGCATGGACAACGTGAAGCGTGGAACTATCAAGTATTTACGCATCAACGAGCACGTGCCGCGGCCGTGGGCAGCGCGGCGCTTCTGGGGCGGCGACGAATTCGACCAGCAGCACTCGGTTATTTCCAGCAATGCGGCCCTTGGGCTGAAAATCCAGCACGGCATCGTGCCCGTCGAGGATGATGGTTCGGCGCATCTATTGGTGCAGGCAGACAAGAACATCTTCTTCCAGGCACTCGATAAGGATTACATGGAAGTGCAGCGCGAGCGAACGTTTGTTGATTACCGCCCGGGCGAGACTCGCTCATGCATCGGTTGTCACGAACAGGCGCAACATGCCGGCAACACTGTCTCAACTCAATCTGTCGTGGCGGCCTTGAGACGCCAGGCCAGCGTGCCCGGTCCGCAACCGGGCGAAATGTCTGGCGCCCGCCCGCTGTCTTATGCCCAGGACGTCCAACCGGTCTGGGACAAGCATTGCGTGAACTGCCACGGCGGCGCGAAAACCGAGGGGCATCTCGATCTATCAGGCGAGTTGACCACTTTGTTCAACCGCTCATACGAACAAATCATGCAACGGCACCTCATCCCGATCATCGGCGAGAACCATCCCAAAGCCGGCAACAACCATTACCTGCCGCCCTATAGCCTCGGCACCCACGCCAGCAAACTGCGGGATTTCATTAAGCCGGAGCACTACAAGGTGCAACTGACACCGGGAGAGCGCATTCGCGTCACCACCTGGATCGATAGCAACGGCCAATACTACGGAAGTTACTACGGGCGGAAAAACCTCCAATACAAAGACCATCCGGATTTCCGCCCGGTCCTAACCTTCGAACAATCCCACGCCAACGTTCCACCCGCCACTACGGATAAGAGGTAGTTCCGCTAGGGATTTCACTCGAATTTATCAAATCAGCAAACCCGTACCCGCATGAAAATACCAGCCATCAAATCCCCCACCCTGCCGTTGCTATCCGCATCCCTGTTGCTCGGCTGCCTCACCATCCCTTATCTAACCGCCGCTCCACGGGACCAAGCCGTACCCATCGAGGCGGCCGCCACCCGTGAAATCAAGCTAACGGGAAAGCTGCTTCTTTACCCCGTTTCCAATGATAGGAATCATGGCAAGAAAGAGAAAACCGGGCTACTCTCGGTGCGGGTCGATGGAGCGCTCATCCACAACCTCGAGGGGAAACTGGCCATGACGAAAGACGACGTGGCGTGGTGGGCCTATCTAGACATGGGCGAATACGTCGGCAAGACTGCCGTATTAGCTGTTACACAAGCTGCGGATAGAGCAGGACTGGCTTTGATAGAGAGTTCTGATGAGGAGCGGCATTTACTGCCGTTGTATGACGAGAGGATGCGGCCGCAATTCCACCACAGCCAGAAACAGGGGTGGAACAACGACCCAAACGGAATGGTCTGGAACGATGGCGAATATCATTTATTCTGGCAATGCAATCCGGTGGGCAACCAATGGGGCAATATGTATTGGGGGCATTCGACGAGCCCAGACATGCTGCATTGGACCGAGCAGCGCCGCGCCCTGCGGCCCTTTGGCGGCCCCTACACCCCGGAGCGCCATCCCTCCATGGCCAACAAGAATTGCTTCTCAGGAAGCGCCAATGTGGATGCTAACAATAGCGGCGGCTGGCAGACCGGCACGGAGAAACCTCTGGTTGCGGTTTTCACGGATACCGGCTGTGGCGAGGCTCTGGCCTATTCCAACGACCGCGGCAGACACTGGACCTACTATGATAAGAACCCGGTCATCAAGCACAGCGGGCGCGACCCGAAGCTCGTTTGGTACGCCCCCGGCAAGCATTGGGTGATCGCTGTCTTTGACCAGAGCCCGGACAAGCAGATTGGTGGCAACGTCGCGTTTTATTCCAGCACCAACCTGAAGGATTGGACACTCAACAGCCATTTACCCGGCTACTTCGAATGCCCCGAGTTGTTCGAGTTGCCAGTCGATGGCGATAATCACAACACCCGCTGGGTGGTCTCCGCCGCCAACGCCCAATATGCCGTCGGCACTTTCGATGGTAAATCGTTCACCCCCGAGCATGAGGGCAAGCACACCGTGCATTACGGCCCCTTCTATGCTTCCCAATGCTTCAGCAACCCACCAGATGGCCGGGTGGTGCAAATCGGTTGGGCCAAAATAGGCATGGGCGCGGATATGCCATTCAACCAGGCCTTCACGTTGCCAATCAACCTGACACTCAGGAAAACCCCGGATGGCATACGGATGTTTGCCAACCCGATCGAGGAGGTCAATACCCTGCATGATGGTGCGGCACAAAAAATAACGTCCAAGTTTGCGACCGTGGATGCGCCGCTCAGCCTCGACGTCAACGGCCAACTCGCAGATATATTAGTGACGATCAAGCAAGGCGACGCGAAGAGAGTCTCCCTAGCCTTCGGCCACAATGAGATGACCTATGACTTCGCCACCGGAATGCTCGACAAAGTGCCCACCAGCCTCATCGACGGCAAGTTGAAGCTACGCGTCTTGGTGGACCGTCCGCTGTTTGAAGTGGTAATCAACGACGGCCAAGGCTATCGCACCGCGCCACGACAACCGGATCCCATCGGCAAGGTTTCCGTCACTCCGGAGGGCGGCAGCGTAACGGTGGAGTCGCTCGAAGTCTTCAAGATGAAGTCCATCTGGAAAAAGTAAACTTGTCAGGTGGCATCAGTTCCTATGAAATACTATCTAATAATCCTTGGTTTCCTTCTGCTGGCACCGCTGCACGCCGCGAAGGTGCCCGCCTCCCGGCCTAACATTCTCATCATTCTTGCCGACGATCTGGGGTTTTCCGACATTGGTTGCTATGGTTCCGACATCAAAACCCCGAACCTCGATAGTCTGGCAAAATCCGGGCTGCGTTTCACCCAATTTTACAACACCGCCCGCTGTTGGCCATCGCGCGGGGCGCTGCTCACCGGGTACTATCCGCAGCAAATCCACATGGATCCACTCAAGCCACCATTTCCGCAATGGACGCGCACCCTGCCGCAATTACTCAAGCCGCTCGGGTATCGCAGTTATCATTCCGGCAAGTGGCATGTACACGGCGCGCCCAAGGCCGTGGCCGACGCTGGATTCGATCACTCATATATCTTGAATGACTTCAACCGCAATTTTAATCCGACAGATATCGTGGAAGACGACCAACCGCTGCCGCCGGTGGCGAAAGACAGCGGATATTACACCTCTACGGCTTTCGCCGACCACACGATTCGTTGCTTGAAGGAACATGCGGAAAAGCATACATCACAGCCATTTTTTTCGTATCTAGCATTCACGGTGCCGCACTTTCCGTTGCAGGCAGCGGCGGCGGACATTGCGCGTTACCGGGATCATTACCTCAAAGGCTGGGATCAAGTACGCGAGGAACGCTGGCGTAACCTGCGGGACAGCGGGATTGTCAATTGCGCTCTGGCCCCACTGGAACCTGCATTCACACCGCGCTACTTTGCGCCAGGGGTGATGGAAAAGCTCGGGCCGGGAGAAGTTGAGCACGCCGTGGAGTGGGTAAAGTTGACGGACGAGCAACAGCGGTATCAGGCGACAAAGATGGCGATCCACGCCGCAATGATTGATCGCATGGATCGGGAGATCGGGCGCGTACTCGATCAGGTTCGTGCCATGGGCGCATGGGACAACACTCTCATTCTTTTTGCTTCCGACAACGGCACCGATGCCACAATTATGGTACGCGGTGATGGCAACGACCGCAGCGCCGACCCCGGCTCCGCTGCCTCGTTCCTGTGTCTGGGTCCAGGATGGTCAAGCGCGGGCAACGCTCCCTTCCGGCGTCACAAAGTCTGGACACATGAAGGCGGCATTTCCACACCGCTCATCGCGCATTGGCCCAAGGGCATTGAGGCGCACGATGAACTCCGCCACGACGTCGGACACCTCATCGACTTCGTTCCTACGATCCTGGATGTCGTGGGGGCCAAAGCGCAACCTCCGGCAGGTGCCCCGCCATTCCCGGGCCGCAGCCTCGTTCCGGCGTTTGCCGTGGATGGCAGTGTGAAGCGCGACTCACTATTTTTCAATCACGAAGGCAACCGTGCATTGCGCGTCGGTGATTACAAACTGGTATCCGCCCGCGAAGACCACAACGATTGGGAACTTTACAATTTATCAGATGATCGCTGCGAACAACACAACCTTGCCGCAGCTCAACCGGAACGTGTCCGCGAAATGGCAGCACACTGGCAAGAGTTACAGGACAATTTCGTGCGTGATGCCAATCCCGGGAAAGCACCTGTCAATGGGCCGCTATCAACCCGGTGGACCTCCGGAGTGACCCCGCAAAACGTCCACCCGGAATACCCGCGCCCACAAATGGCGCGCGACGAATGGACGAACCTCAACGGACTCTGGGACTACGCCATCGTCCCAATGGCCGCCGGTAAACCCGTGCAATGGGACGGCAAGATTCTCGTTCCCTTCTGCGTTGAAAGCGCCCTCTCCGGTGTGATGAAGACAGTTGGCCGCGACCAGCAGTTATGGTACCGCCGCTCGGTCAAAGTGCCCGCAAATTTCCTGGGCAAGCGGCTTCTGCTGCACTTTGGAGCGGTCGATTGGGACACCACCGTCTGGGTCAATGGCAAAGAAGTCGGCAAGCATCAGGGAGGCTACGATCCGTTCACGTGCGACATCACCCCAGCGGCCGCTGACGGAACATGCGAAGTCATGCTGTCCGTCATTGATCCCACCAACGGCGGCACCCAGCCGCGCGGTAAACAGACAGCCAAACCCGGCGGAATTTGGTACTCCCCCGTCACCGGCATCTGGCAAACCGTGTGGTTGGAACCCGTGCCAAAACCAGCATTCATTCAAGGCCTATCAATAGTACCGGACGTGGACCATAGCGTCGTTAAAATCACGGTTGACGTGCCCGGTGCCACAGCTAACAGCAAAATCGTTTTCAGCCAGGATACCGGCGACCTGAAACTTGAAGGTATATCTGGCAAACCCAACGAGGAAATCGTGTTACCGGTCAAGGCTGCCCACCTTTGGTCGCCCGCCGATCCGTATCTCTATGACATCAAGGTTGTTCTGCTGGACCCAACAGCAACTCCAACCGACTCTGTGAAAACCTATTTCGCGATGCGCAAAATCGTTGTGGCCGCCGATTCACAGGGCACTAACCGGATTTTCCTCAATAACAAGCCATTGTTCCAGTATGGGCCTCTCGACCAAGGCTGGTGGCCCGACGGTCTCTACACGGCGCCTACTGACGAGGCACTGCGCTCCGACATCGAGGTGACCAAGAAGTTAGGGATGAATCTGATCCGCAAGCACGTAAAGGTCGAGCCTGACCGCTGGTACTATCATTGCGATAAGCTCGGCATGCTGGTGTGGCAGGACATGCCCAGTGGCGACAAGAGCGTGGGCAAGGGGCCCGCCAAGGATATCACGCGCAGCCCGGAGTCGGCCGCCGAGTATGAATTGGAGTGGGGGCGCATCATCACGGCCTTGCGCAATCACCCGTGCATCGTGATGTGGGTTCCTTTCAACGAAGGCTGGGGCCAGTTCGATACACCGCGCATCACCGAACTCACACACAAGCTTGATCCGTCGCGCTTGGTCAATAGCGCTTCGGGATGGTCGGACCACGGCACCGGCGATGTCCTGGACATTCACCGATATCCCGGACCCGGGAGTACCAAATCCGAGGGCAAACGCGCCGTGGTGCTCGGCGAGTTCGGCGGGCTGGGACTGCCGCTCGAGGGGCATCTCTGGTGGAATAAAAAAAACTGGGGCTACCGTAGTTTCAAAACCCGCGAGGATCTAACCGCAGGCTACCTCGATCTCATCACCAAGCTCAAACCGCTCGCCGACCAAGGCCTCGCTGCCGCCGTCTATACCCAAACCACCGACGTGGAGGGCGAGGTCAATGGCCTCATGACCTATGACCGGGCCGTTATCAAGATGGATGCAGAGGAGATGCGCAAGGCCCACCAGTTACTCTATCAGCCAGCTTCCCAACCATAAAATTTCCTTGGTATCGCCCACAGATTGGGTATTGTACCCGGCGAAGAAGATATTCATGAATCCGAATATCCCGTCGCCGCCCTCCGGTCCAACCACTGACGCTTTCAACGGCTATCACAACAAAGGAAAATTTCCAGCAACAATCATGAAACCCATAAGAAAGCTGCTCACCACAATCGCCGTGATCCTGTCCCTGGCAGACGCGAATGCCACCACCTTCACCAGCAACGCCGCCATCAGCGTGGGCAACACGACATACGATGGTCAGGACATCATCGTGCAAGGCTGCACTCTGACCGTAGACGGGCCGCACGCTTTCGCCAGCCTGCTGGTGACCCATGGCGGCGTACTTACCCACTCGTCCGCCCCTAACGGTGAGGCGAACAACCGGGTGGGCCTCACCATCGTGGGCAACGCCACGGTGGACACCACGAGTAGCATCAACGTGGCGGGCCTCGGATACGCCGCAAACAAGGGACCGGGTAGCGGCGGCCAAACCAATAATGGATATGCTGGCGGCGGCCACGCTGGCAATGGAGGCAACGCCAGTCCGGGTAGCGGTGGAGGAGCGGTTTACGGATCGATACCAGAGCCCGGCACTCACGGCAGTGGTGGCAACAGCCAAGGCGGGGCTGGTGGCGGTATCATCGGCCTGGCAGTAGGCGGAACGCTGTTAGTGGATGGAGTCATCTCCGCCAATGGCAATCATGCATCAGGGGCCTCTGGTGGCGGTGGGGCCGGCGGCAGCGTGTTGCTTTCAGCAGGCACCCTCGCGGGCAGCGGGACCATCCGCGCCGATGGCGGCAACAGCGGGAATAGCAGTTCCGGGGGCGGCGGCGGCGGGCGACTAGCGTTATTGGCCGACACGCTGAGTTTTTCCGGCAATCTTTCGGCGATTGGGGGCACGGGTTACCAGGCGGGTGGAGCCGGGACCATCTTCACACGCGTGACAACGCAGACTAATGGGCGGCTGCGCGTGGACAACGCGGGGCGCAGCGGCTACACCCGCGTCGGAGCAGCCAACTGGCCGACGGATCAAGTCTATGAGCTGAGCTTGTTGGGAGCAGCCACCGTGGTTGTGTCACTTCCTATCACCGTGCCGCAACTCGATATCACCGGCGGCGCGGTGCTAACTCATGAACGCCTGTGCGGCCAACCGTTGCGCATCACCGTGTTAGGCCAGGCCACCATCAGCACGGGCGCATCCATCAACGTGGATGGTGCCGGCTACTACAATGTGGCATGGAATCAGTTAGACTGCGGTCCCGGCGTGGGTGGCACAACCGGAACCAACGGCATCATCGGTGGCGGGGGATACGGCGGCTGCGGGGGACTCGTCCCCGGCATCACCTACGGATCCTATCAGGAACCGCTGGAATTCGGCAGCACGGCGACATATAATGGCAGTTACGGCGGAGGATCGGTGCGCCTGGCGGTGGCCGGCACGCTGACGGTGGATGGCTCGATCTCAGCTGCAGGCCAGACCGGTGGTGCCGGCGGCAGCATCTTCCTCACAGCTGCGACTCTAGCGGGCAGCGGCTCTATCCACGCAGATGGTGGCAACGCCATCAACACCTCCTCTGGCGGCGGCGGCGGTGGGCGCGTTGCATTGCTAGCTGACGCGCTGAGTTTTTCCGGCAGCCTTACAGCGATAGGCGGCACTGGGGGTCCGGCAGGTGGGGCAGGGACGGTGTACACGCGGGTAACGGCTCAGACATATGGGCAGCTGAGCTTGGACAATGCGGGACGAAGTGGCTACACACGGTTGAACACGAGCATCTGGCCAGCCGGGCAGGTATGTGCGCTGCGCATTGCAGGTGCGGCCATCGTGATTCCGGCAATGCCCATCACTGTCTCACAATTGGACATCACCACCGGCGCAATGCTAACTCATGAACGACTGGGTGGCCAACCGTTGCGGATTACCGTGTTAGGCCAGGCGACCATCGGCACGGGCACTTCCATCAACGTGGATGGTGCCGGCTACTACAGTGTGTCACCGTCGCAATATGATCGCGGTCCCGGCGTGGGTGGCACAACCGGGACCAACGGCGTCATCGGTGGCGGGGGATACGGCGGCTGTGGCGGTCTCGCCCTTGGTGCCACTTACGGAACCTATCAGGAACCGCTGGAATTCGGCAGCGCGGCAGTAAATAATGGGAGCTACGGCGGAGGGTCGGTGCGCCTGGCAGTGGCCGGTACGCTGACGGTGGATGGCTCTATCTCGGCCGGCGGTCAAGTCGGTGGAGCTGGCGGCAGTATTTTCCTAACTGCGGCGACCCTGGCGGGTGGCGGCGCCATCCGCGCTGATGGCGGCAACGCCACCAACACCTCATCTGGCGGCGGCGGCGGTGGACGCGTGGCATTGCTGGCGGACACGCTCAGTTTTTCTGGAAATCTTACGGCGATAGGCGGCACTGGGGGACCGGCAGGCGGAGCAGGGACGGTTTTCACGCAGGTAACGGCGGAGGCTTACGGGCAACTGAGATTGGACAATGCGGGACGCAGCGGATACACACGGTTGAACGCGAGCAACTGGCCAGCCGGACAGGTATGTGCGTTGCGCATAGCCGGGGCGGCCATCGTGATTCCCGCAATGCCCATCAGCGTCTCGCAACTGGATATTGCCACCGGCGCAATGCTAACTCATGAACGATTGGCTGGCCAGCCGTTGCGGATTACCGTGTTAGGCTCGGCGACAATTGGCTCGGGCGCGTCCATCAACGTGGATGCTGCGGGTTACTACTATGTGGGATGGTGGCAATATAATCGCGGTCCCGGCGCAGGCGGATCGACGGGGACAAACGGTGTCAACGGTGGTGCGGGATATGGGGGCTTAGGAGGCAGGGCTCCTGGTGTCACCTACGGATCCTATCAGGAACCGCTGGACTTCGGAAGCGCATCGTATGAAAACGGCAGTTACGGCGGTGGGTCAGTGCGTCTGGCGGTGATCGGCACGCTAACAGTGGATGGAACGGTCTCGGCGTGTGGTCAAGGCGGCGGAGCATCCGGCGGCAGCGTCTATTTTGCCTGCGCCGAGTTTGCGGGTGGCGGAATCATCCAGGCCAATGGATCGGCCGCAGGAAACACGAGTTCCGGCGGCGGTGGCGGTGGACGCATTGCCATCTACTCTGCCACTACGTCGTTCCTAGGCAGCAAATCCGTTACCGGCGGTGGCGGCAGCTCTTGGCCCGGCGGCATCGGGACCATCTATCTAAGCACCAGCGTGCCCCCGCAATTCACCAGCGCCGCGCCTCCCTCGTCGGGGATGGTGGGCTCGGCCTACAACCACACCTGCACGGCATCGGGCAGCACGCCTATCACATTTACCGTCAGCGCGGGAACCTTGCCCACCGGCCTGACATTGGGCACTGGCGGAATGATCACCGGAACGCCAGATGCGTCCGGCACATTCAGCGGCACGATCACTGCGGCTAACGGAACACTGCCCAACGCCACACAGAATTTCTCAATTACCATCGCCCCGGCACCTACACCCCCGCAATTCACCAGCACCCCCCCACCCTCGTCGGGCATGGTGGGCATTGCCTACAACCACACCTGCACAGCATCGGGCACCTCGCCTATCACTTTTACGGTTAGTGCGGGGGCCTTGCCAACCGGGCTGACAATGGGCACGGGCGGAATGATCACCGGCACGCCAGGGACGGCCGGCACATTCAGCGGAACGATCACAGCGGCTAACGGAACACAGCCCAATGCGACGCAGAGTTTCTCGATTACCATCGCCCCGGCACCCCTGGCCCCGCAATTCACCAGCACCGCACCTCCATCGTCAGGCATGGTTGGCACGGCCTACAACCACACCTGCACGGCATCGGGCAGCACGCCGGTCACCTTTTCGGTTAGTACTGGGGCGTTGCCTGGCGGCCTGATACTTGGCACGGACGGGGTAATTTACGGCACGCCAGGAGCGACGGGCACATTCATTGGCACGATCACAGCGGCTAACGGAACACAGCCCAATGCGACACAGAGTTTCTCGATTACTATAGAACCGGCGCCGATTCCTCCAACCATCACCACTGTTAGCCCGTTACCGACAGGCACGCTCGGCACGGCTTATACCCAAACTCTATCAGCAACGGGAGGCACCACTCCCTACACCTGGACGGTCACATCCGGCAATCTGCCCTTAGGCCTGATTTTGGACAACGGCGTGATCACCGGCACTCCGAATACCGCAGGATCCACCACATTCAGCGTCCAGGTCAAAGGCAGCAACGGTGCGTCATCGGCGAACGACCTCAGTCTGACAATTCAGCCGGCCAGTGCGGATCTTCGCGATTTGACGGTTAGCGGCTGTGTACTGACGCCGCTCTTTACTCCGGAGGAAACCAGTTACACTGCCACGACATATGCAGCGGACTTGAATGTCACCCCGACCACTGGTAACACCGGCGCGGCAATCGCGGTTCGCTGCAACAGCGGCGAGTGGCAGCCAGCGGTCTCGGGTGTTTCGCTTGATGGATTAATTTTGCACGGAGGCATCAACACCGTGGAAACACGGGTGACAGCAGTCGGCGGAACTCCAATCAAGACTTATGCCGTAACAATCACCCGTTGGGTTCCGCTAATCGCAGTTTCAGCCGGAAGTAACCCTTTGGTAGATGATGCTGTCGCGCCGCTGGATTTCGGCCCTGCCACCTCACGTCGGGTCGCAACCCAGACGCTCACCATCAGTAATGCGGGAACCGGGGAATTGATCCTCGGCTCACTCAGCAACGGTGGCACAAATGCAAGTGATTTCACGCCGAGCACTCCGTCGAGCACCACCCTGGCACCCGGCAGCAGCACGACCCTAACGATCACTTTCAACCCGAGCGGCAGTGGCACAAGAACCGCGACGATTCATCTGGCCAGCAATGTAGGCGGATCCACCAACCCCTTTGATGTCACACTAACCGGAATGGGGCTCAGCTACACCAACGACACGGACGGCGACGGCATGAGTGACGCGGCAGAATACGATCTCGCCGCACTGGGATTCGACTGGCAGGCCAATCAACCCGAGTTGGTAGCGACGCTATATGGCGGGGCGAATGGGGCAGGACTCTACACCGCTTCGCAGGTTGAAACTTTAAGCATTGGAACTCCATTGCTGAAGAGAGATCCGCTGAGCGGCCAGTTCAAACTAACTCTTGGCCTCTCCAAAACCACCAATCTAACTAATTTCTCGTTCTTCCCCATTGCCGCGCCACAAGTGACGATCAACGCGAACGGAGAACTTGAGCTGCGCTTTGACTCGGAGGATGCAGCGGCCTTCTTTCGTGTTGAGGCAAAATAAGGCCGTCAGGATGTCACCACTTTCTTTCAGGTACCGCTTTACCAAACTACGGGAAGAATTGATGATTGGAAGAGGAAGAATTCGTCCTTCGGTCACTTCGAAAATCCCCGCTCTAGCGCTATCGGCATGCCTCATGCTTGCCGCCATGAACCACCGCGCGTCCGCCGCAATGCTCGGCGAGGTGCAGTCATGGAAACAGGACGGCAATGCCGTGACCTTAGTATGTGGCAAGCCGTCAGTGAGGATTCAATTTTGGGCCTATGATGGGAAGTCCCGGATTCTGCGGGCGAGCTTCCCCAACACCGGCAGGGAAAAGAAACTCAACGTCCAACGATAAGTGTAACTGTGAAATGTATATGAAAAAACTAGCAATGCTTGTTCCCATATCGCTTCTGCTTGCACCACTCGTCATTCAGGATTGCTCTGCGGCGGAGGACCCAATGGCAGCAAGCCCGACCACCACACCGGAAGCGCGTCAGATCGCTCTGACCGGAAAATTGTTACTCATTCCCATCGCCAAGGGCCAACAACCCATCGCCAAAGGCCGGGAGCGCGCCAGACTCTCAGTCCGCGTTGACGGTCGGCTGGTCCACGATCTCGAGACCCACCTGGCTCTAACCAAGGATGACATTGCCTGGTGGGCCGCCCTCGACATGAGTAAGCACGTCGGCAAGCAAGCCGTGCTGGCGATGTCCGGCCTGACCGCCAGTACCGGCCTCGCTCTGATAGAAAGTTCTGACCGGGAACGGTACCTGATGCCCATATACGACGAACCACTGCGCCCGCAGTTTCATTTCTCGCAGAGACTCGGCTGGAACAACGACGTCAACGGGCTGGTCTATCAAGATGGCGAGTGGCACTTGTTTTACCAATACTGCCCCGTCACCCTGTATCACGCAGACAAGCACTGGGGCCACGCCGTCAGCACGGATTTGCTCCATTGGGAGGAATTGCCCGTCGCCCTGTATCCGCTGACGCAGGCAAAGGGCCAGTGCTTCTCGGGAAGTGCCGTGGTGGATTCTAACAATACAGCCGGATTCCAGACCGGAAACAAGCCGCCGATGGTCGCGGTATTTTCAGACTTTGGCAATGGTGTCGGAGAGGCGCTGGCTTACTCAAATGATCGCGGCCGCACCTTCACCTACTACGATGGCAACCCGGTTCTCAAGCACCCCGGCAATGATCCGAAAGTCCTGTGGTACACCTATAAGAAGCACGATGAAGCACTCAACGACGAGGCGAAAAATCTTGGCGGCCACTGGGTCATGGCGGTCTATGATCACACCCGCGGGCTCGATAAGAACACAGCCTTCCACACTTCCACCGACCTGAAGAAATGGACCGAGCAGAGCCACTTGCCCGGCTATTCCGAATGCCCCGAACTCATCGAACTGCCAGTGGACGGCGAACAAGAGAACACGCGCTGGGTCACCTTCGCCGCGGATGCGCAATATGCCGTCGGGCGATTTGACGGACGTACGTTCACGCCTGAGCATGAAGGCAAACACCGCGTGCATTACGGCGCGTATTTTGCCTCACAGACATTTAACAATGCACCCGACGGCCGCTGCATTCAAATCGGCTGGGCCAGACTCAATCTGCCCGGCATGCCGTTCAGCCAAGCGTTCACGTTTCCACACCAACTGACGCTGCACAACACTCCGGACGGCATTCGCATGTATGCCAAGCCGATCGAACAGATTGCCAAACTCCGCAGCAAATCGCACCGCGCCTCCGCCGGCGAACTATCCCCGGATGCGCCCCGAAAGGTCGAAGCCGCCGCCGAATTGCTGGAAATCCGGGCTCATTTCGTCCTCGGCAAGGCCACAGAGGTCGGGCTCGACATCGGCGGCAACCGCGTAACCTATGATGTGGCCGCCGGCAAACTCAATGGTAACCCCATGACACCCGTCGATGGCAAAATCACCCTGCAAGTATTGCTAGACAGGCCGATGATCGAAATCTGTGGCAACGACGGCGTGGTTTATATCACCGGCGAGCGGCGCACACGTGGCGTGGTGGAATCCGTCACCGCTTTCGCCAACGGCGGACCGGCAACATTGACCGCGCTCGACGTCCATGAACTGAAATCCATCTGGAAAAAATAGGCTATGTGACACGACCTGACATCCATCAAAAATCTCCCATGCCCCCGTCACTTCCCGTACTGCTCGCCCTGATCATGGCCCTTACCGCCCGTGGTGCGGAGCCGATTCCGCCGCTGGCAACTTCCGATCACCGCGCAGCGGCACGGCCGCAACGCACGCTGGAAGTCACCGGCAAATATCTGCTGCTTCCCATCGCTAACAACAGCCCGCAGAAGTCCCGGTTGCAGGTGAAGGTCGGCGGCGTGCTCATTCACTCGCTCGACGTGGACTTCGCGCCGACGCCTGATGCCATCGACTGGTGGGCCTACCTCGACATCGCCGCGTATGTTGGCAAGAGCGCGGAACTTTACACATCGGCCACCCCTGCGGTCTGCAATCTGATTGAAACCGGCGACCAAATCCCTGACCTGCAACCGCGCTATGACGAGACGCTACGCCCGCAACTGCGGTTTTCACAGCTGCGTGGATGGAACAACGATCCTAACGGGATGACCTGGTACGACGGCGAATACCATTTTTTCTGGCAAAGCAATCCTGCTGGAACGAAGTGGGCCAACATGTATTGGGGGCATGCTGTGAGCAAGGACCTCGTCCACTGGGAGGAACTGCCGCACGCCATCCGTCCTCAGGGCGGCCAACTCGCCCCCTCAAAGAAACATCCGGCCATGATTGCCGCAAAGGCATTCTCCGGGAGCGGCAATGTCGACTTGCTCAACACCGCGGGCCTGCAAACCGGCAAGGAGAAACCCATCGTTCTCATCTACACCGATTACGGTGGCGAGGGTGAGGGGCTCGCGTATTCTAACGACCGTGGGCGGACGTGGAAATGTGATGAGCACAACCCGATCATTCCAGCGACCCGCGATACGGGCGGCAACGACTCCAAACTCATTTGGTATGAGCCTGGCAAGCACTGGGTGCTGGTGCACTTCATGACCCGCGGGTTTCGGGGTTTCAGGTTTTTCACCAGCCCGGACCTGAAGACGTGGACCCAGACGAGCGAGTTGGCCAACTTTTCCGAGTGTCCTGAATTGTTTGAGATTCCGGTGTCAGGGGACCCGAGCGATACCCGCTGGATTCTCTGGGGGAGTGACTCGAAGTATCTAGTTGGAAAATTCGACGGCAAGACCTACACGCCCGAGAGCAACGGCAAAAAACAACTGCACTGGGGCGCTTACTATGCCTCGCAGTGTTTCACGAACGCTCCTAACGGACGCGTGATCCAGATCGGCTGGACCAGAAAACTCGAGATGCCCGGGATGCCGTTCAACCAGGCGTTCTCGTTGCCCGCCGAGCTTTCCCTGCGGGCCTCTGCACACGGATTGCAACTTTGTGCCGAACCGGTCAGGGAACTCGAAACCCTGCGAATGCCCGCGGTCGTCAGACTTATAAAAAAAGAATTGCGCCCGCCGGAACCGACCGTGTCCTTCGACGTCGGCCACAACAGCCAGCTTTTCGATATCTTGTTAGTTGTGAAAAATGGCGGTGCTGAGCGGGTCACTCTGGCGTTCGGCGGCAATGCGCTCAGCTACGAGTTCAACGAGCAGGAATTGGATGGGATGCCGCTGCCACTGCAGGCAGGCACCGTGCGAATCCGCCTCATCATCGACCGGCCGATGTACGAGGTATTCGGCACGGACGGCCGATGCCACAAAGTGGTGCCACGCGGCGAATTTGCTGGTAAACCCGTCGGCAATATCTCGGTCACCACGCAGGGTGGCAGCGCCACCATAGAAACACTCGAGATCCACGAGTTGCATTCGATCTGGAATAAGCCATCCAGCCTGATGAAATAATACACTGAAATGTTGGCAGGCGATGCGCGTATAACCCTCACCATGAAGGTTCTCGCCCCTTGTCTCGCCATTGTTGCCCTTGCTTTGCCGTCGCAGGCAGGGGTGGAACTCTCGAAGGTTTTCACCCCCCACATGGTCCTGCAACGTGGCATGGCCGTACCGGTCTATGGCACCGCCGCACCGGGAGCAATGGTAGCCGTGAAGTTCCGCGATCAGGTGAAATCTGTAAGCGCCGGGCAGGATGGCAAGTGGTGTGTGAAACTTGATGCACTGACGGCCGGCGGCCCCGATGTGCTAACCATCGGCGACCAGAAAATCGACGATGTGCTGGTGGGCGATGTGTGGATCGGTTCCGGCCAGTCGAACATGGACATGCCGGTGAGCGCCTATGTTGGCGGCGATCCCGTGCTCGCGGCAGCAGCCAATGAGAGTTATCCCAAGATGCGCCTGATGAAAAAGGGTGTTAAAGATGTCTGGCAGGATGCTAACCCCGCTAACATCGCAGCTTTCAGCGCGCTGCTTTTCTCATTCGGCTTCCCTTTACAAAAAGAACTCAACGTGCCCGTCGGCCTGATGGTCGGAGCGGTCGGTGGCACTCCTTCGGGTTTCTGGCTCAGCGATGAAATGTATCGCAGCGACACTGCCTGCTCCGCCGCCGTGAAAAAATTTGCGACGAGTGCGGCATATGATGCGATGGTGGCGAAATTCAATGCAGACAAGGCAAAGTTCGACCAAGATCTCGCCGCCTGGCAGGCGCTGGACCAGGCCGCTAGACAGGATACAAAAAAACAGCCGCATGCTCCAAAGCCGATAGGCACGCCCGGTGAGGCGGAAAAAGGAAAAATCGGCCAACTCTTTGAGGCCCACATCCGGCCCTATGTCGGCTACGGCATCAAGGGCGTGCTATGGGACCAAGGCGAGAGCCGCACCAACATCGTCGGGCTTGACCAGGTCACGCTCATGGGGGCTCTCATCGGCGGCTGGCGCAAGGCCTGGGGCCAGGGGGATTTCCCGTTCCTCTATGTGCAAAAACCCAGCGGTGGTGGTTGCGCGTTCGACTACTCACAGCCCATGAACCGGCTCGCGGAGAAATTCGCACCGCTTCCCAAAGCAATCCCTGGCGGCCCCGGACCCGAGTATTCTCATGTGGTCTTCACGCAACTCATGCAGTATCCCAATACCCACATGGTCACCAGCAGCGACCTCGGCTCCGGCATTCATCCGCCTAACAAATCCGGCTACGGTGCCCGCGCTGTGCAAGTCGCGCTGGCCACCGCCTATGACAAGAAAAACGAATACCTCGGCCCACGTTATGCGAGTCACACGCTCGACGGTGGCAAGGTCACACTCAAGTTCACCCACTCCGGCAAAGGTCTTGCGTTTAAAAATGGCGACACCCTGCAAGGCTTTATGATAGCCGGGGAAGACAAAAAATTTGTTTGGGCCGATGCCAAGATTGAAGGCGACTCGGTAGTGGTCACCAGCGCGAGCGTGGCGCATCCCGCGGCAGTGCGCTACGCATGGAGCAACACGTTTCAGTGGGCCAACCTATTCAATCAAGACGGTCTGCCCGCGCAACCGTTTCGCACGGACACCTGGTAGGACCCGCAGGCCAGATATTAGGGAACGGCCTTGCTCTTGGGCGAGGAGATTTCCATAATTGAGCGCAGCGACACTGCATGGTTGATGTTGCAAACAAAGCAAAGTTCGCGGCTACCGGAGGTCACTCGCCAAGTCGAAGAGAAGATGCACTTGGTTTCCGGCTTGAAGTGGAACAACTTCACTGGGAACGGTTTGCCCCAGTCGCGGGCGGGAAAGTCCACGGATTTGCCGCTCAATAACAGGATATTCTTGGTACCGGCAGTGATTCCGATTTGTTCGGAGCTGGCGTTGAAGACTTTAAGGCTGCTATTTTCCCAGTCCTTGGCTGTGATAATATAGCCTTTCCAGACAGTTTGCTTTTTTTGATCGGTCTCCGCCCAGAGCACGGCGTAGGCGAGCTTGGTAGCGGGTGGCAGTTGCAGGGTTAGCAATGGCTCCGGTGCTGCTGATGCCTCTTTGATCACCACTGGATCCTTGAAAAATTGTAGCGTGCTGCCAGGTAATTTCACCCGTTCGGAAAAATATCGCGTGCTGAGCTGCAGCGGGGTGGTGGCGACTGGCTCAGTGCGCACATGTAGCAATCCGCTAGAACCATTCGGCAATGTCAGCGCGGCAATCGCCACCTCGCACGCCGGCTTCTCTTGTGCCCTGCACGGAAGGATTAATACCCACACCGCAGATAAGAATAACACTAACAGAAGTTGCGGGTAATCAGATTTCATCTTGCTTGAGCCAGCGGAAGGAAATAATTTTGAATTGGCGGCCGAACGTTTGGTTGATCTGCAACAGTTCCTTGTGTTTTTGTGGATCGGGGGTTCCATCGTCGCCGCGCATTTTCTTGTCCGCCGCGTCGCGTGGATCAATAAAATCAGCCTGGCGTTGGGCGACGGCTTCACACCAAGCCTTGGCGGCCACTTTGCCATCTGGCAGCAGGCACTCTCCGTAGGCGCGGATCAGGAACGTATCGCCACGCACACTGATAGAGGAGGAAATCCCCTGCAGCAAATCCGATTGCATGACATAACCTGGAATCCCCGCATAACGAGAACCACAGGCCGCCTTCTCGTTGGGATAGTCCGTGGTCGGAAGATTCGCTTTTGTAATCATCGCATCACCGATTTTGTATGCTTTGTTGATACTCTCGCCGCCACCTTGCGTGCTGCCGTCATAACCTGCGTCGAACTCATCCCAATCAATCGCGGCTTGCAAGGCACCGGTCACCCCCGTGGCATCCGTGGAGAGGCGGCGGTTGATGAATTCCGTCATGTTGAGGAATGGCCCGCGGAGTTTTACCTGCCGCACAATTTGTTCAGCGAGTTTGTCCACCTGCGCATCTGATAGGGAACGAATGCCGCACCATGCCGAGTCATCGCCAGGACTCGCTCCATTATGCGTGCTATTGGCGAGCGGAAAACGCGACACCTTGGCGGTGCTGGCATCGCGGTTGACGGTGAGGTTTCCGGTCTTGGCATCGTTGACCGCGAGCGGGCGGTCGCACAGGCTCAGAAGCAAGGCTTTCCATGCTTCTTTGGACGTGCTGTTGACGTTGAACTGGCCTTTATTGAGCATGTAGGAGGCCACGGCCTCCCAACCATTATTACCCTTGGAGGTTTGCTCGGCGAGGGCCGCCAGTTCATCGGCATTTCTATTGCGCAAGTTGGGTAGAAATGATTGCGGCACGAGGGTGGCTTTCTTGGGGGTGGCGGCGAAGAAGTTTTCGGCCACAGTTTTGATAGTGGATATCACACTGCCGTTACTTACTTCCGGAGCGAGGCCCGAGCAGAACCACGAATCCCACAACCCTTCGTTGGCTAAAAACAGATGATCCCAATCATCATCACATACAGAAAGACCCGTGCCGTTCTGCCATACACCCGTGGCAACCTTGAAGTATCCATTATCAACACCTAATTGATTGCGGGTATAGACTCTATCCGGAGCAATCATCGGGTGGGCGTACGCATTGCCGATACCCGCACCAAAGGCGGCACCCACATGCCCCAAAGGCTTTAATTTATAGAAGGAACCCATAGAAGTGCCTAAGATGGCTGGAACATGATCCCTGGCATGATCCATGCGGATGCCCGCGAAGGACCCCAGATTCATGATCGGTGCACTGGGGAGATTGAGCAGTGGCAAGTGGGTTTGTCCAAGCGCCGCAGTATAGCCACCCCCAAAAAAGCCGTTTCGTTCGTTAGCTTGCAGATACTGTGAAACCTCCTGATAGCCATTGACCGGGCAAAAATGCAATTGGTAGGCGCTATCGGCACGGCTGAGGTCATTGGGTTGCATCAAGAAATTCGATAGGCGTGTAGGCGGAGCATGCAGCCAGGTACGATTGCGGTAGTCCTTTGAAAACGGAGTACCGAGGCCTTTCCAATCGAGTAGTTCAGCGCATTTGGCGACCACGCTGATAATGGCCACCGGTTGCGGGGTGGTGCCTGCGGCAAGGTCACCCCATTTGGCAAGGCTGGCCGTATCGTCCTTGATGATCCATGCGTTAGGCAATTCGTTTTCGCTCACCCAGTCCACGGAGGTAGCACCGATAATCGCCTCATCGGCCGTGGTTAACTCCTTCTTCAATGGGGTTCCGTCCTCATAGTAGCCACCCTCCTTGTTTAATATCTGAAATTTATATATCAAAGCGGACCGGTTGGAAGCGCCGAAATACTGGCTATTACAACTTCCCGTATCCCCGAACCGGAGAGCAAATGAAGGGGGGGGACTATCTGTAGCAAGGGTGATGGTCGTATATTTTAATGTTTGAATATTGTTTATGGCAGAATAGCCGGGACTGGCGCTGAAAGATAAACCACTGCCTTGAATGATTTCCGTATTCGCACTAAACACCCGCACTTCTCCCGGCTGGAACTCAATCTGCGCGGACGAGGAATCCTCGGGGACCATTCGTCGACCCGCCTGAGACTGTCCAGTTGAGCCTAAGTTTTTCACCCAAGGACCTGCGACGCCGTTTTGGACGACGAGATGTTGCAGATTCATGGCATAGTCCAATCCGGCAAATGAGGCGAAAGAACCGGGGGCCACTTTGAGGGTGATATTATAGGGATTCCACAGATAGAGCACGGGTACCGCCAGGAGGCAATAATCCGTTTTATTCACATTTGTCGGGTTAGGTTCGGTGCTGGTGGAGATAACCCAGGATTGGCGCAACATCACCAAATCGCGACCATAGCCCATGGTATCCATAGCCAATCCCTTGTCACCCATGAGGAAGCGCTTCGTTTCGGGCTTATCACCGGACCATACGATGGGTTTCATGAGTGAGCTGTTGCTGAAATCACTGCGATAGAGGCGGTAATACTCGCGCATCTGGCGCCAAGACATCGGGGCCACACTGGGATTTTGCGGAGTGATGGCACCAATCACGCCACTCATCGGCCGGATGGGAGCATCATAGGGGAGGCCGAAGAGCGTGATATTTGCCATTTCCTCGGGCAGAGTATCCGATTCGAATGCCAGGTTGAGGTCGCTTTTGAAGCCGCCCGCGCGAACATCTGTTAGGAGGCCAACGCTGTAGGCCGTGAGATCGTGGAAATGCCCGGCGGCCTCGGGACTGCTGATTGCAGCCTGGCCGGTGGTGATCATTTTCGCCAGGCTATCCTGCGAAGTATTATAGGTGGCCATGCCGGTCAATTTTTCGATACCGGGCCGGCCGGTGTGAGAGGCGGTGATTTGGGCGGTTACGGGCGAGGAGGAATTGGCTCTGGGAATGAGATCGAGGCGGATTTTTTGGGACTCATCGGAGATCCACCAAGCATAACTACCTGTTACGCGCTTATCTCCATGAATTGGTATGCGGCCGGCCTTCACTTGAGTTGGGGCAGCCGGGCTAGTGGAATGCTCGCCGCAGAGCACCACCATGTCAGGGGTAGGCGCGGCACTGATGGCAGTTGCAAATTTCGAGGCCTCAGGATGACTAACCAACCAGGCACGAAACAAGGAGGAGTCGCGCCCACGCTTGTAGGTGTCCTGAATGGTGAGCGACATTTTCTTATCGGTGAGCCAAGTATCCCATGACTCCCAAACGCCGAGATAATGCGGGTTGGCCACCCCCTCCACGGTCCCACTGGCGGGATTTTCATCGAGAATGTCCGCCTTTGCGGAAATGCGGCGATCCGAGCCAAGTTGTTTCTGGAGTTCACCGATGGCAAGAACCAGCGCCATGCGGGCGTTGGTCTGCGCGCTGGCTATAGCATGTGCCTGACTTGACGCACGCAGCGAAATACTCGAGAGCGTCAATAAGCCGACGGCAATAACCGTCAATAAGATCATTAGCGCCAGCGTGATGACCAAGGCAAAGCCAGGTCTGACGTTGCGCGAAATAGACACGGAGAACTGATGAACAATTTTCATTTGGGCATGAGAACATCAGATTTGATGGCACAGAGGGTGATTAGTAGCCCCTCTGGAAGCAAAGCAAGGCTGGAGGTTTCAGTGGTGAGTTCTTTAGGGTTAGGAGGGCTGGGTGGAATTGGACATGCGCAGCGGCGACGCTATCGTACATGCACGCCAGGAAATCGCACACCCATTAACAGTCACATCTTCGTGCGACCATCCCCAAGAAAATCCTGCCCTGGATTTTTTCAATCTGCCCCCCGTGCGGCTGAGATGACGTCGAAACCCTCTTCATCCGTGGCTAAGTAAACCGTATCGGGCCAGTTGCCCGCTCCACACGGAACCCACGACCCGCCGCAAGACCCGGCCATAAAACCCGGGGTTGCCAAGGGCAGACAGGCGTGCTACAGGCATGGCCATGCGTGCATTGATTTATGGCTTGGCGACGGTTATGGTTCTAGCGTGGGGCTTGTTAGCAGCCGATGATCCCGCGACGGCGGAGGCAGACAAAGCCCCCGTGGCAGCCAAGCCGCTCATTGCAGTTTACGATTTGGAAGGCAAGTTAGTGGAAGGTGGCCAGCGCAAAGAATCGCTGCTGGATATGGATACTTCGCGGCCGCTCACCTTGTTTGATATAACCAAGAGCATGGGCCGGGCGCTGACGGATTCGGCGGTGAAGGCAGTGGTGCTAGACGCCGATGGAGCGGAGCTGAACTTCGCCCAGATTCAGGAAATTCGCAGTCATTTGCTGGCGCTGCGCGAGGCTGGCAAGGATGTGTGGCTGTATAGCGAGCACCTAACCAACGGCATTGCCCTTCTCGGCAGTGCGGCCAATCACTTTGCACTGATGCCGGAAGCCGATTGTGGCTTCAATGGCATATACGCGGAAAGCATGTACTACAAGGGCTTGCTCGACAAGCTGGGCGTGCAGGCGGATGTGATTCACATAGGCGATTTCAAGAGTTATGGTGAGGCGTACTATCGCAGCGGGCCTAGTGATTACGCCAAACAACAGGAGGAAACCCTCATCTCCTCTATCTTCGAACAACTCGTCGATCAGGTCGCCAGCGGCCGCAAACTACCTCCCGACAAAGTGCGTGCACTGATCGATAACGGAGACCAGACCGCCGCAGGAGTGGTGGCGGCCGGAATCGCCGATGAGGTGCTCTACCGCACCGAGTTTGTCCAAAAGTTACATGAGACGTATGGCAAGGAGGCCAAGTTTGACCGCAAATTCCAACTTCCAGATCTCGACGGACCGGATTTCAACGGCTTGCTGGACGTGTTCCAATTGATGTTCCGCAGTAAGTCAGACGCCGCCAAATCTAAAAAAGACTACGTCGCGGTGGTCGCCCTGGATGGTGATATTTCCGATGAATCCGTGGCCCCCGTGCGAACCCAGATCCTCAAACTCATCAAAGACGAACACGCCAAGGCGCTGGTGCTGCGGGTCAATTCGCCCGGCGGTTCGGCGCTGGCCAGCGAAGTATTGTGGGAGGCCGCCGACCAATGGAAACGCAACAAGCGCCCGCTGGTGGTATCGATGGGGGGCGTGGCGGCCAGCGGTGGATACTATGTTTCAAGCCCTGCTGACCGGATCTTTGCCGAACCCGGCACCATCACTGGCTCCATCGGGGTCGTGGGCATGAAATTCGTCGTCGGCGGGGCCTTGGAAAAACTCGGCATTAGCACCCATGCCATCCAGCGCGGCAAGAACGCCGGTGCGATGAGCATGACCCACGAGTATTCCAAGGAAGAGGCTGAGATGATTCGCAAGTCGATGAACAACGTTTATACGACCTTCAAAAAACGGGTTACCGATGGCCGCGGAAAGGCGTTGCATGGCGATCTGGAGGCCTTAGCCGGCGGTCGCGTCTATAGCGGAAAGGAGGCCCTGACCATCGGCCTGGTGGATGAACTCGGCGGCTTGCGCGAAGCCATCGTGTACGCCAAACGGACCACCCAATTGCCAAAACTCGAAGTGCGTCTTCTGCCCGAACCCAAAAGCCCTATCGAGGGACTTTTTGCCAAACCCGGCAAAGACGAAACCGAAATCATCCGCAGCGGATCCGCTCCATCGGTTAGCCTGCGGCTGCGCCAATATCTCACCAGTGGCGGCCTGTTCGAGGCCCTGCCGCCTGGTACCCGCGCCGGGGTTGAGCGGCTCGCCGGACGCATCGAAGCTTTCAAGGGCACACCGATTCTATTGCTGGGACCGGATCTTAACTTGCGCTGGTGACCTGCCACAGACCCAAGACCCAAGAGTAGGAAATATGATTCGACGTTGAGGCTCAGAGGTCTTCGCCGTGATGCGTGCCGCAGGCTGGGGTGTTAGAGAAAACCACACAAGCGTCCAGGACCGCATCCCCGGCCACTTGGCAACCCGGCCAGATGACCGAGTCGCGTATGAGGGCGCCGGAACACACCCGAGCGCCGGGGCCGACCACCGAGCGTTCGATGCGTGCGCCAGCTTCGATGATGGCACCGGGGTGCAAGACCGGGCCTAACTGCAATTGGCGATGCGCCTGCAGATAGGCGTTGCGGTCGCCCAGATCCAGCCAGATACCATCATCGAGAATGATAGTGCCGAGGAGCCCGGCTGAGACTAGATGGAGGAACGCGGGGATGACCGAGATTTTTTCGTCGGCGGGCAGGAGGTCGAGAAACGCCGGGCTCACACAATAGATGCCACTGAATACATGCGTCCCCTCCCCTCGCCCCAAGCGCCCGCGAATGTCGGTACAACGGCTGCCGGTGGCATCCAACGCGATGTGCTTGGCATCCCCGTTAGAGCGCAGGGCAAGCGTGACAGGCAAGCCGGACGCCTCATGCGCGGCGATCAACCGGGCCAGCGGCAAGGTTGAAAAAATGTCACCGTTGTGTACCAATACCGCCTCATCGCCAATCCAGCGGGCAATATTTTTCAGGCCTCCGCCCGTTTCTAGCAACACCGGCTCATGAAACAGGGTGAGATCGCGGCCCTGCCATGTCCGTGCAAGCGCAGGCTCGCCGTTGGCCCCGGCAGACGGATAAGGCGGTCCTTCGGCGGCAACCCCGAAATTTTCCCAAGCCTCGGGCAGATGGTGGGTGTTGATAGCGAAGCGTTGGATGCCAACCGCTGCGCAAGCGGCCAGTGCCCAATCGGCGAGCGGGCGGTGAAACACCGGCACCAACGGCTTGGGCAGCCGCTGAGTGAGAGGGCGCAAGCGCGTGCCCAGGCCGGCACCGAGGATGAATGCCTGTCTCACGGGCATGGGATGGGTTTGAATCATGATAAAATTGAATGCCCAAATGGTATTTCCCACTGTCTGGCCAGGGCAATAGGCTGCTTCCTCATCAACAGTCATGCCCGCTTGCCGGACACGCATTAAAAAAAAGCCTAAACGCCAATGTTTGGAAAGCCGAAAGGAGAAAATCACCGATTATTGGCTAGATGGCTGAGGCAAGCATGCGACGATCTCCAAACGAGGCGTTGATGCATCCATTATTGCGGGACCTCGGGCCGGAACCGTTGGAAGAACACTTCTCCGCAGAGTATCTCAAAATCGCCTGTACAAGACGCGCCCTGCCATGCCTGCGGAGTGGAGGTCCGGCACGCGGTGTTAGGCCAACGCGCGACCTATTGGTGCCCGCAGTGCCAGCGCTAGGGCGAGAGGAGTTTTCATTATGATTCTAAAATCAGACCACACTGAGAGTTGATCAAGGTAGGCAATGTCCATTCCAACCATTTCATGAAATGTCGTCGATTGGGTCCGTTCAATCTGCCAAAGACCAGTGAGACCGGGGGGCAGCGCAAAGCGTCGGTAGTGACCAGCATCATAGAATGCGAATTCGCTCGGCACGCAAGGACGCGGACCGACCATGCTCATTTCCCCCCGCAGAACATTGAGCAATTGCGGCAATTCATCGAGGCCGAACATCCGGATAGAACGCGCCCCTTTGATCAGACGGCTATCCTCACAGTCCAGCTTGGTCATCGGTCGGTTAGTCGTCATGAGGAGCATGACATGGGCTTCGTGGATGGCAGTGTCCGAGCCAGGCTGCATCGTCCGAACCTTGTACATCGTGAAGGGCTTGCCACCGCGACCGATGCGTGTCTGCCGGAAGATGAATGGCCCCGGGGACGCCAGCTTGACCCAACAGAATAAAAGCGGCAGCAGGAGCAAAGACAAGGGAATGAGAAATACCAACCACAGCAGATCAGAACCACGCTTCCAGCGGGGAATGGGCGTACTTGTAACCGCCGCCACGGCACGCCTGCGAACCGACGAACCCGTCCATCTGTGAGCGGACGAGCAGACTGGCCTGTGAACCGACGAGCGGGTCCGGATGATAGCAAAACGGGTTGGGGATCCCCTCCCCGGTTTACGCCCCGCCAGCTGTTTAGGAAATCGGCCGTGAGAGGTTTGCGGGAATCGCTCGCGAAGGTGGGAATGTGAAAAAGCAAGCATGGACGGGGGGCGATAAGCAAATCGCAATGTTTGAGCGACCTAGCTCTCCGGACTTCGCTTGAGGCCGCCCCCCAAAAAAACTCCACAAGCCACTCGCAAGTGTGGCCGGTTTTGTAAAATTATTTAACACTAGGGTATAGTTATGCCTTAATATATTCGCGTTTCCTTAGTATCAGAACACCGTTTCTAAGGACACCGTTCCTGAACTCGGTGGAAAATGATTTGGCGCATTTTGATGTTCTGACGATCAAAATGGTCATGATTCATGGTTTATGGCGGCTTAAAGCCACTGCCAGTGAATGAGCACCTCGATGTCTGGATGAATGCTGTGATACACGGGGCAGGAGCGGGCGGCGCTTTCAAACACCTTGCGCTCCGGGTGGTTCGCGGGCAACGGCAAGCTGATATCCACTTCCAGGCAGGTGATGCGGCGGGGTGCCTCATCGGACATGAATTTGCGCACTCTCACGCGCATTCCCGCGAGTTGGATATCCTTGCGCTTGGCGACAATTCCCATCACCGTGGCCATGCAGGTGCCCACGGCGGTAGCGACCAGATCGGTAGGCGAAAACGCCTCGCCGCGGCCGTTGTTATCCACTGGCGCGTCAGTTTCCAGGCTGCTGCCGGAGGGACCGTGAATGGCGTTGCAATGCAGATCGCCTTCGTAATCGATGTTGATTTCAACCATAGGGGGTCGGAGGGGGAGATTTCTGTTTCAGGGAGGGTCGCTGTCTGGCGGGGTTGGCGGCGCTTCGGCCAGCGGCGGGATTTTGGCCAGCACGACCCGGAAGCCATAGACATCGGAGGCGGTGTCCGGAGGCTGGGGATAGCGTGAGCCGGAGTAGAGGTTTTCTGCCTGATAGGTATTCCAGCCACCGCCGCGCAGCACCCCGAGGCGGTTGGGATCGACCAACGAGCAGGCGTCCGAAACCCACTCGTAAACATTGCCACTCAGGTCGTAAATGCCCTTGGAATTGGCCGCAAAGGAACCGACCGGGGCGGTTTGGCCAAAACCATCCTTGTAACTCGGAATGGTCCGCTCGCCCGCCATACCAGGCTCCAGGGAGGCGGAAGAATCGGCGAAATTACCGGTTTTGAGCGGTGGTGGCCACTCGGGCCCCCAAGGGAAGATGCGCTCCTTGCGGGCATCGCGCCAACTCGGGCTGATGCCCAGGGTTTCCTCAAGGCCCACCATCTGGCTCCATTCCACATCGGTGGGTAAGCGGTACATATGGGATCCGCCGATGCGCTCGACACCCGGCTGGCGCTCGCGCTGGGTGAGCCACTCGCAAAATGCCACGGCATCCTCGCGGGTGACGAGCACCACCGGGTGCTCGGGCGTCTGAGCAAACCCCGGCGATAACGGGGGCCGCTGGTGGCTTTCCTTGATGAAAAGATCGTAATCGCGAACCCGGGTCTCCCAAATTGAAACCATCAGGTCCTGGCCGATGGGGACAAACTTCATGCCGATACCGTTTTGCCAGGGGCGGCCGAAAATCACGCCCTGATTCTCGATTAATGAGACGCTCAGAGGCAGCATCTGGCCGGGTTTGATGGTGAGTTTTTGGGTGTTAGGCTTATATCCCTCGCGCACGATGATTAATTCAACGGCACCGGGCTTGACCTTGGGAATGAGCAACGGCTCGCTGGCAAACCCCACAGGCGCTCCATTCAAGTACACCTCCGCACCCGCCGGGTGGGTCGTCAACTCAATGCTCGCATACTCAATATTGCGCACCGTCACCCGGAACGGCCTGAGCCCCTCACGCCGCGCCCGCTCGCTCACGGCAGGATTGGTGAATAATGGCTCGAGGCGCGGCAACACCTCATGATCTTCGGTAAGAAACCCGGCCTTGATGCCGCCGCTGCGCAACCAATTGCAGAACTGCGTGGCCGCGTCCGCCCGACACAACACGACTTTTGCCGCTTGCCCGTTCTGGGGAAAATCCAATATCTCAGCCGTGGCAGACGTCTGCTTGGTTTCCTCTACAAATTTATTCCATACATCCTCGGTCACAAAGCCGAAGCCCACGTGTTCATCGCCCACGGGTTGATAGGAATCGCCGTACTGATCCAGCCACGCATCGCCAAACTGCGGCGGCGAATACACCTCCAGGGCCTTGAAAATTGACTGCGGCTCATTCACCGAGGTGGGACCAATTTTGGCAGTGACCGTGACCTGGCGGTAGCCGTGCTTTTGGATACTGAAAGCGACTTCCTCACCCACCGCCGCACTCATGGTGCCGGTGGGGGTGGTGCCAACCCAGCGGCCCGTTGCATCGAGTACATCCGCGGTATCCGGCGTACTCACCACCCGGAACAAGCCCACGGCGGGCGGCACGGCAACCACCGGGCGGCTACGTCCGAACGTCAGCCAATCGTGGCTCTTGGCCACCTGCCAGAGCACCCCGATGAAGGCGGCAAGCAACAAGAAAGTGATCCAGGCGGCACCGACCCGACGCGGGCGATGTTTGCCGCGCTGCAACAGGCGCAAGGCCTCGGCGAGTTGTGCGGCGTTGGTAATTTTGCGTTTGGAAACGCGCGGTTCGCACACGTCGCAAATGATGCTGTTAAGTGCCAACCAACGCTTGCGGTCCGCTTCGCCGGGCAACTCATCGGGCAGTTCGGGAAAATCCAGCCGATCCTTGCCGGTGACAATCTCATAGAGCACCTTGCCCAAGCTATATACGTCCGCCTGCGTCGATCCGGGGCCTTCCGGCGGCACAAATCCTTCGGTCCCGACAAATGTCCGCTGGCCACGCGCTGCCACCAACCCAATGTCCGCCAGCTTTGCCTTGCCATTGACAAAAATCACGTTAGACGGTTTCACATCGCGATGCGCCAACCCGCATTCGTGCAAATGGTGAAGTGCCTCGGCCAGCCGCAGACCGACGTCAATGCACAGCGGCAGGGCGAGGCGTGGGGCGGTGGCCGTTTTCACGTCTGGGCGCAGGGTGCGTGCTTCGTACTCAATCGGATTGATGTCTTGGCCGCTGCGCACGTCATCGCCCAACTCCATCACGTAGTAGTAAAACGACATTCCGTCGGGGCTGCGACCGACGTGGAGGATATTGACCAATCCCGGATGATCGCGCGAGATGGGCTCGAATTTCAAGATCCCCTCAAACTCCCGCTCAAACGTCCGGGCATCCTCAAAATCCTCCCGCCACACGACTTTCACCGCCCGCCAAGCCCCAGTCACCCCCCGTCCCAGCCACACCTCGCCATAAGCCCCACCGCCGATTTTGCGGAGGATTTCATGATCCGGGATCAGCGGGTCCGGACGGGACTTAATCGGCATCTGCGTCTATTTTTGCGAGTTCGCGTTTGAGAACAGCACCCACCCGGTGTTTCGCCAAATACACCTGTGCCATGCTCACATTCAAATGATCCTGCACTTTCTTCGCATCCCATTGCTTGATCACGTAACAATCAAATATCTGGTATTGCTTGGGCGATACGTGGGCCTTGACCCGCGTGAGCGCCGCATCCGCCACATTTTTTTTCCACTCCATGTCCCAGAGCCGCGACAACACCTCACCATTGGGGTCTTCCACCCGGTCAATCACAGCGGTTTTGCGGTCATTTTCCCAATCCCCGACCACCATCGCCGTGTCCTTCTTGCGCTTGCGGAACTGGTCGTTGATGCGCCAGCGAGTCATATTCATCAACCAAGTCTTGAACGACCCTTGTGCCGGATCGTACAGATTTTTCTTACTCTGCTTGGCAATCGATAAAATTGTCTCCTGCACGCAGTCAAATGCCTCGTCGGAGCGCAGTCCGGCCTTGACCGCCACCGAGTAAATCAAGCGCCAGTATATCTTGTAAAATTCATCCCACGCTTGCTGATCCTCCCAGTTATCGAGCTTGGCTATCAAACTCTTGCGCGTCTTCGCATACGCCTCCCCCAGAATCGCGTCCCCCAACTGCGCTTCTGGTTCCTTCTCGGTTGATTCGTTTCCCTCTGCCATCTGGCCCAGTGTAACAGGTCTTACCTCACTTGTCTTTCTCTCAATCCAAAACTTCATAACTCACTGATACATAACCATCTACAACATTTCAATAGTACCAGCAACGCCTTAAAATCCCCCGTCCGGCAAATTTGTTTCGCGATTCCCCCGATGGTCTTGGATTTCGTCTTGGATTTCGTCTCGACACCAACCGCGATACGCGCCACTATTCTCCGGCACTATCATACAGAACTCATGCGGATCGCTCTTTTCGGTGACATACACGCCAACCTCGAAGCCCTCGAGGCGGTACTCGACGACGCCTCCAAGCAAGGCGTCAGCGATTACGTATGCCTCGGCGACGTGGTTGGCTACAACGCTGATCCGCTCGCTTGCTTGGAAACCATCCGCCAAATGAATTGCCCCACCATCAAGGGCAACCATGACGAAGACGCCGCAGGCAACCACTCACTGGAAAGCATGAACCCGGTGGCTGCCGCCGCCCTCCAATGGACACGTGCCCAACTCAATGACGAGCAACGGCTGTGGCTGCAACGCTTGCGCATGGTGCGCCAAGTGGCGGATTTCACCGTCGTCCACAGCACCCTGGACCAACCCGCGCACTGGAATTACGTGACCAACCGCTTCGATGCGATGGCCAACTTTTCCTATCAATTCACCCAAATCTGCTTCCACGGGCACACCCACGTACCACGGGTGTACACCAAGAGCGACAAAGTGCACGAGGTGCCAGCCGACTCGATCATCATCGAGAAAAGCGCAAAATACTTCATCAATTGCGGCTCGGTGGGCCAACCACGCGATGGCGATTGGCGCTCTTGTTACGCGATTTACGATAGCGAGCACCAGCTCGTGGTGTTTCGGCGCGTCGAGTATGACATTGCCAAAACCCAGGCGAAAATCCTCGCCGCCGGCCTGCCCCCGATGCTCGCCGAGCGCATCGCCGAGGGGCGCTGAAATTTTGCGCTAGGCTCGTCGCCTCGCCCATCCTGCCATTTGAGGTGACAAATCCCACTGCAGGATTTGAACTTCGCAGAGTGGACTGAACTGCGGCATCACCCGCCGATGCCGAAATACCCCCGGGCATTTTCGTAACACACTGATCTTACAAGATTGGCCAGCGCCCCAAACTCGTCGGGCAACTCGCCACGCTCGGCTTCCCCACCTAACATGTTGCACAATATCCGGCGGAAATACTCATGACGTGGAAACGATAAAAACGATCGGGAATCCGTGAGCATGCCAACGAAGCGCGACAACAGGCCAGTGGCGGACAAGGCGTCGAGTTGCAATTCTATGCCATTTTTCTGATCGAGGAACCACCACCCGGCGCCGAACTGGATCTTGCCTGCGACGCTGCCATCCTGAAATGCGCCGCTCATCGCCGCAAACAAATAGTTATCAGCCGGATTGAGGTTATACAATATCATTTTTGGCAAGGCGTCGCGGCTAGCCAGCGCATCGAGGTATCTGGCCAGCGCCTCGCCTTGGCGATGGTCGCCGATGGTATCGTAGCCGCTGTCCGCGCCGAGTTGCGCATGCATTCGAGAATTGGTGTTGCGCAAGGCCCCGAGGTGGAGTTGCTTCGTCCATGCGCGTGCGGCATCAAGACGGCCGAAAAATACCATCAGATAAAACGCAAACCGCTCGGCTTCCTCCGCGCTTGCCACCATGCCCGAGCGGGCCTTGTCAAATATGAGTGAGGCCTGAGCATCCGTACACTCCAGCGCCGGGCAACGCGCCAAACCATGATCCGATATGCGTGCGCCCAACGCATGAAAATCATCGTGGCGCTTTTCCAATGCCGCCAGCAAGTCACCCAGGTGGATGATCCATGAGTCGGCCACCGCCTCAAGCCGGTCCAGCCACATCGCCAGCACCTCCGGCTGGTCCACCAAAAACGCCTTGTCCGGCCGGAATGTCGGCAACACCCGGGTGGCCAGCCCAGCGGCGGCTATCGCGTGGTGGTGATCGAGCGGATCGGCCGGGTCATCGGTGGTACCGACCATCCTGACATCAAATTTTTGGAGCAATAGCTGGGCGCAAAATTCAGGGGAAGCGAGTCTATCATTTGCCCGTTCCCAGATTTCGTCGGCGGTATCTGGCGACAATAGCAGATGGATATCGAAAAAGCGTTGGAGTTCCAGGTGTGTCCAATGGTGGCTGGGATTGCGCAAGGTTGACGGCACGGTATGTGCCCAGGCTTGGAATTTTTCACGTGGTGAGGCATTGCCGCTGATCCTGTTCTCATCCACCCCGTTGGCTCGCAGCAGCCGCCATTTGTAGTGATCGCCACCCAGCCAGATATCCGTCAGATTGTCCCAGCGCTGATTTACGGCGATCTCCCGCGGCGATAAATGGCAATGGTAATCAATGATCGGCTGGCCCTTGGCCACCTCATGAAAAAGCCTCCGCGCGGTGGACGAATACAGCAGGAAATTCTCGTCTAGATAGGCCATGGCTCACACATCAAACACACTGTCGCCGCATTTTCCAAGCCGCTAATATACAAAAAAATCCGTGACAAGGTCTCAGACTTTGATCGCCCAGCGCAATTTGGCGGAGCTGCTGCGCGGGTTGAGGTGGCGTTCCTGCGGACTGGCGGTGATGACGTCCTCACAGATACTGACGAACACCCCGCTGCGCCAACCCGCTTGAAACGCTTTCTTGACCCGCCTGTCCTCCCCCGAATGGAATGTTAGAAAAACCGCCCGCCCGCCAGATTTCAGACACTCCGGCAACACCCGCAACAAGCCATCCAAGGCGGTAAATTCCTCGTTGACCGCTATTCTAACTGCCTGGAACACCCGCCGCAGTGTTAGTTCCACCACCTCCGCGTCACGTCCTGCGACGCAGTCCCGCACCGCCGTGGCGAGCGCCAGGGTGTTGGCAAAATGGCGACCGGCCAGCGCCGCTGCGAGATGAGCCGCCAGCGGTTCATCGGCATGATCGTGCAACGCGGTTTCCAACTTAGGGGCGGGCACCTTGGCAAGCCACTCGGCAGCGCTGAGCCCACGATTTGGGTTCATGCGCATATCGAGCGGACCGGCGGTCTTGAAACTGAATCCGCGGGCCGGATCATCCAGTTGCATCGATGAGCAACCGAGGTCGGCAAACACAAAATCCACGCCATCGAGACTGTTCTCGGCGAGTACTTTGGCTAGTCCCGCATAGTTGCTACGCGTCGCTGTAAACGCGCTTTCCGCATATCCCATAGCCCGCAACCGGGCAACCGTTTTTGGCAATTCCACTGGATCCATATCCATGCCTAGCAATTTTCCGGCAGGCGTGATCCGCTCCAATATCCGCGCCGCGTGACCCCCATAACCGAGTGTGGCATCGACGCCGATGCTGCCCACGCGCAACCCCAGAGCCGCCAAACATTCCTCCGTGAGAATCGGTAAATGCGTTCCAGCCGGCGTTTTGCCCGATGCTATCACCTTCGCCACCGTATCCGGATAGCGCTCGGCATCGCGCTCCTTGTACTTTTGTTCGAAGCGACGTGGGTTGCTGCCACCATAGCGCACACGGCGTGGCGGGCGGGCTGTGCTTGGGTCTGGTTCGCTCATGCCGCCAGCTTAGCGCAACCCCATGGCCTGACCAGCCCATGCTTCTAACAATTTTCCAGAACCACCACACGTCACAGTTCACTGCAGGGAGCTACGACCTGACTGTCGTCGTAAGGAACGACGACCTTATTTGTCGTCGTGTGGAGGGACCGATCATAAGCCGCGCCATCGGCGCACATTCATAGACCCCCCTTGCGCTTTCACCACAAGAATGGGGTAGCTCCTTACTCAGGTGATTGCTGTACAATGCCCAGCTCAGCAAGCCTATGCTTTCACCAGTGCAGCGGCATAGAAACCATCGAAGCCAGTGGCAGCCGGCGACATGGGGCACTCATCCAATAAAGTGAACCCGCCCATTTCCAACAACCCATCCACGGCCGCGCGGTTCTCCGAGGGCAATATCGAACAAGTCGCATACACCAGTCGCCCGCCCGGCTTGAGCATCGCCGGATACTTCTCTAATAATTCCGCCTGAATTCCGCGCAAGCGCTCGAGTTGGGCTGGCTTGAGGCGCCATTTGAGGTCGGGCTGGCGCTTCAAGGTGCCCAATCCGGAGCACGGCGCATCAATGAGCAAGCGGTCTGCCACACCGGCAAAATCCACGGTGGTGGCGGCAGTGATGACCTTGGATTTGACACAAGTGGCAGCGGCGCGTTTTGCCCGGCGCTCCAACTCAACGAGTTTTTTGGCATCGACATCCATGCCGAAGACGCGGCCATCGTTGCCCATGAGGGCGGCGAGGTGCAGGGATTTGCCGCCTGCACCGGAGCAGGCGTCGATGACGCGCTCGCCCGGTTGCGGACCTAACATCGGAGCAATCATCTGTGAGCCCGCGTCCTGGATTTCCACGCGACCGTCCAGGCGCATCGCCTTTGGCAAGGATTTGCCGGGGGCCAGCACCAACGCATCCGGCAGGCCGGGGACCGCCGTGGCCTCTATGTTGGATGCCGCCAGCCAGGCGATAATTTCCTCACGGGTGGCTTTAAGCGAGTTGACGCGCAGGAAAACCGCCGCCCGCTGATTGAGGGCGGTGAGTTCCGCGTCCCAAGCGTTGCCGAGTTCAGCCTCGCCCAGAGCATCGAGCCAATCCGGGATCGACTCGCGCACGGCCCTGGGTTGGGCGGCTACATCGGCCTCGCGGCTGGTCATTTCCGCTGGTTTGGCCCCCTTGTAATTCCACCACTCCGGGAGATCAAATCCCATGCGCACCCATTGCGCGGCGCACAGCGCGACGGTCTCCTCGCTATCGGCTAGAAACCCCAACACCCGCCGCCAGCGCGCCACTTCAAACACAGTCTCTGCGATGAACCCGCGGTCACGCTTGCCCCACTTCGGATTCGCCTCAAAGGCCTCTGCCAAGGCGTGATCGAGTACGCGATGTTCGCGAAACACGGATTTGGCGATGGCAGACGCGGCTTCTGCGAGGATGCGGTGCATTTTCATGGACGCGGAGCATTACCCACATCCAGCGGCTTGGCAAATCAAACGATTTGTCTCATGGATGCCGCGGCCGGGACTGTGCTGCTCAACCCAGCCCTAGTAGATAGAGGTAGGGATGGGGCATTACTGCCCCTGTTCGCCGCAGCGGTCTTGACTTAAGCCCTGAAGCCTTCTTATCGTGGTGGCTTCTTATCGTAATTGGCAGCAGAAAGACACCAGAATGGCTTGCAGGTGGGGTGAAAATCATTTAAGAAATGCGAAACATTCCCCTCTTATGGCAGCAGACTACACAGAAGCGGACATTAAGTCGCTGGATTGGCGCGAGCACATTCGCATGCGCCCCGGCATGTACATCGGCAAACTTGGCGACGGCTCATCGCCCGATGACGGCCTCTATATCCTGCTCAAGGAGGCCATCGACAACTCGATCGACGAGCATATCATGGGTTACGGCAAGGAAATCCAGGTGGACATCGATGACGAGGGACGGGTGGAGGTGCGCGATTTTGGCCGCGGAATTCCGTTAGGCAAACTCTTCGATTGCGCCGCCCAAATCAACACCGGCGCCAAGTATGATAGCGAGGCATTCAAAAAATCCGTCGGCCTCAATGGCGTCGGCATCAAGGCGGTCAACGCCCTCTCAACATTTTTTGAGATTCAAGCGTGGCGCGATGGCCAGACTAAAGCGCTGGAATTTTCCAAGGGCCTGCTGACAGTGGACATGAAGAACCCGCGGCGCGATGATGGGGTCAACGGCACGCGCTTGGCGTTTGAGTTAGACCGCGGGGTATTTCCGGCAAAAGCGAAGTACCGCGAGGGGTTCGTCGAGAAGATGTGCCGGTACTACTCGTACCTGAATCCGGCGCTCACGACGATTTTCAACGGCAAGAAATTTCGGGCCAAGGATGGGTTATTAGACCTATTGCGGGAGGAGATGGAAAACGAGCCGCTGTATCCGCCGGTGCACCTGATGGGCAAGGATATTGAGATTGCCTTCACCCACACGGCCGAAAGCGGCGAAGAATACTATACCTTCGTCAACGGCCAGAATACCTCCCAAGGCGGCACCCATCTGGCGGCTTTCCGCGAGCAATTGGTGCAAGTGATCCGCGGGTTTTACAAAAAACAATACGAACCGGCCGATATCCGCGCCGGCATCGAGGCGGCAGTGAGCGTGCGCATCATCGAACCGGTGTTTGAAAGCCAGGTCAAAACCAAGCTCGGCTCCAACACCATCAGTCCCGACGGCGAAAGCCTGCGTACCTTCATCGGCAATTTCCTCAAAACCAACCTCGATAACTATCTGCACAAAAACCCGCAGGTGGCCGAGGCAATCCAAAAGCGCATCCAATCCGCCGAGCGCGAACGCAAGGACCTCAAAGGTATCCAGAAAATCGCCCGCGAACGCTCGAAGCAAGCCAAGGTGCATAATAAGAAATTGCGCGATTGCCGCGTCCGCTACGATAGCAAGCACAAGCGCCGCGACGAGAGCACGCTCTTTCTAACCGAGGGTGATTCCGCCTCCGGTTCCATCACCAAGAGCCGCGATGTGGAGACCCAGGCGGTGTTTTCACTGCGTGGAAAGCCGCTCAACACGTTTTCGCTACCACGCAAAATCGTCTATGAGAACGAGGAGTTCGCCTTGCTGCAGGCCGCGCTCAACATCGAGGATGGCGTGGATGCCTTGCGCTATAACAAGGTGGTCATCGCCACCGATGCCGACGTGGACGGCATGCATATCCGCTTGCTGCTACTGACGTTTTTCCTGCAATTTTTCCCTGAACTTATCCGCGACGGGCATTTGTTTATCCTGCAAACACCGCTGTTCCGGGTGCGCAATAAAAAGGAAACGATCTATTGCTATGACGAGGATGCCCGCAAAAAAGCCCTGGCAAAACTCGGCAAGAACGCCGAGATCACCCGCTTCAAAGGCCTCGGCGAAATCTCCCCGGACGAATTCAAATTCATGATCGGTCCAGACATGCGCCTCGACCCGGTCGCCTATGAGGAGGGCAAGGGAGTCAAGGAGTTGTTAGCTTTCTACATGGGCAAAAACACCCCCGACCGCCAAGACTTCATCATCGAAAACCTCCGCGAAGACGTCGATCGCCAAGTGGCCTGAGGAGCGACGCGGAGATCACTGGCCAGGAGGGCCACCACCGCGGCGACCACCACCACCCCAGAGGGATTTGCCTGCGGCGACGCGCTCTTTCTGATCGGCACTGAAGGCATCTGAACTCTGAACATACGCTTTGGCCGCGTTCGGATCTTCCTGCAACCAACGCATGGTCGCCATCCCCACGGATCGCGTCCGGCTGCCCTCATCGGTGATGGTCGTCGCTAGGGCAACCAGATCCGCTGGGGCACTCTTGGAATTACCCATGATGTAGGCGGAAGCAGCACTGTCGCGCAGCGCACCGGGTTGCTGGGCATTGACGAAGGAGAGCGCGGCTGCCGGATCCTGGCTCGTCCAATTGGGCATGATATCGCGCATGGCTCCGCTGGCAGCTGCCGGGTCATTCTGTTTGAGAAGCCACGCTGCAGCGGCTTGCGGATCTTGGCGTGACCAATTTTGTGCCAAGATGGCCACGGCGGAATTGCGGTCATCCCCGGCGGGCAAGGCTGCGGCTTTTTCGGCGGCAAGTTGCGGGTTATCCTTGGAGAGGCCGGCAATGGCAGATGCTAAAGCAGACGACTGCTGGTCGGCGGGCAGCGAGCGAACCCATGCTTCGGCGGCGGTGAAATTCTGGCTGCCCCATTTGCGGGCGATGTCATCATAGGCACCCCCTTGGCTGGCAGCATCCATGCCGGCCACCATGGCAGCCGCTTTTTTGGGATCGGTGTTGGCGATCTCACCGATCACCGAAGTCATGGCCGAGCCTTTTTCGTTGCCGGTTAAAGAACCGGCCCAAGCAAATGCGCCAGCCGGATCTTGGCGTGCCCATTCGGTGGCGATGGTCGAGGCACCGCCGCCTCCCATGGGGCCGCGCCCGCCGCCCATCATGCCCATCATGGCAAATTGGCGGCTATTTTCGGTATAGTACTTAGCAGCGACCTCGGGTTCCTTGCTCGCCCATGCTTGCAACACGGTGGGCCGGATGAAATTCCCCGTAAAGCCCATCTTCTGGGTATAGGCCATGGCGGCCGTTGGATCGGTCTCCGCCCATTTCCCAAATAGCAGGAACGAGGCCATGATGCGCTCGCCCATCGGCAAGTCCTCGAGCTTGGCGGCTTCCGCTTCGAGTTGGGTTGGCGTCAACCCACCATAAAAATTGATGAGTGCTTGGATCCGGTCGGTTTGGCCGGGTGTGTGCATGATTTCAGCCAAGCTGCGGTTGCGGCTGGAACCATGCTTGGCATCGGAGTTGGGGGTGGCCGGACGGCTCGCCGAGCGCATGCGAGATGTCTGATTCTCGTCTTGGGAAGCGGCAGCGGTAGGGGTGGCACCTTTGCCGGCGAGGAAACCGCCCGCGGCTCCTAACACGAGTGCTGCGGCGGGGAATATCCAGGGAGATTTCATGGTGAATTTAATTGATAGTTATAACCAGTCGGGCGATTCAACCGTCCTGATGCAGGAAAGTCGCGCTATTTTTTCGGGATTGTGTGGATATCCAATTCGAGTTCGGGGAGCTTACGATCGCCGAGGCGCTGGATTTGCGCGAAGCAGGCACCGAGGATGCGTTCGTCAGGCCATTGGCCGGTGAACCAAGCTTCCAAATCCAGTTCGCCGGCTGCCAAGTCGAGTTCCAGAGTAGCGGCGGTGGCCCCCTTGCGCAGGTCCATTTGCAGTTCGCGCTTACCGGTGCGCAGGTGGATACGGCCGGCCTTGAGCTGGCCAATTTTCGCTTGTTCTGCGGGATCAGCCTCAGCGGGAAGGGTTGCGATGGAGATTCGGTAATGGCCTGGGGATGCAACGCGGAGTTTCCACAGACCCGAGGTTTCCGCGGTGGCTGCGCCATCGGTGAGGGCCTGCAACTTGGCGCGGATGGCTGTCTGACTGGCGACACTCGCAGCCGAGGCCGCGCCGGGCCGTTCACGGCTTGGCCACCAATCGGCGGCGGTGAGTCGGACCACTGGCTGACGGGGGTCGCCGATGACGTAGCGGACCGGTTCGCGGGCGGTGTCGCGGATGCTGTTCCACCAAGTGCCGTAGGCGCTGAGCAGACGGGTCACCTCAGCGGGTTGCTGCTCGAAAAGATTCGTCTGTTGGCCCGGATCGGCTGCCATATCGAATAACTCCAAACCGCTGAGCAACCAGCGCGAATCGCGCACGGCAAAACCCTGCGAGCGGTAGCGCTCCGGCGGATCATCGCCGGGCCACTGCCCGATGTGCGTGAAAAGCAAGCGCTCCCTTGGAAACTCCGCCTGGCCGAGCAATGCCGACGAGAGATCCAGCCCATCGCCGCTCCAGCCAGGCGGCAGCGCTACCGCACAACAACCCGCAATGGTCTGAAATATGTCGAGCGGCGATATGAGTGCGTCCACCACACGTTTGGCGGCAAATTTACCGGGCCAGCGCCAGCAGGCAGGGACGCGCACGCCGCCTTCGTCCGGGCTCCCCTTGATGCCGCGCATGCCCGCGTTCCAGGCACCGATGGCCGAGCCGTTGACGCCGAGAAATACCACGATGGTATTGGATGATAGGTCGAGCCGATCCAATTCTGCCAGCAAGTCGCCGATCCGCGCATCGAGGTCCTCGATCATGGCATAAAATGAGGCGGTGGGTTCCGATAAGCCGGCTTTGAGGAAAGGGGCCGCGCTGCCGACCGGTGCATCGTATGGGGCATGAGGCGCATTGAGGGCGAGGCAGAGGAAAAACGCGTGTTGCTCGGCGGCGCGTGCGGCGAGCCACCGTTTCGCCTCATTGATAAACACCTGCGTGCAATAGCCTGTGGTCTTTTGCCATCCGGACTGGCGACGGAGCCATGGATCGACGTACCTATTGCCCCAGTGGTCCTGGGTTTGGCCTATGCCCTCGCCGCCAAAGACTAGCACGTCCTCGAACCCGCGGTCCTCTGGGCGGCAGGGAAATGCTTCGCCGAGGTCCCATTTGCCGATAATTGCCGTACGATAGCCTGCGGCTCGCAGCGATTCCGGCAACAGCGGCACATCCGGGCGGATCAGATTGCGTCCCGCCACCCGGTGGCTTACGCCGCAACGAAATTCATGTTTGCCGCTCAAAATCTCTGCACGGGTGGCCGCCCCGTTTGGGGCCGCAATGCAGCGGGAAAAATCCGTGCCAGCAGCCCGCAGGCGGTCGAGGTTTGGCGTACGTAACTGCGGGTTGCCGCTCGATGATAAATCGCCGTAACCCTGATCATCCGTTAAAACCAGCACCACGTTGGGACGCGATGCCTCCGCCCGCATTGCGGCCATCACAAAAAAAACCATTACCAGCGCGCGAACTGCGTGAACCATCGCCGACCATCAAGGCAGCGCGGTCCAGCGCTTGCAAGTGTTTTTCTAGTAGGAAGAACCGCACGGACGCACCACTAGCAGTTGCAAAATTTCGAAATAGAAACCACGAATTGCCCGATTCTCACGAAATGAGAGTGGGCAGGAATGTCGCATCACTGCACAAAAATGCGAATCCGGCAGAGTCCGCAAGTGCCTCTTCATTCGTGGTCGCTGAGGTCACACATAAAGGAGGCACCACATTCCTGTGGTGGTAGCGTAAGCGCGGCCCATGAATGAACGCCAAAGGCTCGCTTCATGAAACCAGTGCTTCCGCACGACGACAGTAAAGTCGTCGCTCCTTACGACGACAGTAACGTCGTCACTCGCTACATGGAGGTATTTACTGCGGGCCGCGGGCCTCGAGCTTCTGCATGCGCCCGTTGAGCTGTTCGATTTGCTTACTGAGTTTGCGCATTTCGTTAAGCATGGCGGTGTTGGCATCCAGAGCAGGCTTGGCTTGCACCTTGGCTTCCGGCTTGGCTTGCGGCTTGACCTTCTGAGGAGCGTCGTCGCAACAAGTGGCTTTTTTGTTGGCCGGCGGTGGGGTTGCCGGCTTGGACTGTTTGAGTTCCCCTTCGAGGCGGCTGATCACCTCACGGGCCTTGGCGGCATACTCGGGATAACCCGCTGCCGTCAATTGCTCGGCAGCCACGCGCAAATGGCGAATCCGAGCCACCGGCGAGTTTTCCACCGGGGCCCCGGGCATCGCTTGAGCTTGTGGTGTGTTAGGGCTAACCATCCGCTTCGCCGGTGCCGCCAACTGGGGTTGGCCAACTTGCGGACCCCATGCACCGCGTGCGGGCTGTTGAATCATCGGACATGTCTGACATCCTTGCATCTGCTCGCAGCTCATCCGCTGATGCTGTCCAGCAACCTGAGATTGGCCCATTCGCGGACCCCATGCACCGCGCATGCGGGCTCGGAATGCCAAACGATTTTGGATACCTTGGCCCAGACCGCGGCCCATCCGTTGCTGCACTCCGCCGAATTGGGCTTGGCCTATTTGCGGGCCCCATCCGCTACGTGTGCGACCTTGGAACATCAGCCGGTTTTGGCCGACCTGCTTGTGTTGCCGAGCCATTTGCGGGCCCCACGCACCACGCATGTGCGATTGGAACGCCAAGCGATTTTGGATCCCTTGGCTCAGACGGCGGCCCATCCGTTGCGGTGCTCCGGCAAATTGAGGTTGGCCCATTTGGGGGCCCCATGTGTTCCGCATGCGGGGCTGGAACATCAGGCGATTTTGGCCACCTTGGCCATGATTCCGGCCCATCTGCTGTGGCGGCACCGCGGTATTAGATTGGCTGATTTGCGGCCCCCATCCGCGCTGGACGCGGCCTTGGAACATCGCCCCCGCTTGCGCCCCTTGAATGTTTGGCCGGACCAGCGGCTGCTGTGGGGTTGCCTGATCGGGCTGGGCTATTTGGTGGGGGCGAACTGCCGCCGGATTGGGCCGCACCAGCGGCTGTTGTGGGGCCGCCGGTGCGGGCTGGGCCACTTGGTGGGGGCGAACTGCCGCCGGATTGGGCCGCGCCAGCGGCTGTTGTGGGGCCGCCGGTGCAGGCTGGGCAACTTGGTGGGGGCGTGAAACCTCCGGATTGGGCTGGGCCTGCTGATGGGGTGAGACAGCCGGGCGTTCCTGGTTACCGGTTGCGTTGGGCCTGACGAGCGGGCGTTGTTGGCCTTGGTGCCAGTTCGGCTGGGCGGGAGTATGACGTGTTGGATCGGCGGGTAGCGCAACGCGCTCAGGGGCGGACTGGTCCTTGGGGGCATCCCCCAAGCCAGGCTCACGCCCAACGTCCTGCGCCTGCGTGCTTATAGATAAGGACAGCAATCCGGCGGCTAGCACCGGAAACAATTGGAAATAATGCAGTTTTTGTTTCATAATAATTCGAGGGTCGGCTTGATTAGCGCAGCAGTGAAACCCGGATGTTCCACAAAAGTTGCCATTTTCCAGCACTAATCTGCCGATAATATCATTGCACACCCTGAATTCCGGTCTGAAATGGAATCATAAGTAAGATTCCATTTACAACTTCTCCGAAGTTGCAAATGGTGAAAATATCCCATCCAAAGCATCCGCAAAAGCCGCGCCATGCCACCTATTCCTTTCGCCCTCTTCGGTTCGATGTTGCATTCCCTTCGCCGTATCCCGTGATGCCCGGCGCAATGCTTCTCTTCAATTCAAAATCCAAAATTTCTCCACCTCCTCACCTTCTCCGCCGCAACAGACCCGCACATAACAACAGCCCCGCCAGCGCACTGCTCGGCTCCGGCACTGCAGTCCAGTAAAGGGTGTTGCCAGTTGCCGTGCCTGTGGCAGGGGTAAAGCTGAAGTAACCGGTGATAGTGTCGCTCGTAACATTCGTCGAACCCGCATACCAAGCGATACTGCCGAAGGCCGCTGTCCAGCCTGCCTTCGGGGTACTGCCACCAAGTCCGGTGAAGATGTTATCCCATTGGTGGCTCGTAGTCCAAAACCCGTCGCCGTAAGAACCCGCGAGAAGCACCACCTTGAAGATTGCATCGGCCGTAGGACTGGTCCCCGTGACGGTTCCCGATACGTTGACGCCATCATAGCCGCCAGCGCCGGCCAAAGAGCCCCGTGTTCCCATGGCTCCTGTGTTGAGTTCCCATTCAAAGATAGACGACGGGCCGGTGTACTGCACATTGCCATCAATGGTTTCAACGCCCACGCTGTTACCTGGGGCGTGGGTGCCGCTGATGACGACCGTCCCGAGCGTCTCTCCTCCGTTATTGGCATTCACTGTGCCTATTCCCTTGAGGGTCTGGCCATTGAGAACTGTGAACCCGTCGGTCTTTGCTGTCACATCAAGCACGGTCCCTTCAGATCCGGTGGTTCCTACGGTGATGACGGGGCTGTTGTTGAAGCTCCCACTACCAACTAAACTCAGCGTCCCAGCACTGATCGTGGTGTTGCCGGAATAGTTGTTGGCACCCGAAAAGACCAGCGTGCCAGCACCGGACTTCGTGATGCTGCGTGCCGTGGTGACCCCGACGTTGGAATTGTTCTGGATGATGGCCGAGACAGTCAGGTCTGCCGTGGTGTTCGCGGAATCACCCACAATAAAACTCCGATCTGCCCCCAGCGTGAGTTTGCCAGTGCCGGAAATCACTGCTCCGTCAGGGTCGTTAGTTGCAGTATAGGTTACATTACCGCCCAGATTGAGCTGCCCAGAGCCTATGGAAACTGTCGCCGAACTTCCAGAAGCGCCCTCGCCAAGCGCGAGGGTGGTGATTGTCTGCGTGGCTCCGTTAAGATTGAGCGTGCCGCCATAAACAGTCGTCGCGGCGGTGCTGATCTTTCCAGACCCACTCAACTGTAAGGTCCCCCCTAAAGAGTTCTCACCACCGCTGGAGCCAACCGTGGTAGGTCCGGCATAGGTATTAGCTCCGGTGAGTGTCATGACGGCACTGCCGGTCTTAGTCAAAGCCAGGTTATTCTCGTATGTACCTGTACCACCCAAAACTCCGCCAAAGCTCATATCGGCAGCAATATTGAGGGTGAGCACGGAGTTATCCGTTGCGTGCGCGCCCACAACACTACCTGCATTACCCGTTGAGGTAAGTCCGGCCAGTGTCTGATTGATTGCCGCAGAAGAATTGCCGAGAATCAATTTCCCGCTGGTTGACGTGTCGCCCAGAACGACTGAACCCGTACTGGAAATCCGATCATCACCACCGGAAAGGATAAGTGTGCCATTCTTGACTTGCGTGGGTCCGGTGTAGGTGTTGGCCTCCGTGAACGTCCAAGTACCAGAATCGGCTTTGGTTACCCCCAGCAGTACTGATGTCCCGTTTGATGTCCCGTTCGCTATAACCCTGGAAATAGTTCCAGTCGCAATTCCGTTCAGTTGCAGTGTCTGGGCCACATTCACGCCACTCTTTACGGTTATATTCGCACCATTGCCACCGCTAATCGTAAGTGATCCAGCGTATGCATTAAACTCAGTAGTGGTAGTGGCCCCGTTCCCGATTGAAATTGTAGCAGTCCCGTCGATGATGTTATCACCAGAGAAATTACGCAGCGCGCCAAAGGAGCCAGAAACACCAAGACCCACAAATGTCATGGATTTGTCCGTGATTGAGATGCTGTTCGAAAGGTCGAGTGTCGCCACATCGGCAACCACAACGCTACCAGTGCCTATGGCCGAATAACCGACCTCATCGGTCCCGTAAGTCAATCTAAGAGTCCCGCTCTCAACACTTGTGTTACCAGTGTATGAATTGGCACCTCCAAGGGTCAAAATCCCGGTGCCTAGTTTGGTCAGGCCCAGGACGTTCGCATCACCGTTCGTATTAGCGATTTTGGTGTTGTACGTAAAGTTACCAGCGTTGGCATTGGTGGTATCCAAGCCAATGAATGAACCAGACTTGAAGCCGCCCGTATCTGTACCTAAACCTAGGATTACACCGAGATTAGCGGCGCTAAACCGCGTGGTTCCATCGGCATCATCAACGTTGAAGGCTGCCGTGGCACCAGATGTCACGATGATGTTGGTATTGGTATCAGTCCACGATAAATCAGTTCCATGGTACAGAGATTTCGAGTAAGAGAACTGTACCATCCCTGAGGTGATTCTGGTCGCGCCGTTATAAGTATTATCGCCTGAGAGAGTGAGAATGCCCGACCCGACCTTGGTCAGGGCTCCAGTACCTTCACTGCCATTAGTCAGATTGCCAGAATAAGCAGTGCTTATATTGTTAGACCCGATACTAAGCGTGTTCCCGCCAGCACTTAGTGGACGGCTTCCCTTGAGCCCACCAATATTGTAAGTGGTACCATCGGAGGTCGCGTAACTCACTGATCCACCGTCCCCGCCTGCCATATCCAGAGTGGAATTTGAAAGTGCATTTACACTGGATAATGCAAGAGTTCCATCAATGATCCGAGTGTCGCCAAAGTATGTATTAGCTGCAGCAAGAGTCAGAGTGTGGGTGCCATACTTGGTTAATGCAAGTTTGTTACTACCACTGTTGGTATTGGCGATAGCCGTGTCAATGATAAAATTGGTGGTGTTCGTGGTGTCCAAACCGAGAATAGATCCAGAGATGAAGCCGCCCGTGGCTGAACCCAGACCTTTAAGTGTATTAATATCGCTTAACGTGAATTCTCCTGTACCCCCAACATTAAACAAGGCGGTAGCCCCATTTCCCACGCTGATATTTGTCGCATTCCAATTTGAGGATACATTGTTGTAAAGCGACGTCTGAGTGGCAAACTTTAATACGCCACTTGTGATGGCGGTGCTGCCCGTGTAGGTGTTGATGGCACTTAGGATCGTGGTGCCGGTGCCAACTTGGGTGATGCCCCCCGCGCCTGAGATAGCACCAAAATCGGCGCTCTGTGTGAGGGGGCCATTCCGGTTGAAAGCCAATGTTCCGCTTGCTGCGATGCTGACGTTGCTGCCTGAGTTGAGCGACCCTGTCGCGCCGCCGTTGCCGAGCTGAAGAACCCCGGCGTTAATGTAGGTGATTCCGGTGTACGTGTTAGCACCAGTGAGAGTAAGCTGACCGGTTCCAGCCTTTGTGAGGGCGGTGGCTCCGGTGTTGTCGCCAATCACCGCAGAAATCGTCAGGCCGCCGCTGTTGTATTGTTGGACGATCAATCCGTCGCTGGCGCTGCCCTTCAGCCCGGTGGCGGCTGTGCCAGTTATGCTTCTGGCTGTCGTTCCCGTCATGAGCAGTCCGCCGCTCGCGATCGTAAGGGTGTTCCCACCTAGCACCAAATCACTGGTTGGAATTTCAAGTTTAAGACTGTTGATCGTTTCACTAGCTATCAATGTCGCGCCACCTGATTTGCAGTTCGTCGTTGATACGCCACCTGAGGTAAGCAGCGCCGTGTAGGACACTGACGGTAACCCAGATAAAGTGTATGTACCAGAAGACCCCGAGGAAGTCGCCCAATCGTAGCCGGTATTAGCGGTTCCGTTGAAATACACCGTGCGTCCGCCATAGATGTCTGTTGCATCCTTGTTAGTGGTGGTGGTGATCGTGGCGGTGCCGCTTGTGGCGTTCCTACCCAGCAAGAAACTTCCGCCGGCGTTGGTAGTGAGGGTGCCAAGGGTCAAAGTCGTGCTAGTGCTTGTGCTCGGGTTGATTAGAATCTGGCCACCTCCGGCATTAACGGTGACGTTACCCAATGTCTGGGCGGTGACGGCGCTTGCTTTGCCCTTGATGGTCAAAGCGCCGCCGCTGAGTGTGAGGACGTTGGTGTTGGTGATGAGGGACGTGCTCGCGGCAATGTTCGCGAAATCCAAGACCAGCGTGCCGCTATTAAGATTCAGCCCGCCCGTAAACGTATTGGTTGCTGTTCCGTTAAGAGTGAGCGTGCCCAGGCCGAGCTTGGTTAAACCGGCAACCCCGGCGATCTTGGTGGTAGTAGTGCTGCCAATCACGGCGCTCGCCCCGCTATTGACGGTGACGTTACCACCCGTTGTGATGATCCCACTGGTGCCTTTGATAGTTGTGTCGCCTTCTTCAAATTTGAGGCTGGCCGCATTTACAGTACTAGTTAGAGTGATGACAGCACCAGTTGAGTCGCTCCCTGCGAAAAACACAACATCGCTGTTAGCTGTGTATGCTGCCGTGGCTGCCGTGCCTGCGGAATCCGTGCTCCAGTAGGCGCTAGTTCCCCAAGTGCCGGTAGGTGTAGTACCCGCACCAGTGGTCGTGCTGTTGCCATCCCAATAAAGTGTAGTCGCCTGTCCCACCCCAGCGGCGAGCAGTGAAGCGATAGCGAGGGCGAACGAGGAAGCGCGAGAGAAGCGGGGAGGTTTCATGGAAGAAAAGGCTGAAAGGCTGAAAGGCTGAAAGGCTGAAATCGGAAAGTCTGAAAAAAGAGAGGTGGAAAAATTGAATGGGAGGAACCGAGGAGGGCGGTGATGGTAAAACTACTGATTGGAACGAACTGAACGCGGGGGCAATTGCGTAAAAATCACGATATAACGTCGGCTGGGCAACGCGAAGAATTTAGAAAACGGGAAAAATGTCAACCATTAATTCCATGAATTACTTATTTTTTCGTAGATTGGCAGCCCAGGACTGATGATAAAAAAGGGATTCAAGGCAGCTATTATTAGCGGCTAGTGAGTATAATTCCCAGAAATTGGGGTAAAATAGCGGAATAACGGCCCATGAGTACGTACCGAAGGCTCGGTTCATGAGCGTTGCTTCAGCGCGACGACGGGTAAGATCGTCGCGCGCTACCATTCTCATCCGGACCAAGTGAGTCAGAAGCCCGGAACCCGGGGAGGGTATGGTTTAACCCGCACACACAATACCAGTCATTATGGGGTTTGAGCCCCCCATGCGCTTGCGGCTGACTAGGACGGCAGCCGAAATAAGGCGCATTTCTGGCTTTTCAAGGTGGCGGCATTGGCCTAGACCTCTGGCGACATGAGCCAAATTGTTGTTTTATTTTCCGGTCAAGGCGCACAGCGAGTGGGTATGGGTAAAGATTGGGCGGGTGCGTCAGCCACCGCCCGCGAATTGGCCGTGCGGGCCGATGCGGTTCTGGGATTTTCCATTTCAGACATCATGTTTGAGGGTCCCGAAGAGGAACTCACCAAGACATCGCGCTGCCAACCCGCTCTCTTTCTCCACGGCTTGATGGCTCTGGCCTTGCTTCGCGAGCGCTTGCCGCAACTCCAATTGGTAGCCGCCGCCGGCCTCTCACTCGGCGAATTCACCGCCCACGTCGCCGCCGGTACATTTACTTTCGAGGACGGACTGCGGCTAGTCGCCCGCCGCGGCGAATTTATGGAAGCCGCCTGTCTCGCCACCCAGGGGACGATGGCGGCGCTCATCGGCGGCGAGGAAGAACAAGTCCGCGCGCTGGCGGCGGCGGCCGACGTCGATGTCGCCAATTTCAACGCCCCTGGGCAAATCGTGCTTTCCGGCACGGTGAGCGGGATAGATACGGCGCTGGCGAAGGCCAAGGAATTTGGGATTCGCCGTGCCATCAAACTCAACGTTGCCGGTGCCTATCACTCGCGCCTGATGCAAAGCGCCAAAGATCTCCTCGCCGTGCAGCTCGCCGCAGTTTCCATCCAGCCGCCCAGCATGCCCGTCGTCTGCAATTTCTCCGCCAGCGTGGTGAGCGAGCCCGCCGAAATCCGCCACTCGCTCGAAAGCCAGGTCACCGGCTCGGTGCGTTGGACGGAGTCGATCCACAAGCTCATTTCCCTCGGCCACCGCGATTTCCTCGAACTCGGGCCCGGCAAAGTCATCGCCGGCCTCCTCGGAAAAATCGATAAATCCCTCACCGTCCATTCCATCGAGGACGTCGCCTCGCTCGATGCGACTGTCGAGGCATTGTCATAAAGCGAAAAAAAATCTCTTTTTGCAAAATTAGGTGTTGCACCCGCGCGGATCGCCCCCTAGTTTGCGCGCCACCCGAACGAGGATGGAGCGGTAGCTCAGTTGGTTAGAGCGCCAGCCTGTCACGTTGGAGGTCGCGGGTTCGAGCCCCGTCCGCTCCGCCATCCCTTGGGAATTAAGGCCCTGTAACTCAACGAGTTGCAGGGCCTTTTGCTTGGCAATTTCACTTTGATCACAATTGATCTACGCGCAGTGGCGTTCAAACCGCATGCCAAAGTGCGGATGGCGTGCCTAATGGAACGCCTAACCCGAGTTTCTTAGATGGTCGTTAGATTGCCTTTTTTTGTGCTTTTTTTGCC